>NZ_JACJRC010000003.1:0-300000 GCF_014697025.1 Alkalinema sp. FACHB-956 | reverse complement strand
AGAGTTTGCCGTTGTTGATATAGGTGACTGCCATGCCACCGATCGTGCCGAGAACCATGAGGGCCAGCAGAATGGAACCGGCTTGATGGTGCTTAATGTTGAATTTGCCTTTGAGCAGTTCTTTTTTGAGGTCGCCGTCTGCGCTGCGGGCACGTCGCCACTGGAGACCCGTGTAGAGAGCGTACCCGGTCAGGGCAAGGAGCACCCACATCAGTAGGGGATGCCCAAACTGGCTGTAGGTTTTGAGGGATTCTGGCAATTCCATGGTGTTCTCTCGATGGCTTAGGGATCGTAATAAAACTTAGCATAATGGATCCCTAGGCGATTGTGTCACTGTTCTTGGTGGGTTTTCTAAAAGGAATGGTTTTCTTGGTTAGTCCTTGGCTGAGGTGGACATCTCTGATGGCTGTCCACGGTTGCTTTGATCCGATCGAGATTGTGATCTTGATAAAATCCAAAATATGACAAACCGTATGTAAGGAAGTTAGTAATGAGATCGATGACAGTTTTAGGAGAGTCGCCAGTAGTCTCTGTAGTACAGGCTTGTTGTAATCAGTTACCGGAATACTATCGTGATCGTTTGCAATTGGTTGTGTTGTATGGATTGGCAGCAAGAGAGGAGATGCCCCCAGAGCGTGATATCGATGGATTGGTCGTGTTAACGAAACGGTTAGTTCGTTTCACGGAGTTATAGGCGATCGTTGAGTTACTGTATCCAATTCAGTTGGATGTAAGTTGTTGAATTTATGCAAAACCTGCGGAGGTGGAGGAGTTTGCGACGGAGATGGTTCCGCTTTATCGAAATGCGTTGCGCGAAGGAGGGGGGGTGGACAGTGCGAAGTTCTTTAGTTGATGAGCCAACAACGTGCCTAGGATACGCCCTAAGTAGCTCATTGGGCTCTGTTTTTGGATCTGTTTTATGACTACAATCGATTTGGATGTCTTTGTATTGGACGATTGGCGCTCATGATTTGGCGCGATCGCTCACCTTGCCTATGGATACCAACGAACTTCTAAAAGCTATTCTGGATGAACTGCGATCGCAGCGGCAACCGTTGGGATTCAGCCATCCACCCAAACCTCGCTACATCTACGCCAATCGCAAATATAACGATTGCCTCTGGTATTTCTGGAATGGCGCAAAAAACCAGCACGAACCGATCGAATACCACGCCCTCACCGGAATTATTGAAAAACTAGAACTTGAAGAAAAAGAATTTCGCGGCAAATCTGACTCGAAAGTCAATCTCTTTATCCGCGCCGATCGCATGTATATCATTCAATCTGGCTGGGACACTGTGTTCGCTAAAGGATTGCTCTACACATTATCAAAACTCCCGATCGACGCATTTACCAAACCGATTACGATTTCTGTCGAAGCCGGTGAAACCGAACAAGTTCTCTTTTGCCGCATTTATAACCCCGCCACCGGCAGTTCCGTCTATGCCCCCTATGGCGAAGAGGTCGATTGGGAAGCCGTCACCCAGCGCGCGATCGACAAAATCAGCACAGCTCATCACTCCGTCTAGTGGGTCAAGCAAAACGGGCATCGGTAGGGTCTGGCTTCCTACCACAATGATTGATTGCGACGATTGGCTGGGTGATTGACTATAGCGATTTGGCGATTGACTGTAGCGATTTACTGTGGCGCTTTCGGCACCGGAGGACAGGTTTTATAGGTCGGTGACGCTTTGTCAAAATCACAGGCGTAGACCGTAGACTCCTGCCAACTGAGGGGAATTTCTAGCAAATCGCGAGTCCCGGTAATGCCCTGGGCAATAAATAAAATCATCGCCAGAGTGTTGGCTGCAATATGTAGCCTTCGCCAGGTTTGACTGCGATCGCGGTAGATTTCCGGCACGATCGCCAACGAGAATACCATCAACAGCGTCGCCGCCAACCCCGCATAAAAATGGGAAATCAACCACTCGTTATCCCGCCGAAAAATGCCCTCCTGCCAGCCCAGCACGACCAACCCGATCGCCGTTAACCCAGAAAATGTCCAGCGCCACAGCCGTTGATTTCCTGCTCTCAAAATCCCCCACAAAGCCCCCAGCGTCACCCCATAGGTCACCAGCACCAGTAACCCTTGCAGCGGCATTTGACTCAGGGTTTGCTGCTTGAGCCAGAACGCCACCATCGGTCGCCCACAGCCTAGTAGATAAATGCCAATCACCGCGATCGCTAGCCATTGCCCTGTTTGCACATGCTCTGGGCCTACGTTAGCGGGAATTTTTTTGCGATCGTCACTGGAACCCAACCGGCGCGATCGGGTCAGCACCGCGCGACTCACGACAATCCCCAACAACGGAAACACAACTGTGACCGCCAAAATTGGATGCAGCAAGCGCAACCAATCGACTAGATTCAACTCCATAATTGATTTTCCTCGGTAAACCCATGGGCGATCGGCCACCCTTAGACTCGGTTAGATCGGAATGGGCACGATCGGAATCGGCTCAATTGCAACCAGCCATCGCTTCAGACGATCGCCCTGAAACAAAACAGGGAGGTGTATCGAGCCTCCCTGTCCCTGTATATTACGAATGAAAAATCAAATTGGATGGCATTAAACCGTTAAGGTTTGTGGCTGAACTGGAGCACTGGTTACCGCTGGACTGGGAACGGCCTCCGCTAAAGCCTGTAGCATTTCCACCGTTGTGTCGAAGTTCACGCAGGCATCGGTAATACTTTGCCCATAGGTCATCTGGCTCAGGTCCTTAGGAATGGACTGGTTGCCTTCCACTAAATGGCTTTCAACCATGACGCCCATCAGGTATGGTGACCCGGCCTTGAGTTGTTCTGCCAGATTTTGCAGCACGATCGGTTGGTTGCGGTAATCCTTGCTGCTGTTGCCGTGGCTGCAATCCACCATCGATCGGGTCGCGAGTCCCTGCCGCCCCATTTCGATCGCCGCCTTGGCCAAGTCTTCGGCGCTGTAGTTGGGGCCATCCTTGCCGCCGCGTAGCACCAAGTGACAATCGGGGTTACCCGTCGTCGCCACAATGCTGGCCCGCCCTTCCGTATCAATGCCCAGGAAATGGTGGGGATGGCTGGCGGACAAAATCGCATTGATGGCAATGTGGAAGCCGCCATCGGTGCCGTTCTTGAAGCCCACCGGCATGGACAGGCCCGAGGACATTTCCCGGTGGGTTTGGCTTTCGGTAGTTCTTGCCCCGATCGCACTCCAGGAAATTAAATCCGCGATGTATTGAGGAATGATCGGATCGAGCAGTTCCGTGGCGCTGGGCATTCCCATATCTGCTAAATCCAGCATCAGCTTGCGGGCAAGGCGGAGCCCGGTGTTGATGTCGTAGCTGCCGTCCAAATGGGGATCGTTGATTAAGCCCTTCCAACCCGTTGTCGTGCGAGGCTTTTCAAAGTACACCCGCATGACAATTTCTAGCTTGTCTGCCAGGGCTTCCCGCAGTTTGAGTAGTTTCTCTCCGTACTCCAGGGCTGCCCCCACATCATGGATTGAGCAAGGCCCTACGATCACCAAGAGGCGATCGTCTTCCTTCCGTAGAATCTGCCGAATTCGATCGCGGGTATCAGCCACCAAAGCTGCCGCCGCTTCCGTAATGGGAAACTCAGCCTTCAGCTTGGCTGGAGTCATGAGTGCCCGTGTGTCAACAACGTGTAAATCGCTAGTCTTATGCATAGGGAGAGTCAACTTGCAGGAACTGGCAGGCTGCGATCGGCCAAATGCGCAATCCTAACAACCTACTCTGTTCGATCGAAATAATCCTTGGGTCTGCACCCACTCTAGCAGGCAAACTGGACGATAGGAAAGCCAAAAGAGTAAACCCAACCGAGAGGCCAATGGGGATCAGGAAAGACTCTGGATAAACTGGCCCGATCGACGTTCCAGAAGCGCTGGGTAGTGCGGTAGGAGAAACTCAACGTGCAGTCCTTGGCCCGGTTGGCTGGTGGCTTGAATCTGGCCGCCGTGGGCTAGGATAATCTGGCGACAGAGAAATAAACCCAGCCCCAAGCCGACCGATCGCTGGGCCCGATTGCCGCCCCGAGCGTAGCGCTCAAAGAGCGAATCACATTCCGTCTGGCTCATCCCCACCCCATCGTCCTGTACTGAAAATAGGACTCCGGCTTCGGTGGCGGTTGCACTGAGGCGAATGGTGAGGCCGGGGGCATTGTATTTCAGCGCATTGGAAATCAAATTGTCGAAGACGCGCTGGAGCTGGAGGCCATCGGCGATTACCTCAGGGACGGGTGCGGGTAAGTCGAGGATGAGGTATCCCTGTTGCGCTTGCACAAGGGCTTCTAACTCTTGGACGATGCTTTGCAAAAACCGATCGACCTGGAGGGGTTCCTGGCGCAGTTGCAGGCCATGGATTTCGCTAAAGTGGGCTTCAACTAATGTTTCCAGGAGTTTTAGCTGACGATTGCCCCCTTCTACCAGGCGATCGAGAACATTACGGGGCAGGACGAGCGGATCCTCACGGGATTGTAAGCGCCGCAGCACCATCAGCATTCCAGTCAGCGGGGTGCGCAGGTCATGGGAAACGGCGTGGAGAAAGTCATCCTTGAGTTGGCTAAGGATTTGCAGTTCTTGCAGGCTGTGGTTAAGTTGGGCGGTGCGTTCTTGGACTTGCTGTTCGAGGCCCTCGTTGAGGCGGAGGACGTGGTTGTAGAGGTCTTGCAGTTCTTGGGTTTGTTGTTCGATCTGTTGGGATTGGAGATAACTCTGAATGGCTTTGCGGACGGTGAGGGTCAGGTCTTCGCTATGCCAAGGCTTGAGGATGAAGCGGTAGAGTTGGGCGACTTCGATCGTGCGGCTGACGGCAGCGAGATCAGCTTGGCCGCTCAGCAAAATTTTGAGGGTTTGGGGGGATTGGGCATGGGCGAGGCGGAGGAGTTCATCGCCTTTGAGTCCCGGCATGATGTAGTCGGCAATCATGACGGCAATGGGATGTTGGGTACTTTGGAGATCTTCGAGTAGCTCGAGGGCTTCTGCGCCATCTTCGGCGGTTTCCACGAGGCATTGGGAACCGATCGATCGGCGTAACTCGATTTTGAGACTGTCCAAAACCGCTGGTTCGTCATCGATACAAATAACAACGGGTTTTTTCATAGGTAGAGGAGCCTCAGAACAGGCAAATCAATCTTCTAGGCCGGGTTGCCCCACCTACAATCTACCCACTATTCTGACACCTTGGATTATTAGGCTCTACCCATGGATGTTCTGTCATAAGTGTTCTGTCATAAGTGCTCTGTTGGAAGAATCTGCATGAATGGACAAACTGGTCGCTTTAGTGGGTGGTGGTAGCTATCTCTCTGCAGCTATGTCTGACTTCTGAATCTTGTAGAACCCGTAATTGAAGAGTGCCTAGCCACTTTTTTGTCCAGCTTTGAGGAGTCCTGAGACAATAAAGAACACATTCCCGGCACCATTTGGAGGGTTCATGATGGTAGATCCCCAGCCCCGATCGCGATTCCACCTCCTTCGATCAGCTTGGCACCAGATTAACCTGAATCGGTTGCAGCAAAAGATTCGTCCGCGCCAGATGGCGATCGTGGAAGCGGGGTTAATTGGGGTGATTTCTGGTCTGGCGGCAGTTTGCCTCAAACAAGGGGTGGGTTGGCTGGGGAGCGGGCGGCTACAAATGGCAACCCTGTATCCCGACTGGCTGATCTTGCCCGTAATTGGGGGAATTGGAGGATTTCTCGCAGGCTACACGATCGAACGCTTTGCCCCTGAAGCTGCTGGCAGTGGCATCCCCCAGGTCAAAGCCGCCTTGGGCTATATTCCCATCACCCTGAATACCCGAGTGGCCCTAGTCAAACTGGCTAGCACTCTGATTTCCCTCGGCTCGGGCTTGAGCCTCGGTCGCCAAGGCCCCACCGTGCAAATAGGAGCCGCGATCGCGGGACAACTGAGTCAATGGCTCCCCACCTCCCCCGATCACCGTCGGCAATTGCTGGCAGCGGGAGCCGCCGCTGGACTGGCTGCCGGATTCAACGCTCCGATCGCAGGGGTTTTATTTGTTATTGAAGAATTGCTGCAAGATGTTTCCGGACTGACCCTTGGGACGGCCATTTTAGCCTCTTTCATTGGGGCGGTGGTGTCCCGCGTCCTCGGGGGAGAGGAACTGCCCCTGACACCCAATTTAATGGATATCTATCCCTATTTTTCAGTTTCCACGATTCCGCTGTTAATTCTCCTAGGTGCGATCGCGGGGGTACTGGGCATTGGCTTAATTCGGGGGCTGCTCCTCGGCCTCCGCTTGAATCGTCGTCTTCGGTTAGGACTCCCGTGGCGCGTTGGTCTGGCGGGTTTGATATCCGGAGCCGTCATCGCCACCTTGCCCACCATTCTGCGCAATAACGCAAGTTTGCAATCTGTGTGGATTACCAGCGAATTGAGTTGGCAAATGCTGCTGCTGATTTTTATCGCAAAATTTGCACTCACCCTCATTGCCTTTAGCTCCGGCGCACCCGGCGGATTATTTGCTCCCTCCCTGGTGCTCGGATCTGCCTTGGGGTACCTCGTGAGCTACGGAGCCCTAGGACTCCAAAATACCCTGGGCATTCCCTTGGGGGTGGGCAGTGGAGTGAGTTATACCACCACCTTCGCCTTGGCAGGGATGGCAGCTTTTTTTAGTGCAGTGACCCGTGGCCCCATTACCGCGATCGTGATTGTCTTTGAAATGACCACAGATTTCGATCTGGTGTTGCCGTTGATGATTGCATCTGTGTCATCCTATCTAGTGGCAGAAGCGATTTCTAGCGGTTCTATTTATAAATATGTTTTGGCTTGGAATGGCATTCATCTCAAACCCCTCCAGCAAATGGAGTCCCGATTGGTGGGGCTGACAGCGGCAGATATTATGCAGCGGCGAGTGGAAACATTATCCAGTCAAATGTCCCTCACAGAAGCCACCCAAGCCTTTGCCCGATCGCACCATCGAGGCTTTCCCGTGGTGGATGAGGGCCAATTAGTAGGAATCGTAACGCAAACGGATTTAGCCAAAATCAATCAGCAAAAATTAGAGGAATCCCTGCCCTTAAGCACAATTATGACGGTACAGCCCGTGACGGTGCGGCCCCACGATCCCTTACCTCAAGTATTATTTTGGCTCGATCGCTATAAACTCAGTCGCTTACCTGTGGTCGATCGCTACAAACTGGTGGGCATCATTACCCGCGCGGATATTATTCGGGCAGAAACCGATCGCCTGAGCGGCAAAACCGAAGCCGTTGGCCCGCAACCAGAACCGTCTTACGTGGTCTACCAAACCCGCGATCCCGCTGTGGGTCAGGGGCGGTTACTCGTTCCTATCGCCAATCCCAAAACCGCAGGGCCTCTCCTCCAAATGGCAGCCGCGATCGCGAAAAGTCGCCGTTACGAGTTGGAATGTTTGCAGGTGATTCCCGTCAGTCGTCTCCGCTCTCCCGCAGAAACCGCGGTTTCCACGGCTACCAGCCGCCGGTTACTCAAGCAAACCAATCAACTACGCCGAGACTGGCAAATTCCCATTCACACCCAAATTCGCGTAACCCATGATGTATCCCAAGCGATCTTAGAAGTGATTCAGACTCAACACATTGACATGGTATTAATGGGTTGGAAAGGAGTTACTGATGCGCCCGATCGTATTTTTGGCAGTGTTGTTGATACGATTATTCGACAGGCTTCTTGCCGCGTTATCTTAGTGAAGTTTCCTCTGCAAAATTCACAATTCCAAGTTCCTGCCTTCGATCGTTGGCTCGTCCCCACTGCGGGGGGTGGAAATTCCCATGATGCAATTCAGCTTCTACCTTTTCTAGTCAAACTGTCTGAACAACCGGAAATTCGTCTGTGTTATGTATCTCGTCCCCAGCAAGCCATTGGGTCGTTCCCTAATCTAGATAAAGAGACCAGCTATCTGAAGAACCGAACCTCCGCAGTGGTGATTCCGGTGACAGTCTGTGCGGCTTCGGTGTCGGACGCAATTATTGATTTAGCCGACAAAAATCAATGCGATGTGATTATGCTAGGGGCAACAAGGGAAGGATTGCTACAGCAAGTGATGAGCGGCAATATTCCTGAAGAGATCGCTCGTCGATCGAACTGTACAGTGATTCTAGTCCGTAGCGTGGTTTGACACCATAGATAAAAACGCTTAAGTCAAGGTTAACAAAAGGCTAAATCTTGATTGTGTTATTTCCTACAGTAAAGATTGTTCCAGCATCAATTATGCGTAGTGTTTTCCGTAAAAACAACTAAGACTTTGTAGTTAAAGTATGCCAGCTTAGAGACATATCACTGTAGTATCACAATACTCTACACGATTCACGCAATTCTATGATTAATCGCACTCACCCCTATCGCACGATCGCGGGAATTTCTATCGTCAGTTTTCTAGGATTAGTCACTTTATTACGTTGTGTATCTGTTGTGCCAGCAGGACATGTTGGTGTTGTGGATACCTTCGGGCAAGTCTCTCCTAAAGTGCTACAACCGGGTCTCCATTTAAGAAATCCCTTGTCCAAGGTTGTTCATCTCTCGGTACAGACCCAGGAAATCAAAGAAACAACCCAAGCCCCCTCTAAGGAAGGACTGATGATGGAGGTTGATGTCAGTATTTTGTATCGTCTTGATCCCAATCAAGCGAGCCAGATCTATCAAACCGTGGGGATGAATTACCAAGAAGTGATTGTTCTCCCGCAGGTGCGATCGTTGATTCGCAATACCACTGCTCGCTACAACGCCCAGGAACTCTACACAACCCAGCGGCAAGCCTTAACGACACAGCTTCGTACTGACTTAAACGCCATTTTGACCAATCGTGGTATCACGATCGAAGATACGCCCCTGCGTAACGTGGCTTTGCCGGAGAATTTGCGTCAAAGTGTCGAAGCCAAGCTGCAAGCGGATCAGGAGAGTCAACGGATGCAATTTATTTTGACTAAGGAGAAGCAAGAAGCGGAACGAAAACGGATTGAAGCCCAAGGGCAAGCGGATGCTCAAAAAATTCTTTCCCAGGGTCTGAGTGAACCGGTGCTGAAGTTCCGTCAAATTGAGGCAATGCAACGCTTAGCAGACTCGAAAAACTCGAAGGTCGTTGTTTTAGGAGGTGATGGGAAAAATATTCTCCTGCAACCTTGATGATCGTTGAACGAATCATCTGGATCATCTTCGAATGACTTCTACTCGGTTAGCGATTCTGTTAGCGAGGCTGACACCGATCGCAGTGGCCACAGTGCCAATTCTCTGGTTGCGAAAACCCAAACGCAGCTAGTAAAAACTTCCAGCGACAATCCTTCGTTTTCAGATAAGCCGCAATTTCCGGTTTGCTTTGACTAGAGACCGATTTGAACGATCGCTGATCCGTCAACTGGTAATGAAAGGGATCGCGCCAGTGCAAACCCCCTGCTGCTTGCAAAATAGACAATGCCACATCTGCCTGGGGATATTGCTGGAATAAATCAGGCGCAGACCCCTCCGAGGGAATGTGTTTGAGCAGTCGCTTGGCTTGATCGGCCTGCTTCTCTAACTGTTGCTGGAAAAATTGCCAGCGTTGCCGATCGCTCCCATCTAGCCATCCCGTCGGCTCGCTCGCGAGCAATAGCGCCGTAGCAGTCTTGCCATCGCGGCCCGCCCGTCCCACCTCCTGGATATACTCACTCAGCAATAAGGGCGCATGGAAATGGGCCACCCACCGCACATTGGGCTTATTCACCCCCATGCCAAAGGCATTGGTACAGACCACAAACTGCAAGCGATCGGTCAACCAAGCCTGTTCAATTTTCCGTCGTTCCTGGGCCGCTAAACCTGCGTGGTACGCCGCTGTTGCATAGCCCGATCGCCGTAATTCCGCTGCTAGTTTTTCGCTATCCTGCCGAGTGCGTACATAAACCAAACCTGCGGCGGGGGATTGCTGCTGGATAAACTTCCATAATTGTTGCCGTCGTCCCCGAGGTGTTATGACCCATTGAATCTGTAAATTTAAATTCGATCGATAGGGATTCAGTTTAAAAACCACCGGATTCCGCAGGCGCAAAATCGTCTGAATCGTTGCTTGGGCCTCAGGATTCGCGGTTGCTGTAAAGGCTGCAACATTAATGGGAGTGGAGGCCGATTTGGCCGTTTGCAAAGCATCTCGCACCGCACCTAGGCGGAAATAGGCAGGCCGAAAGGTTTCACCCCACTGCGCTACACAATGGGCCTCATCCAGCACTAGCGAGCTAATGGGCAAATCTGGATGGTTCAACCGTTCCCACACCGGTGGACTCAGCAAAGTTTCCGGCGATAAATAAAGCAACTTGAGCGATCGCCGCTCCAAATCCAACAAAACCTGACGGCGTTGTTCTCGGCTCAGTTGACTATGCAGTAACCCTGCGGGCACTTTCTGATCCTGCAATTCCTGAACCTGATTCTCCATCAACGCAACCAGTGGCGAAACCACCAAGGTCAAACCGGGGCGCAGCAGAGCCGGAATCTGGAAACACAAGGACTTGCCGCCCCCCGTTGGCATCAAAATCAAGGCATCCTGTCCCTGTACCAGCGATCGAACAATCTCTTCCTGGGGCTCGCGAAACCGATCGTAGCCCCAAATGGCTTTGAGGACAGCGTGGGGATTGGTGGTACAAGGTTGGAACTGCATCGCTTGTTGAAGGAAGCCCATTGGAGAATTGCCTAGCGCATCCCGCAGGATACTATCCGCTAGCATTCCCAGAGTTAACCCAAAATCTCTCTGCAGGCGTTGTCTAAGAATCATCAATTACTGAGGCGATGGACTAAAATCCCCGCCCAATCAACGTAAAGGCCGCCCAATGATACGGGGCTGGATACTTTTGCTTCGTTTCTAGCATGGCGCGCCGCAGCGCTTGGGCTTTATAGTTCAAATTTGTGGCGGTTCCAGGCGCAGGTTGCAACGATTGCAAATTACGATAAAACGATCGCATCAAATCGGAGGTGGAGTTATCAGACACAGCCCATAGCGAAACAACGACACTGGGAACCCCGGCTGCAATCAGCGATCGGGATAGCCCCACCACGCCATCCCCCGTAATGCGTCCACGCCCCGTATCACAGGCACTCAACACCACCAAATCCGCTGAGAGCGAAAAGTTTTCATTCAACATTTCATCCGTCGTCAACAGTCCATCATTGACCTGCTGCGGTTGATCCGGCGCTAAGGCGATGGCTCCTGGAAATTCCCGTTGGTAGAAATCGTCGAGTAACCCATGGGTCGCAAAGTGGATGATGGACGCCTTGGGCAAGCGTTTTAAGACCTCGGACTTGCGGGCTTGGGCTCCAATTAACGGCTGGGTATTCAGGACTTGCGCGATCGCCTTGGCTTCGGCTTCGGCCCCTGGTAGTGCATCCAACACTTCGGTTGTTCCGTCTGCAACTTGAATTTTCGGCATCGCTGGATTCCCGACGACGATCGCATTTGTCGTTGATGGGGCTGATTTTTTCAATGCGAGGGTCAGGTCTAGAGCTTGAATCGACGGTGCAGTGAGTAAGGTATGTTGTTCAATCAGCGATCGATTTTGTTCATCCTGGAGGGCCGCGAAGGGAATGGTAAATAGAAAACCTTGGGGGATGATAATGACAGATGCGTTTTCATCTTCTGGCAACTGTGCTTGAATCGGTTTAATCAATATCTGATGGAGCGCTTTTAAAACATCTTCAGAATCCCGTTCGGGGGGAGTGACTGCAACGACTTTGATGCCGCTACGTCCCCGTGCACCTAGTAATTGACGACTGCCTAGAACTAAATCATTCAACTTCAGTTTCTCGTTTTGCCAGAGCGGACGGATATCCGATTGGCGGAATGTGACCATGCCTTCTGGAGAAACAACCCAAATATAAACATAGGCATCCCCATATTCAGGCTTGGGGCCATCATTTAAATCATCGGAAATCAGTGAATAGAACACCAAGGTTGCATTGAGGGCCTTTGCCGTTTGCTTCATTCTCTCGATCGTGGGGGGCGCAATTTCCGGTGCATTTTTCCCTTGGTGCTTCCGTGCGACTAATTCAATCAGTGCCCTAGCCCTGCCACGCTCTGCTGTTTCTAGTGCCATTTCTGGACGCTGATCAGCGACTAAAACCTGTTGTAATAGCCGATAACTAATGCGTTGACGTTCAAAGAGCGAGATTTTATAGCGATCGCTACTTCTGTAATCCGTTCGGTTTAGCTCTGCCCGTTGGATTTCCCAAATGGCAATACTATCTTGTAATGCTTTTTCAGCAGCAGAATATTGTTTTAACCGAAAAAGCGTATGGCCTAAGTTAGTCAGGGCAACCCCCTGCTCCCGTAAGTCTCCAGTTTTGACGGCAATTTCAACACTTTTTTGGAACAGCGGTGCAGCCTGTTGATAGTTGCGATCGTCAAAGTAATTGGTAGCTAAATTGCCCCGTGCTTTGCCAGCTAGTCCAATGTGGTTAATTTTCTCAGCCAATGCCAAGGCTTGCTGAAAGTAAGGAGTACTTTTTGCTAAATCAATCTGGCGATAGGCTAATCCCAGATCTAAAAGGGTGGTGGCTTCTTCGATCGGATTTTTTAATTCCCGTGCAATCTTGAGGCATTCTTCTGCATACTGGATTGCTTTTTCATAATCTTGTACTGCTCTATAAATGATACCAATGCTCCCTAAATTGAACCCTTCAATTTGACGATCGCCCAGTTTCCGCGCAAGTTCTAGTGATTTGAAATGATGATCCAAAGCCAGACGATATTGCCCTAACCCATAGTAGATGGTTCCAATATTATTCAGCTCTGCGGCTTCAATGCTTTGATCACCCAGTGTTTTCGCGAGTTCACGACTTCCTTGCATGTACTCGATCGCCTTGAGATGCTCGCCTAAGCGGGAATATAAGACCCCCAACTGACTCATTAAATTCTGCTCCTGAGCCAAGTTTTTCTGTTTTTTGGCTTCCTGTAATCCAGTTTCAAATAGTGTTAACGCCTTCTGGGGATTTCCCGTATTGAGATAGAAAATTCCGAGATTCGTCAATGCATTCACTCTGAT
The DNA here is from genome assembly GCF_014697025.1 of Alkalinema sp. FACHB-956. Taxonomy (NCBI): domain Bacteria; kingdom Bacillati; phylum Cyanobacteriota; class Cyanophyceae; order Leptolyngbyales; family Leptolyngbyaceae; genus Alkalinema; species Alkalinema sp. FACHB-956. Next base: position 287,016 of record NZ_JACJRC010000003.1, on the reverse strand, counting down.
AGCGCTGTTGCCAATTTCTTCAGCAAGTGCAAGCCCTTGGTTTAGTTGGTCGATCGCAATTGTATTCTGTCCTAATTCATGGTTAGCTGATCCCAGTTGTACCAGTATCCTCGCCTCATCGACCCGTGATTTCAAACTACGATGCAGACCCAAGGCAGGCTGTAAATATTCCACTGCCTTAGCGGGTTGTCCCGCTTCGTTAAACGTGATTCCAAGGCTGGTTAAAATGTCCGCTTCCCCTTGAATATCCTTTTGTTGGCGCGCCAGTTGCAAACTCTTCTGAAAAGCGGCGATCGCCTGTTTGCGCTGTCCCATGGCATTGTACGATCGGCCCAAGCCATTCCAAGCAAACCCTTGCCACTTGAAGTCCTTGAGGGCAACAAAAACATCCAAACTGCGCTGGTAGTAGGCGATCGCTTCTGAATAATTCCGTTGTTGTTCGTAGAGTCTACCAAGGCTCCGGAGGATCACTCCTACCCCAAACCGATCCTGAGCCTGCTGCTTAAATTTCACACTTTTTTGCAATGCTGGAATCGCCTGTTCCAGTTGCCCTGCATCGCGGTAGGCAAACCCCAAGGCAGCCCAGAGGCGACCTAATTCCTCCGGATTCCCATCTGGCTCAATTAGCAATTTGGCGCGATCGTAATAGGCGAGTGCTGCGGGATAGTCCTTCAAATCCTTCAGGGCATTGCCTAAAGAAAACAGGGCTAGCTTTTGCAGGGCACGATCGTTTGCCGTTTGGGCCTGCTGCAAAACCTGTTGCCAGATCACGATCGCGTCTTTAAATTTTCCTTCTGCTTGGAGTTTATTGGCCTGCTGGACTAACGAATTTTCCGGTTGACTGGGCTGGGGATTGGCGGGATCTGCGGCGAAACTTCCTAGGGTTGATCCAGGCATATGGGGACTGCCAATGGCGGATAACGGAATCACCACAGCACTGAGGCTAGCCGCGATCCGTTGCAGCCGTTGTAGCCGTTGCAGCCGTTTGGGGACAGCGTTCATCGGGGAGTCAACCATGAAATCCTCTCGTTCTAGGATGGAGCGTACCGAGATACTTCTTACTTCTATTAATCTTCGCAGTTTCCCGATCGAACCCACTCCTACAGGTAGGCTGCTGGAATAACGATCGGATGGATCAGGGCCAATGAGCGTGAACCTAGGGAATGAGCGTGAACCTAGCTTTGGCTAGACCTCACCGAGGCAAAATGGGTTTTCTGCAACATGGGTTTTCTGCAACATGGGTGGGGTATGACACATCAATGACACAGATTTGTCACCAGTATTACTGTTCGGAAAGGATTTGTATCTGCTATTGTGGGTGACGGTTTCACGACTACTGGTTTTGCTTATCTGAAGGAGTTCAGCGTGAAAAAGTCGTCCGTCTGTGCGATCGCCTTGTCCCTAGGGACACTCCTGTTGCCACTCTGCACGGTTCCCGCCAGCCATGCTCAACGAATCAGTTCAGTCCAGGCGAAGAGCGATCTAGTGGTTGAAATTGATGGCTTGAAGAATCAGAAAGGGCAGGTTTGTCTGAGTCTGTTTTCTAGCAGTAAGGGATTTCCCAGTAATGGCACCCAAGCGGTTCGGAGTCAATGTGTCAAAATCACGAGCGACGCGCCCCAGATCACGTTTAGCAATTTGCGGGCGGGTAGCTATGCCGTGGCCGTCTTGCATGATGCCAACTCCGATAATCAACTGAACCGTAATGCCTTGGGTATTCCCACCGAAGGGTTTGGATTTTCCCGCAACCCTGCCATTCGTGCGGGTGCTCCAAAATTTTCGGAAGCGGCTGTTGTTGTCGCAGGACCCAATACGTCGTTACAAGTTCAGATGAAATATTTGTTTGGTGGCTAAGTCATTTCTCTGCGTAGGGGCATCGTTCGGGGTTTCTCGGGCTACCCTGCAGGGGATCGCTATCCAGGTTGTAGATCTGTAAATCTAGTTCTATAGATCTATGACTGTAAGGATGCAGATTATATTTTCCAGAGATTGTATTTCCCAGAGATCACATTTCCCAAAAAGGAGTAACTTATTATTTGATTCTCCTGGGATAGTCCGGGATTTCTGCGATCCCTACGATATCCCTAATACCCCCAAAATATCGACCCATTTTGAGGTAGTTGTATGAATCGGCTTCTCCTAAGTCTTTTTTCCCTGCCCTCCTTAGTTGGATCCTCCTTCTGCTGGCTGGTTGCTTTGCCTGCCCATGCTTTTCAAGTTTCGGATCCTGATAAGTATGCGACCGAACCCCAGCTTTGTGTTTTTTCCAATCACAGCCGATTTAATTTAGTTTGCGATCGCATCAGCAGACTAAAACAGTCCCCTCAGACGAAACCGATCGATCACGCCATGGATCCGATTAATTCTCCCTATGAATTTGAATTTACCGAAGAGGAGGGCAACGCAGCGATCGCGCTGTTTGGTTGCGACTGTATACTCTGTATCAACTCCCTGCGGAACTTACGAACGATGGCGGCGAACGGGTAAGCAAGCGGATGCGAATTCGGATGCGAATTAAGCGACCGAATGCTCGCTCGCTTTGGAGCCGAGTCCATCCTGCGCGATCAGGTCAGCAGCAAAGTAACTTGCTCGTTATCTGGATCACCAGTTAGATGATGGACTGAAGTTGACAGAAGGAGGCGATCGAGGAATAGAATATAGTTAAAGAATAAACAGTCTGTTATTTTGTACTGCGGAATGCAGTTTTGATCGATTAAAGTTGGTACTCTAAAGATTATTAGAAGTTTCAAGTAGATTTAAATATTTTGTTTTTCGTTATACATGCTTCCTAAGCTGACAAGTTTCTTGATCTCACTTATCTACTGTTTTCATATTTGAAAGTTTGTCTAGGCTCCTTTTGTATTCTTGTTTCTAGTGTGTAAAGCTTGATCCCTGGTTACAGTGGTTATCCCTATCGGGTAGGCGCTTGCCAAGGAACACTTTTCTTACATTATTAGGTCGCACCTTGAATTCCCGTGTTTTGGTTCGCACATTCTAGTTGGTTTGCGCATTCTAGTTCTCTTTCTGAGTGGTGTTTCAGGTTTTCTACTCTAGCTGTTTGAAGAGTTGGAAGGTTGTGAATGGATATTCAAGGGGATATTCAATCGGTTGAATTAGGCTTAAGCGTTTGCCCAATGACCAGATTCAGACGATCTGGCTCCTGAACGGGCAACGTTTCCCTAGGTCGATCGGACTGGCCCAATCCATGAATTCTGCTTGGAGCGTACTGCTCGGAACCTCTTCCTCGGAATCTCTTGCTCAGAACAGACTGTACTAGAAGTTAACTAGTTTTACAATTTCTGCTTTGCTCTTCCCCCGGAACATTAGCCCATGATGAAGTTGGACTCATCTAAAACTGATTCAATTCGTTGGTACCTGCGAGAGATTGGTCGGGTGCCTTTGCTAACTCACGAACAAGAAATTGTCTATGGTAAGCAAGTCCGTCAGCTTGCAGACTTGAATGACGTGCTGAAGCGCTTAGAAGATCGATTGGGCCATCCCCCTAGTCCATCGGAGTGGGCTGATGCCGCTGGAATTTCTGAGCCTGAGTTAGATCAAGTTTTAGCCGATGGCGAACTGGCGAAACGACGCATGGTGGAGGCTAATTTGCGGCTGGTGGTGTCCGTGGCCAAGAAGTACCAGAAGCGCAATGTGGATCTGATGGATCTGATCCAGGAAGGCACGATCGGCATGCAGCGCGGGGTAGAAAAGTTCGATCCCAGTAAAGGCTATCGTTTTAGTACCTATGCTTACTGGTGGATTCGACAGGCGATTACCCGCGCGATCGCTGAAAAAAGTCGATCGATTCGCCTACCCATTCACATCACTGAAAAGCTCAACAAGATTAAGAAAACCCAGCGGGAACTTTGCCAACAGTTAGGGCGTGCAGCGACTCCCTTGGAACTGGCCCAAGCCTTGGATTTGCCCCAGCAACAAGTCCGTGAATACCTGCTCCATGCCCGGACTCCGCTGTCCTTAGACTTGCGTGTTGGTGATAACCAAGATACTGAGTTGGGCGAACTCCTTGAGGATCAAGGCTTACTCCCAGAAGACTTTGCGGCCCAAAACTCCCTCCGGCAAGATATTGAGTGTATGCTGGCGGATCTCACGCCCCAGCAGCGTGAAGTGCTGACCCTGCGGTTTGGACTGACGGATGGCCAGTCGATGACCCTGTCAAAAATTGGCGATCGCTTAAATATCAGTCGGGAGCGGGTGCGGCAGATTGAGCGAGAAGCCTTGAGTAAGCTCCGGAAGCGGAAAGGACGCATTGCAGGCTATCTGGCTAGCTAGATTCTGTCTCTTCCAATCCGTCTAGGAGTGCTAAGTTTTTGTATCAGCGCTGAATTGTTGTGTGAGTGCTAAGTTTAACGTCCTATGGCAAGGGTGCTGACATCAAGTTGGCACCCTTTTCTCTGCCTCGTAAACCCCAGAATTGGGGGCAGCTATTGTATCTTGATTGATTATGAATCCTTCTATACTTGTGAATCCAACCTATCCAGTCTATGAACCGGGTACCCTCTGGCAACGCATTGTCGATCGTAGTCAATCGGCCTTAGCTTCTGGAGCACTGGAATCGATCGCAACCACCTATGAGATTGTCAATCAGGCGGGCATTCCTTTTCTCGTCCGAGTTTTAGCCAACCTCGATCGCAAGACCGCCGCCAAAAAAGAGCAGGATCGCAAAACTGCGCGATCGGGGGTGGCGTTTAATCCGTTTTTGCCCTACGAGCCAGAACTCTATGTGGCGGATCTATCCTCGACCCATGTTTGTTTACTGAATAAATTTAATGTCGTGGATCACCACATCTTGCTGATTACCCGGGAATTTGAGGAGCAAGATGCTGCCTTGACCTTGCCAGATTTTGCTGCGGCCAGTCAGGTTTTGGCGGAATTGGATGGATTAATTTTTTACAATGGTGGCGCATTGGCAGGTGCCAGCCAACGCCATAAACACTTGCAGTGGGTGCCGTCACGAATGCTCGAGAATGGCCCCGGTTTACCGATCGCCTCAGCGATCGAAGCGGCTCAGGCGATCGATGGAATGGTTACGGTTTCCACCCTGCCTTTTATTCATTACATTGCAAAATTTGATTCTTTTAACTCCTCCGAGGTGATGTCTCAAATTTATTTAGAGGGTTACCTACGATGTCTGAACGCAATGGGCGGATCTGCTCGCGAAGCTGCTAGCAGTCATGATGGTCACCATTTATTGCCTAGAGCCTATAACCTTCTACTGACCCGCCATTGGATGATGCTAATCCCCCGATCACAGGATAGTTTTGAAGGAATTGCTGTCAATTCATTGGGTTTTGCAGGCGCGTTGTTAGTACGCAATCCTGAGCAACTTCAGCACCTCAAAACTGTAACGCCCCTCACGCTGTTAACCGCTGTTGGGTATGCTGCCTAATGGTCGTTATTAACAGTTCCATTGTTTAAGGTTACAGTTCCGCTGCGCTTGGAATTGGACTGCTGGTCGAGGATGTCTGCCAACTTTTGGCTGATCAGGACTAACAGTCCCAACAATCCAGCGGAATAGAGATCGCCTCCCCAGCTATCATGGAGCCACTCAAACAAGCCATCCTGACCCGTCCCATGGAAAAAGGTCAGCATTGTATTCCGAATAATGTTGGCTGTGATGCTGAGGGCAACGGCGCTGGCCAGTAAACTGACAACTGCCCAACGACGCGCGATCGTGCCCGTCCAATACAACAGCATTAATGCAACATACAAACTGGTAAATAGCATTTTTAGTCCAGCACAGTAGGGCGCAACTTCAACCTGTTTGCCGTTCACAAATAGATTAATGCTATCAACGGTAACGTTCATGCCAAATAGCTGGAGCAGGAGTCCTGCACAGCTTGCAATAAAACTCTGTAATGGCAAGGTATAGGGCGTGATGAGGTAGGGCAATTCATTGGGCGTTGCCAAGGCAATCAGCACCAAGGGAAATCCCTGTAACCTTAGACCTGCCCAGCCTTTTAAACAAAGGATGATACTCGCTAGCATCAACGGCAAGGACAGATTCACAAAATCTGGTAACCCAGTCAGATAGAGGCTACCTGTTGCCCCTGCGCATCCCAACCCGATCGCTTGCTCCCACGCACTAGCATCCGGTAACTTCGACCATTTGTGACGCAGCGTCCAAGCAATATAAACAGCAAAGGGAATGCCAATCAGCCCATGACTAAAGTATTCGTGCTCGATACTAATACTTTTGTTCAGCCAGCCTTGGTACCAGTGCAGCAACAATGGTGTATACAACAAGGACATGGTGCCCAGCAGTACGCCATTCACCCAAGCTGGGGCATTGGATTTTGATAGGCTAGCGGTTCCCATGGTAATTACGATTGGTGATTGCGATTGGTGATTGCGCTGTCATGAAGTCTGGAAGGACCCCATTGAACTAATCCATGCTTTCTACACTAGTCATCCCCGATCGTACCCTAGCCTATCATTCTGCCCATTGCGGGGCTTGAGTGGGCAGTCCTGCGATCGCTGTCTAAGCTGAAATCCGCATTTCCGGTTCGAGCTCCAGGGCTGAAGCCAAGGTATTCACCACTAAATCGACTTGCATTTCTGTTAAACCAGGGTACATCGGTAGGGACAAAATTTCCTCCGACAGTCTCTCTGCCACTGGAAAATCCCCCGGACGGTACCCCAAAGCCTTGAAGGCCGGTTGTAAATGACAGGGAAGGGGATAGTGGATTCCGGTTTGAATCCCCTGGCGATCGAGTATTTCCTGGAGGAATTCGCGGGGAACGGAGGCAGGCTCCCGGACGCCAGATTGTTCCGAGAGCAACCGCACAACATAGAGGTGATAGACGTGGCCCCGTCCTGCATGGTTATGGAGAGGCAAAATTCCCAAGGAGGCTAAGGGTTTGAGGCGGAGATTGTAGGCTTCAGCAATGCTGACCCGATCGCGGTTCCAACCTGCTAAATGGGGTAGCTTCACTTGCAGCACAGCTGCTTGCATACTATCTAGACGACTATTGATGCCCATCTCGGTATGGAAATATTTCCGAGGTGCGCCATAGTTCCGTAGCGATCGTAGGGTTTGTGCCACCTTTTCATCTTTAGTCACCACCATGCCGCCATCTCCCATGGCTCCAAGGTTTTTGCTGGGATAGAAACTGAAGGCGGCAGCGCGACCGACCGACCCCGCCCGATAGCCTTCCCGCTCTGCGAGGTGAGCCTGGGCGGCATCTTCAAAAATTAGTAAGTCGTAGGTATTGGCTAGATCCAGCAGTAAGGTCGGCGAGACCATTTGACCGTAGAGATGAACGGGTACGATCGCCCTTGTATTGGGGGTAATGGCATTTTCTGCGGCAATCAGATCCATCAAAGCCGTCTGTGGATCACAGTCTACCAAGATGGGCTTGGCTCCCGTGCGCATCACTCCAATCAAGGTCGCAACAAAGGTATTGGCCGGGAGAATCACCTCATCCCCTGGGCCAATGCCACAGGCTTGCAACCCTAGGGCGATCGCATCGGTGCCAGATGCCACACCGACACCATGGGCGACCCCACAGGCACGGGCAAATGCAGCTTCAAACTCAGCAACGGCTTGACCCAAGACGTAGTCACCTCGCTGCATGACTGTTTGAACTGCCTGGGCTAGTTCTGCCTGTAGCGGCTGATGTTGAGGAGAAAGATCCACAAAGGGAACTGCTACGGAAACACTTTGCATAGCCATGGCCTAGATGGGTAGTTCAAGAGAAATTAAGGATGCTTGAGAAGCTCTTTATTCATGATTCTGGCGATCGCGCATCACAAACAGGCGAGGGCAGCCCTGGGATGGATCTCCTGAAGTCGATAGGACAGATCTTGGGTGGAATACGATCGGACTGAGACGGAATGAATCTATTAGGGGGGGGCGTCTCCTCAATGAGTTCCATAGTTTGGGAACCAATGAAGAGATGCACTAGAACAGTAGATGGAAACCGTCGATGAATGAGATGCACGATGAGCAGGGGAGAAGGCAACGAAGCACTGGGATTACGGGCAACCTGGGATTGCAGGCAACCTGGGATTGCCGGTGAAAATTGAGATCGTGCTTTCACGACATTTGCACTTGGGGGATATAGCTAGGTTACCCTGTGCACTAATCAAACCTACACAGCAATTTTCCAGAACCCGATCACATTCATATCTGCTGAAACGCAACAGACATCCGCAATTTCACGGCTATCGATTGATTCAATCAATGAAGAAAATACGGGCTTATCGTGAAGAAAACCTTAAGGGTGCTAGAAGGGTAATAGAGATGAGGCGTAGGGAAGGCGCGATGACTCAAAAGATGGCTGCAAAAAGATGGCTGTAAAAAGATAGCTCCAAAAGACTGGGGCTGGGAATGATGCAGTGGGCTAGTAGGTTAGGGAGTCAGCGACTCATGGGGGGATGCCTGATCAGGTGAGTTGTAGCGAGGATGTCTTAAATAGAAGGAGATCCACCGAAGTGAGAGTCCCATCCCAACTGTCACTAGGCCCAGTAGGACTAATGTGGAATGGTCTGCCCAGCTACCCAACACGACATTGATTGCGCCCCCTGTGAGCAGCCAACCCATCAGGGGATCTTGACGATAAATCGATCGTCGTCCGAAGGGAATCATGGTTATTATTTTGCCCATGCCAGTTTTACCCATGCCAGTCTTGCCCATGCCAGTCTTGCCCATCCCAAATTTCAGCGGAACTTCGGAGACCACCCCAGCCCCAACCATAAAAAAAGGGTATTAGTGGTCATCACTAATTACCCATTCCAAAACTTTCTTAATAAACCAGGGAAATTTTAGGGAGAAATTAACCCTAACCAAGTCAATGCACCTTGCCCAGTGAGAACCTCGATCGCAAGAGCAATGATGAAACCCAGCATAGCGGCACGACCATTCAGTCTTTCTGCATAGGTGTTGAAGCCAATCTTAGGATCTTCCAATTTGGGAACGGTGGTGGGTTGTGTTTGTGCCATATTCCAAACCTCGCTGCTTGTCTTTGCCTAGACTCGTCAGTTCTCGATCGAAGAACCTAGATAAAAATACTTGGAATGGTAAATACCTCGGGGGCTTGAATTCAGAGCTACCTGGCACAACCTTACAAGTAAAGCGTCACAAGTGAACCAGTAAAGTGTTACAAGTAAAATGTAACAAATTTTTACTGAACTTCTTTATTGTAGTCTAGGCTGCCATCGCTGGTGTAACAGGTCATAGCATTTTTGCGGGTTCTGTTTTTTTTTCAGTTGAGCGGTGTGTTCTGCTGCTGGGTGTGGGAGTTAGCATTGTTTCTACAGCCAGTAGAATATCAATCCCTAGCCGTAGAAGGTCTTTACTAAGAATCAGTCGTTCCAGCAGGGCGAGGTAACAGAGTAGGCGATCGCGCAATTGCATGGGGTGCTTAGCGAAGAACCGACCGTACAATCCATATAGACGCCAGGTTGGCAAATCGGGCTGACCTTTTTTGCTAGGATCCCACCATTCTGTTGCAGGTAAGGGGCCTCGGAAAGGTAATTTGAACCGCCTACGACGCTGATGATCCCGAATTGTTTGCATGGATTGTTCTGCGTGAATGCGAAACATGAATAGGGGTTCTGGAATACGGTAGAATCGACCAAATTGGCTTAAAAGACCCACGAAAATCACATCTGCGTGGGCATAGCATCCCAGCGGAGGAGCGGCATCCAAAACCTGTTTGCGAATGACGCCAAAAATCTCACAACCCACATAGTCTTGCTTGATTTTCATCCAAGCCCGAAATCGTTCACTAGGACAGTGGGAGTCAGTGTGACAAGGGGTTGTGTTTACGCTATAAACGCTGCCCTGATCATCCACATGGGATGTATAGCAGTGGCACAGGACTACACTGGGATCCCGATCGAGCACCTCAACACATTTCTCTAAAAAATTAGGGTCTAATAAGTCATCGTGGGCTTGCCATTTAAAATATTCACCTGTTGCTAATTCGGCAACTCGCTGCAAATTCCAACCGGGACCCCGATTTTCTGGGGCACGATAATAGCGAATGCGAGAATCTTGATCGGCATAACGCTCACAAATCATTTGCGTGCTATCGGTTGAGGCATTATCAGAAATAATAATTTCAAAATCAGGTAATGTTTGTGCCAATATTGAATCCAATGCAAGTGCCAAATAGCGTTCGCCATTGTAAACAGGGATTCCAATAGAAACACGAGGCTGATTATGTGAATTCATGTGCTGTTAACAGGTAAATAGAATAACGATCCAACTAGTTTTCGTATTTCTATTCTGATGAATCTGTTTGCACATAGCCTATTGAAATCCAAAATTTATCAAATATTGATCTAGAAGGCTGAGTAGAAAATTAGTGGGCAAAGATGGATTGATGATAGACTTTCATCAATGGTAGCCTCGGGGATATGGATAGAACCTTTGTTTTGACAAGCTTGTATTGTAGTCTTCTGTAGCAATCCCCCAAAAAGGCAGCTCATCCCAGCTAGAGATTAAATCGCTTGGATTTCTTGAGTTCCAGACAACGAGATTCTATCCGTCGCTATCAGGTTTAAAGATCAATCCTGGGTGAGTTTGATCTATGGTTGAATTTCAAGCTTTCTTCGATCGTGCTTCTATCGTTGAATCAGCACTGTCCTGCCAAAAAACGAGGCAAAGCTCAGGAAATCTAACGATTGCTGCGATGTAATGGGTGGTAAAGAATCTATCTAAAGAAGTATAACAAACGAATCTCAGATTAAATTTCCACAAACTGTGTGGAAAAGACTTGACAAATGTTCCGTAGTAAAGAAATTGTCTATTGTGTCTCTTCGGTATAAATCAAACATCTGTGTATTCCTAAGTCATGCAATATTTTTATCTGGGCTCGGCTAGAGAAGGGTGCGGGTGCCCCAAACCCCAGATCCATTTTTCCTCATGGCACTGCCTAAAGCTGGCGTAATGTGTGGCGAAGACCGTTTAGTAAAGGCACTAGCAGGATCATTCCACAGTTTTTGCAACTCCGCTGAAGCTGTGATTCCATCGGAGATCGATTTATGTTGAACTGAGGTGAGTATGAAAATCGGCGTACCCAAGGAAACGAAGGATCAAGAATTTCGAGTGGGGTTGAGTCCCAGTAGCGTGCGTGCGTTGGTGGAACGGGGCCATGAGGTGACGATCGAAACCCAGGCAGGCGTAGGCTCGGGGTTTGCTGATTCGGACTATTCGCAGGTGGGGGGCCAAATTGTTGAGACGGCAGCGGAAGCCTGGAGTCAGGATTTGATTGTCAAAGTCAAGGAACCTTTGCAGGATGAATATGGCTTTTTGCGTCGGGATCAGTTTCTGTTTACCTATCTTCACTTGGCTGCCGATCGGACTTTAACGGAGCGGTTAATTGCGTCAGGAACCTGTGCGATCGCCTATGAAACAGTCACTGTCGGGCAGCGATTACCTTTACTAGTGCCGATGAGTGTAATTGCGGGACGGTTGGCGGTGCAGTTTGGGGCACGGTTTCTAGAAAAACAGCAGGGGGGCCGAGGGGTGCTGCTGGGGGGCGTGCCGGGTGTTACAGCGGGTCATGTGGTGATTTTGGGTGGGGGGATTGTGGGGACTGAGGCAGCGAAGATGGCTGTGGGCTTGGGGGCTAGGGTGACGATTTTGGATGTGAATGTCGATCGGTTGGCGGAGTTGGAAACGCTGTTTGGCTCCCGGGTTGCTTTGGTTTACAGCAACAGCCAGCAGGTCGATGAAATCGTTCCCACTGCTGATTTATTAGTGGGGGCGGTGTTGGTACCGGGACGGAGAGCACCGCAATTGGTTTCCCGTGGGTTGGTTCAGCGGATGCGATCGGGATCGGTGATGGTGGATGTAGCTGTGGATCAGGGGGGATGTATTGAAACGATGCGCACGACCTCCCACAGTCAACCCACCTATGTGGAGGAGGGCGTGATCCATTATGGGGTACCCAATATGCCGGGGGCAGTGCCTTGGACGGCGACCCAAGCGTTAAACAATAGTACACTCCCCTATGTTTTAAAGTTAGCGGATTTTGGCCGCATTGCCTTGGAAAAAGACCCAGCATTAGCGCAGGGCTTGAATGTTGACCAACATCGGTTGCTGCATCCAGCAGTGCAGCAGGTCTTTCCAGATTTAGTAGCTTGAGGTGTAATAGTCCGCAGATATTGGATGTTCGCTAAGTAGTACTGACGACAGGTAGAGCCAAAGAACTGGAGAATGCGACAGCGATCGTCGGTCAAATTCACCCCCTCATCTGCCACATGCAATCCCTCAAAGTTCTATTGGTGCTGAAACTCCCGCATCAACGTGGCAAAAGGAGCATTCCGGTCAATCCGTATTTTGCAAATCCATTGAAGTATCATCCGGCACCTGTGGCCTTGGCTAAGGACTGTCTACCCGTGACCCATGATCTTCTTTAGGCGGATAGCGAATCCAGCTCGCACTGGGCTGGAACGATTTGATGCTCTCGCATCCAAGCCTGTAGATCCGCAAAAGATCGATCGCGATAAACCCCATAGCGCTCCTGCTTATTGCGGATCTTTTGAGGCAAGGTCGGCAGAATGCCAAAATTTGGCGGCATCGGTTGGAAATGCTTCGGCGAAGCGGAACTAATAAAGTCAAATAATGCACCCATCATGGTTGTGGTCGGTAAAACCAAGGGATCCCGTCCGAGGGCAACCCGTGCCGCATTGGTTCCCGCCAGCCAGCCTCCCGCCGTGGCTGCGGTGTAGCCTTCGGTTCCGCTCAGTTGTCCCGCTGCCAAGAGCGTTGCCCGCTGCTTAAATTGCAGCGTTGCTTCCAGCAATTCCGGTGAATTAATAAACGTGTTGCGATGCATGACGCCCATGCGGACAAATTCTGCATTCTCTAAACCGGGAATCATGCGAAACACCCGAGCTTGTTCCCCCCAGCGCAGATTCGTTTGGAAGCCCACCATATTCCACAACTGCCCCGCCTTATCTTCCTGGCGCAATTGCACCACGGCATAGGGTCGCTTCGATTTATTTTCCGGATCGCGAAAATCCCCTAGCCGCGCATCAAACAACCCCACGGGCTTGAGCGGGCCGTAACGCATCGTATCTTCTCCCCGTTGCGCCATTTCTTCGATCGGTAAACAAGCTTCAAAAAACTTGGCCGTTTCCCGTTCAAAGTCCTTCAGTTCCGCCTGTTCTGCTTGACAGAGGGCTGTCCAAAAGGCAAGGTACTGCTCCCGGTTCATGGGACAGTTCAGATAGGCCGCTTCCCCCCGATCGTAGCGCGAAGCCAAAAATGCAACGTCAAAGTTAATCGATTCCCCCACCACGATTGGGCTGGCCGCATCAAAGAAACTCATGTATTCCATGCCCGTGAAGCGATGCAGATCCGCCGCCAGCGCATCGGTGGTTAATGGCCCCGTCGTCAGGACGACCACGCCCTCCGAGGGAATGGTATCCACAGCTTCACGGCGTAGTTCGATCAGGGGATGCTGGGCCAAGGTGCGGGTTAAATCTTCGCTGAATATTCCCCGATCGACGGCCAAGGCTCCCCCCGCTGGAACCTGGTGTTCATCCGCTTTGGCAATGACGATCGACCCCAACCGCCGCAATTCTTCGTGGAGCAACCCCGACGCGCGATCGGTGGCCTGAGCCCCAAAGGAGTTGCTGCAAACCAGTTCGGCCAGATGCTCGCTATGGTGAGCGGGACTTTTTTGCAAGGGGCGCATCTCATGCAAAATGACGGGAACCCCAGCCTGGGCGATTTGCCAAGCCGCTTCGGTGCCAGCCAGTCCGCCCCCAATCACATGGACAGGAGATGGCTGTTCAGGGAATAGCTGTCCGGGGAATTGCGTTGTCATTGTGCCTAGGTTGCCTACGGTTTGCTAGAAAGTCCTTTTCTAGGATACGGCAGGCGATCGCGAAATCGCTGGCAAACGTCAAAAAAGGTTCCCCGTTTGGAGAACCTCGATTCAGGAATGTCAGGTTTCGTGATGCTCAGATGTTGTGATAACTAGTGTTGTGATACTAGTTTGATGACTGGTTTGATGACTGGTTTGATGATGAGTCCTGGGCCATCCTAGGGCTTATTCTCTGAAGCCGCAGGTGGGGTCGCAGGTACAGCCTTGGCATCTGGGCTGACCACGGGCATGGTTGCTTTGTCCGGCTTCTTCATCGAAGTATAGGGTTTGGCCTTAGTGGCCGTACGATCGTTGGGGGGCAGGATGACCTTATCGATCGCGTGAATTACACCATTGGCTGCCTTGATGTCTGTCGTGGTCACCTTGGCATTGTTCACCATAACACCCTGTTCATCTACTTTAAGGGTGATAGAACGACCTTCCACAGATTGTACTTTACCTGATTTTAATGTCTCGGAAGTGCCAATGCCGGGAACTACATGGTAAGTCAGTAACTTAATTAATTGCTGTTTATTTTCCGGTTTCAGCAACTTTTCAACCGTGCCCTTGGGTAAAGCGGCAAAGGCAGCATCGGTGGGTGCAAAGACCGTGAAGGGGCCTTCACTGGCTAGCGTTTCAGTGAGACCGGCTGCTTGGATGGCTGCCGTTAAGGTTTTGAATGATTCATTGCTACCCGCCACATCCACGATCGTCTTGGGAGCCTCGGTGGTTTTGGGTGTGTCTCCCGTCGGTGGGGTTAAGGGAGCTGCTTGGGTGCCGGGGGCTGGAACTTCCTTCGGAATTGTAGCTGGCTCTGGGGCTGCTGCTGGAGCTGGTGCCGTGGGGGCTGGAGCCGGAACTTCCGCAGCTACTGCGGGCGTCTGGGTGGATGTCTGGGTGGTTGAGGGAACACTTTGACTGGGCATGGCGTGAACGGGACTGGCGAACAAGCCTGCACCCATCAAACCAAGGACTTTAGCAAACTGAGTGTAATGCAAACGATTCATCGTTCTTGACCTCCGCTGATGAAACTTAGGAGTTTTGCAACGAACCGTCACATCCTACCGAAGGCAATGCATTTTTGACAAATCTGGAAACGCTAAATTGGCTTTTAAATCTGGGTTTGGAGCGATTCGGACTGGAAAGGACGCTGGCTATTTTGCTAGGGTTCCCTCGGAAATTCAATCTCTATCTGGAGATAGAGTCGGTGAATGGAACCCAGAGGTGACTCTATGGTGTTTTGGCAACATGGGATGGGGACTGGGATTGAGCTGAATTCCGATCGTCACAGACAAATCTAACCAGTATTTTTGCCTATGTCTCTGGATAGATATCCCGATCGAAGTTGCATCCTAGAAACCTTTCCCAAAAAAAATGCGTAGAGGCTGAGATAGTCCATGTCGTTTCCCTCGAACAGTCCTTAAAATCGCCCTTAACTGATCGAGTATTTTTGAAGATGTATCAGAATAAAATTGCTACAAAACAGCCCGTGTTCAGGATTAACAGCCTTGAAACACGGGCTATTGGGATAACGGGACTGGCGCGAATCGAACGCGCGGCCCAGCGCTTAGGAGGCGCTTGCTCTATCCTACTGAGCTACAGCCCCATGGAGTTTGTTCAACAACCTCCTCAGAAATTATAGCAGCGCAATTCTGAGATGGGTACGATCGTCCCCGCTCGTGTCACACTGGATCTTTGTAAGGTTTCTTTACATTCGTCTGTGGGAGTAGGGATGGATCTCAGTCTGGTTGCGTCAAATTTCTTGAATCCGCCAGTTTTATTCTTCTTTTTAGGAATGCTGGCGGTTTTCGTCAAATCGGATCTGGAGATTCCCCAACCGATTCCCAAGTTCTTCTCCCTCTATCTCCTCATCGCGATCGGCTTTAAGGGCGGCGTTGAGTTAGCCAATAGCGGCATCAGCCAGGATGTGCTTCTGACCGTACTCGCAGCCGTTTTCATGTCCTGCGCAGTCCCGGTCTATACCTACTTCATCCTACGCCTGAAGTTAGATGCCTACAATGCCTCCGCGATCGCGGCCACCTATGGAGCCATCAGCGCCGTTACATTTATTACCGCCAATGCCTTTCTAGATCAATTGCAAATCCCCTCCGACGGCTATATGGTAGCGGCGCTGGCCTTGATGGAATCCCCCGCAATCATTGTCGGCTTGATTTTGGTGCAGATTTTTGCAGCCAAACGGGAAGATGACCAAGCCATTAGTTGGGGCGAGGTGCTTCAGGAATCGTTTCTGAATGGCTCTGTATTTTTGCTGTTTGGCAGTATCGCGATCGGCCTACTCACCGGAGAACATGGCTATGAGAAAGTGAAACCCTTCATCGGGGATATGTTCTACGGCGCGTTGATGTTCTTTCTCTTAGACATGGGCTTAATTGCTGCTAAGCGGATTCAAGATCTCAAAAAAACGGGTGTTTTTCTAATTTCGTTTTCAATTCTGATTCCGATTCTCAATGCCATCCTCGGAAGTGGAATTGCTTACCTCATTCATATGTCCAAAGGTGATGCGCTTCTCTTTGCTGTCCTGTGTGCAAGTGCGTCCTATATTGCGGTTCCTGCTGCCATGCGTATGTCCGTCCCAGAAGCGAATCCAAGTCTTTATATCTCCACTGCTCTAGCCGTAACTTTCCCGTTTAACATTATCTTTGGAATTCCCCTCTATCTCTACGGAATCAATCTGTTCTGGCCGATTTGATGCAACTGGCGTCGATCGACGGTTCAGAGAGACTCGCCCCTGAGCTAGCGTCCCAGGCGATAACCAAATCCCCGCACGGTAATAAGATATTGCGGATCACTCGGGTCTAATTCTAGTTTTTCCCGCAGCCAACGAATGTGCACATCCACCGTCTTACTGTCGCCCACATAGTCCTGCCCCCACACCTTTTCCAACAGTTGTTCCCGCGACCAGACTCGCCGAGGATTTCGCATGAAAATTTCCAGCAGGCGAAACTCCTTGGGAGAGACATTGACCTCCTGCCCCCGGACTGTGACTCGGCATTCCTGGGGATAGAGGGTAATTTCGGCGATCGTAATCGGTTGCTGTTGGGGACTCATTTGGGGCGTCTGCCGTCGGCGTAACAAGGCCCGACAGCGAGCGATTAATTCCCGTATTCCGAAGGGCTTAGGCAAATAGTCATCGGCACCAATTTCCAGCCCGACGACTCGATCGATTTCCGTCGCCTTTGCACTCAGCATCAGCACCGGCGTTTGATATCCTTCCCGCCGCAGCATCCGACAGATATCCAAACCATTGACATAGGGCAGCATCAGATCCAGGATAACTAAATCAAATCGCGCGATCGGTGCTGCATTGGTGGAAGCACTCGCTCCTCCCTGCTGAGAGATAATCATTTCCAACGCCATTCGCCCATCGCGTATGACTGTTACTTCGAACCCTTCCTGGCTTAAGGCAAGGGCAACGGTTTCAGAAATTGACTCCTCATCTTCAATTAGTAGAATTTGCGCAGTATTGTGTGGAAAGAACGAGTATGGACTATTCGAGGCATCCATGCATTGATTGACAGACTAATCGTTGCTGGGAGTTATCCTATCATCGTTAGTGCATCATTCTGACTACCTCATGCATTTGCAATTACGATTAAAGAGTTTTTAACCTGAATTTCCTGATCTGATTACCTTCTCTTAACGAAGCGCTGAATATCCTCCGATAGTCTACTTAAGTGCCCTCTCTTCCTCTCTCTACTGTTGAATTATGGTTTCCCGTCAAAAAGCAAGTTTTTTCCCAGTCAGGTTCAGTCTCACGGGCCTTCTAGGTCTATTGGCTGGGAGCTTGGTCGGTTGCAATGCACCCTTAGATGTTGCACAAGTGGAAAAAACAATTCAACAAAAGTTAGTGCAACAGGGGGCTGGGTCGGTCAAGGCGGTTATTTGTCCAGAAGGGCTGCAATCCAAGGAGGGGCAGACATTTACTTGTACTGCGATGTTTGAATCGGGGAATGGGGCCGATATGGAAGTACGCCAAACCGATCGGGAGGGTCAAGTCAGTTGGGAAATTCCCAGTGTGAAAGGTTTGGTGAATCTTGCCCAAGTCCACCAGGTAATCCAGGAGGGATTGAAAGCAGATCTGGGCGAGGTCACAGTGGACTGCGGTGCAATTACGCCCTATCGAACCGTCAATCCTGGCGATCAATTTGATTGCACCGTGACGCGCCAGTCCCAAGCCCAAACGCCAGAGCTAGCTGCTTCTGAGCTTCCTAGCGCTCCCCAGTCAGCCGCTTCGCCCAAAAATCTGCAAAACGATCGATCGATCAAAGAACCGGAGAAAGTAGCAGTGACGATCGCGCCTTCTGGTGATATCAACTGGCAACGGTTGCTTTCCCCAATGACTCCCCAAGCGCAGGGCAATCAACCCAAAGAGACAAAAGAGACAAAGTCTACGCCTGACAGTTCTACGGCTACCCAGGCCCCCGATCGGGCGACAACGGCTACTCCCCCTAGCCAAGTCATCATTCCAGAAACCCCAGAAGATTATGATTCCTAGGGGGAATATCTATCTGAGGCAGGATTGAAAATTAAGGTAAGGGGCCCGCCTGCGAAAATTAGCCCCAGCCACCGCCACCGGGAGTTTCAATCACAAAGCTATCTCCGGGCTGCATTTCAACTTCAGCCTTGCTCCCCAGCAGTTCGATCGAGCCATCTTGCCGTTGCACGATGTTCCGTCCGATCGCGCCGGGTTGACCACCGTTTAACCCAAAGGGCGGCACCCGACGATGACCGGAGAGAATGGCCGCCGTCATCGCTTCACGGAACTGAATCCGACGAATCACCCCATTGCCGCCAGTGTGGTGTCCGAGGCCACCGCTGTGGGGGCGAAGGGCGAATTCCTGCACCAGTACCGGAAAACGCCATTCCAGCACCTCGGGATCAGTCAGACGGGAGTTGGTCATGTGGGTTTGCACTGCATCCGTGCCATCAAAGGTCGGCCCTGCACCGGAACCGCCACAAATCGTTTCGTAATACTGATAGCGATCGTTGCCAAAGGTGAAATTATTCATCGTGCCCTGGGAGGCGGCCATCACTTGCAACGCGCCGTATAACGCATTGGCGATCGCCTGGGAGGTTTCCACATTGCCCGCCACCACCGCAGCGGGATAGGTGGGATTGAGCAAGCAGCCTGCTGGAACGCGGATGTCCAAGGGCTTGAGGCACCCGGCGTTTAAGGGAATTTCATCTTCCACCAACGTGCGGAAGACGTAGAGAACCACCGCTTTACAAATGGCTAACGGCGCATTTAAATTTGTGGCCTGTTGGGGCGAGGTGCCTGTGAAGTCGATACAGGCATTGCGATTGGCATGATCGATCGTCACCTTGACTCGAATCACACAACCATCATCCATTTCATAACTGAACGCTCCATCCTGCAATTGCTCAATCACCCGACGCACGGCAGCTTCAGCATTGTTTTGCACATGCTGCATATAGGCTTGAACCGTTGCCAATCCATAGTGTGCCACCATGCGCCGGAGTTCCTGCACGCCCCGTTCATTGGCGGCAATTTGTGCCCGTAAATCCGCTAAATTTTGCCCTGCATTCCGCACAGGATAAACACCGGAATTGAGTAATTCCAGAAGTTCTGCTTCCCGAAATTTGCCTTGGGCCACTAAACAAAAGTTATCGAGTAGGATTCCCTCTTCGGCGATCGTGCGACTGTGGGGCGGCATGGAACCTGGCGTAATCCCGCCAATGTCCGCATGGTGTCCCCGCGAGGCAACGTAAAAGGTGGGTTGGGAGGATGGTTCGAGAAATACAGGCGTAATTACAGTGATGTCAGGTAAGTGAGTACCACCGTTATAGGGATTGTTAGAAATATAGACATCACCTGGTTGCAGAATTGATCCTTTAGCATCAATCAAACTGCGAACGCTTTCGCTCATGGAACCCAAATGGACGGGGATATGGGGTGCATTGGCGACGAGTTGACCCTGCTTGTCGAAAATGGCACAGGAAAAGTCTAGACGTTCCTTGATATTGACGGAATAGCTGGTATTTTGTAGCGTGATGCCCATTTCTTCGGCGATCGCGCGAACAAGGTTGTTGAAGATTTCCAGTAGGACGGGATCGGGCGTTGCATAATCTGTGGTTTGGGAAACGAGGTTAGAAATTGGTCGATCGCTAATCTCAGTCACTTGTTGAAGTAGCAAGTGGTTACGATCGGTTAATTCTGCGCTCCATCCGGGTTCAATGACGTTGGTTCCGGTGGGTTCAATGATTAATGCAGGGCCAGGGATACGATCGCCCGGTTGTAAGTCCGATCGGGAATAGACCGGGGTTTGCCACCAACGATCGCGGGTGTAGAGTTTGACGGTGGCGATCGGGGTCAGCGATCGGTCTGGTTGGCGCGGTAGTTGGGGTTCTGTGGGAAGATCGGTTTGGCCAATGATTTCCACGGCAACGGCTTCAGCGATTAATGCCTTATCCGGCATCGTAAATCCGTAGCGTTGCTGGTAGCGCTGCTCAAATTGATGGCGCATTTCTGCGAGTTCACTCCAGGTCGCACCGATCGTAGAATCCGTTCCCGCATATTTCAGATAGACTGTTGGCTGAATGTGGATGCGATCGTGATCAATGCCTTGGGCTTCCATTTCTGCGCGGCCAGTGATGCCTAACTCGTTTAATGCTGTGTCTAATTGGGGAATTACAGCCGGTTCTAAAGGTAATTCGATCGCCTGTTCCTTCAGCATTCGCCAATCTGCTAAGCCCATGCCATAGGCGGACAACACCCCGGCGTAGGGATGAATGAGGATTTGCCGCATTCCCAAGGCTTCAGCAATCAGACAAGCGTGCTGACCTCCCGCTCCCCCAAAGCAACAGAGCATGTATTCACTCACGTCGTAGCCCCGCTGAATGGAAATCTTTTTGATTGCATTGGCCATTTTATCGATCGCGATGGCAAGAAACCCCGCTGCTACCTGTTCCGGAGTGCGCCGATCGCCCGTTGTGGCTTGAATGTCTGCGGCGAGTGCCTGAAACCGTTGCTGGACAATTTCCGCATCTAAGGGCAAATCTCCCGATCGGCCAAACACCGCTGGGAAAAAGGCCGCTTGTAACTTGCCTACCATGACATTGCAGTCCGTGACCGTCAGCGGCCCGCCCCGACGGTAGCAAGCAGGCCCAGGATTCGCCCCCGCCGACTCCGGGCCAACGCGATACCGCGCCCCATCAAATTGCAGGATGGAACCGCCCCCCGCTGCCACGGTGTGAATCGCCATCATGGGTGCCCGCAGTCGGACTCCCGCTACTTCCGTATCCAGGGTGCGCTCGTACTCGCCATTGAAGTGGGAGACATCCGTTGAAGTGCCGCCCATGTCAAAGCCAATGATGCGATCGAACCCGGCCATGGCACTGGTTTTTACCGCGCCGACAATGCCCCCCGCAGGCCCGGAGAGAATGCTGTCCTTACCTTGAAAGCGGTGGGCGTCTACGAGTCCCCCGTTGGACTGCATAAACATGAGTTTGGGGGATTGCGGGTTGGATTCGCTGTTCTCTTGATGGTCTAATTGTGCGGCGACCCGATCGACGTAACGCCGCAGAATCGGAGAGAGGTAAGCATCCACAACGGTCGTGTCGCCTCGGCTGACCAGTTTCATTAGAGGACTGACCTCGTGGGACACCGAGATTTGGGTAAATCCCAGCCGTCGTGCCAAGTCCGCGACTTGCTGTTCATGGGCGGGGTAGCGATAGCCATGGAGAAAGGCGATCGCGCAAGAATGAATGCCAGCGTCGTAGGCGGATTGCAGGGACTGAATCAAGGCGTCGTCCAATTGCAAGGGTTGCAGAACTTCACCCTGGGCACTGTGGCGTTCTTGAACTTCAATCACCCGTTCGTACAGCATTTCCGGCAAAACAATCTGCTGGGCAAAAATGTTGGGCCGATGCTGATAGCCAATCCGCAGCGCATCCCGAAAACCTTGGGTGATGAGTAAAACGGTGCGATCGCCCTTGCGTTCCAGTAATGCATTGGTGGCTATGGTTGTTCCCATTTTCACCGCAGCGATGCGATCGGCGGGGAGGGGTTCGCCATCGGGAATCCCCATCAGTTCGCGAATTCCTTGAATGGCGGCATCGTCGTAGCGTTCAGGATTTTCGGATAGTAGCTTGTGCAGCACGATCGTGCCATCGGGTCGTTGGGCAACAATGTCAGTAAACGTGCCCCCCCGATCGATACCAAACCGCCATTGTGGTTGGGATTTAGCCTGATTTTTGTTTGATGCTTGCATGATTACAATTCCCTTGCTAGTGATCGTATTTAGCTTTAACTGATATAGATTTTTTATGAAATATTTCTTGGTTTTAATATGTTTACTTAAGTAGATTTGATGTGGTTGATAGTGTAATGCGAATTTGATTCGTTAATGCGATAGATCCGATCCCCCCTAGCCCCCCTTAAAAAGGGGGGAGCCAGAAAGGTTGAGGAAATTGATGAAATTGTTGTGAAATCTAAAGATTCTCTCAAAGTCCCCCTTATTAAGGGGGATTTAGGGGGATCTCATGGATTGCAATGACAAATCAATTGAATATAACAATGGATTGGGTATAACATTAGTCTTAATCGCAATTCCTGGAAAATCGATCTCCTCTACTTTAGAAACCCAACCCCATTGTTTCAAGGGGCATTTGGTAAACCTAAAATATCGTTAGCAATATGGTAGGAATGGCGATGCTGGATCTTGCACAACTCAATCTTGCACAACTCAATCTTGTACCGCTCAGCCAATTGGAACTGCGGCAACTCTGCTACTTTTTGACGATCGTCGCCAATGGCAATAACTTTAGTCGGGCAGCGGAACAGTTACACATCGAGCAAGCCCCCTTGAGCCAGCGCATTCGGGCCTTGGAAAAGCGGTTGAATGTGGAATTGTTCGATCGCCGCCATCGTCCTGTGCAACTGACGCCCGCCGGAGACGTGTTTCGGCACCATCTTCAAAGCAGCCTTGCCCAACTCCAACAGGCGATCGAACAAGCCCAACGGACGGCGCGCGGGGAACTGGGGGTGTTGCGATTGGGAATGGCCAGTTCCGTCGCCAACAGCATCCTGCCCGACATCCTGCGGCAATTTCGCGATCGCTATCCCTTCGTTACCTTGGAACTCCACGAACTCACCGCCCAGCAACAAATTCAAGCCCTGCACGATCGACAGTTAGACATTGCCCTAGAAGCCTTTCCCCCCCTGGCCGATAGCGATACTAACTGGAAGCAACAGGTGATTGCCCAGGAGTCTTTAGTCCTTGCTCTGCCGATCGACCATCCCCTAGCAACCCAAGCCCAAATTCCCCTACGAGCGATCGCCCAGGAGCCGATCATCTTGCCTTCCCTCTCCGCCTTTCCCTTCTACCACGCCTTTATTACTGCTTGTATCGATGCGGGTTTCCAACCCCAAGTTGTGCAGACCACGACGGCAACCTGGTTACTCACAATTTTAGGGATGGTCGTGGCCGGGATGGGGATTGCTGTTTTACCCAGTAATGTTCTGACCGTCCAACGTCAGGGCATTCTGTATCGCGAGATTGCCGATCTCACCCTCACCCGCGAAATTTCTGCCCTCTGGAACGCAGATCACGGTTCGATCGTTCTAGACAACTTCCTAGCCATTTTGCTCCAATAAGCCTCCTTCCACCGATCTTACAGGGAGTGATGTCAGCAAGTGATGTCAGCAAGTGATGTCAGTAAATAATGGTAGAAAGTAGGGCTGTGCTGAGCACCTTAACGAGAATTTAATATTCAGATAATTTTTAATTTTTTCTTTTTAACTAATCTATAACTTCACATTGTTGTTACTTAACCTTCATTCTGTATTGTGAGAACGTCCTAATGGACTTGCATCTACCTAGATGTATAGCGCAAAACAATCGCTCAGGTAATGGTTTTGAATGCTATTGGTTTTGATGACCCTATGCGTTCTAATACCATTCTGGTATCGGAGTGATTGGTTTTAGCTGATTCGTAGCGATTTCAGTGCAGTCACACAACCTTCCAGAAAGTAATCAGTATTATGTTGTCCCAGGTTTATCGCTCCATTACCATAGGTGCAGTGGTTACGATCGCCTCGATCGTAGGCTTCTCCGCCACTGCCCAAGCTCAGGTCAAGGTTGACGGCTCCAGCACAGTGTTCCCCATCACGGAAGCAGCAGCAGCAGCTTTCCAAAAGTCATCTGGACAAAAGGTGACCGTTGGGATTTCCGGCACCGGTGGCGGCTTGAAGAAGTTCTGCAACGGCGAAACGGATATTTCCAACGCATCCCGCCCCATTCTCGAAAAAGAATTGAAACTCTGTAAAGAGAAGGGCATCAAGTTTATTGAAATCCCAGTTGCTATGGATGCATTGACCGTTGTAGTTAGCCCCCAAAACAATTGGGTCAATAACTTGACGGTAGATCAACTCAAGAAAGTCTGGGATGCAGGCAGCACCGTCAAGAACTGGAAGGAAATTGATGGAAGCTTCCCCGATGCACCCTTGAAGCTGTTTGGGCCGGGGGCCGATTCCGGTACCTTCGATTACTTCACTGAAGCCATCAATGGGAAGGCTAAAAAGAGCCGGACGGACTATACTGGGAGCGAAGATGATAACGTCTTGGTGCAAGGCGTTTCCCGCGACAAGAATGCGCTGGGCTACTTTGGTTTTGCTTATTACCAAAAGAACAATCGTCGCTTGAAAGCCGTTAAAGTCAACGGGGTGGAGCCCTCTCTGGCTAACGTGACCAATGGGAGCTACCGTCCGCTATCTCGTCCGTTGTTCATCTATGTCAACGCGGATTCGGCTAAGAACAAGCAGCCCGTGAAATCCTTCGTGGAGTCCTACCTCAATGGGGCTTCGGGTTTTGCTTCCAAGGTGGGCTATTTACCCTTGATCGATCAGGTGTATAGCGTCAGTAAAAAGCACCTGTCTGAAGGGAAAACAGGAACACGCTTTGCAGGCAAGGAACCCACGAACTTGAAGATGGAAGATTTAGTCAAGATGGAACCTAAAGACTAAGTCCTGATTCAGCATGTTTTTCCATTCCGGCATGTAAGTGTCGCCGTTTCGAGACAAGGCTGTGTTGGGGATTCTCAGAGCAGCTTTGTCTCTTCTTGTCATATAAATTTCTTTCTTTGCTGTAAATTTACTCCTCCCGTTCCCTATGGCGCGTTCTTTACCCTCTCTAGCAGCGTCAGTGCAGCAAGCCCAAAGGCGTCGATCGGTGCGTCAAGTTCAGGAAAAAGTGATTGAATCAATCCTTTTCCTAGCTGCATTTTCCTGTGTGGCTGTCACGATCGCCATTATGGTGATTTTAGGGGTTGAGTCCTTTGGTTTGTTCAAACAAGTGTCGATCGTTGAATTTCTCACAGGTATTGAATGGGCACCGCTATTTGAACCGCCTAAGTACGGTGTCTTGCCCCTGATCTCTGGCACCTTGACCACGACCATGGTAGCCCTATTGGTTGCGATTCCCCTCGGCACCACGATCGCACTGTTTCTCAGCGAGTTTGCCTCTACGACTGTCCGAGAATGGGCCAAACCCGTTTTAGAATTGCTTGCGGGCATTCCCACCGTGGTTTACGGCTATTTTGCGTTGCTCTTTATCACGCCTTTGTTGCAAGCCTTATTACCTGACTTGGGCGGGTTTAATATGCTGTCAGCGGGCATGGTCATGGGGATCATGATTACGCCGTTGATTAGTTCCATTAGTGAAGATGCGCTGAGATCGGTGCCAGCAGAACTGCGGGAAGGGTCCTACGCGACAGGGGCGACTCGGTTACAAACTGCCTACAAAGTTGTGTTGCCCGCAGCTTTATCTGGGGTTTCGTCGTCCTACATTTTGGGCATTTCCCGAGCTGTGGGTGAAACGATGATTGTTGCGATCTCCGCAGGATTACAGCCCACCTTGACCTTGAATCCCCTTGATTCTGCTGCAACGATGACGGCCTACATTGTCCAAGTCAGTTTGGGGGATCTGCCCCATGGGACGACTGGATATCAAACAATCTTTGCTGTAGGTCTTGCCCTCGTTTTAATGACCCTACTGTTTAACATCATTGGACATTTTTTAAGCAAGCGATATCGGGAACGGTATTAAACCGAGGAGTTTGTAGCTCGTTTTTCGATGCCCGTTGTCGTAATGATCGTTTCCGTAACGATTTTTTCTACCCAGTTCTTGAAGTCCTATCTGCGCCATGACATCTTCTTCGCTAAATGCCATTCGCCAATCCGTCTCCCGGCGGCAAGTCCTGAGCCAGTCCTTCGCGATCGTGGGTCTCTTCGGAATTCTGATCGCGATCGTGACGCTCATTGCCCTGATCCTGCAATTAACCATTCAAGGTGCGCCGAAATTGAATTGGCAATTTTTCACCTCCTTTGCCGATCCCGATCCCGCGATCGCAGGGATTTTGGCGGCTTGGGTGGGAACGGGCTTGGTGATGCTGGTCACGGTGACAGCGGCAGTTCCGATCGGGATCGCAGCGGGGGTGTACTTAGAGGAATATGCCAAGAAGAATTGGCTTTCGGATTTGATTGAAATTAACGTGACAAATTTGGCGGGGGTGCCCTCGATCGTTTACGGCCTACTGGCCTTGGGGTTATTCAAGTATTACTTCAATTTAGGGGAAAGTATTCTGACGGCTGGATTAACCTTAGCGCTCTTAGTGCTTCCAGTCGTCATTGTGACCACCCGTGAAGCCCTCCGTGCCATTCCCAATACCCTGCGGGAAGCAGCCTATTCTATGGGGGCTAGCAAGTGGCAAATGATTGCCCATCATCTGTTGCCCTATTCCCTGGGCAGTATTCTCACAGGAGTGATTATTGGGCTTTCCCGCGCGATCGGAGAAACGGCTCCCCTCGTGACGATCGGAGCCCTCACCTTCATTGCCTTTCTGCCTGAATCCCCCTTCCAATCTTCGTTCCCCTTCATTTCCTTAGAGTGGCTCAAGGCTCCCTTCACGGTACTTCCCATTCAAATGTTTAATTGGGTATCTCGGCCAGAAATTGAGTTTCAAACCAATGCAGCCGCAGCCGGGGTGATTTTAATGGCAATGACGTTGTCCATGAATGGGGTGGCGATCTATTTACGCTACCAAATTCGTAAGCGACTGAAGTGGTAGATGGACTGTACTCAGGATTTAGATACGTCAAGAATTTTCTCAAGAATTTTCTCAAAGATTCTCTCAAGAATTCCATTCCCTAAGCACATCTGATTGACCGTAAGGCGGGAAAGCAATGCTAGAAACTATCTTACAAACTACCCCCATTCAACCTAAAGTAGAAGCTGCAAATCTCAATTTCTACTATGGCAATACCCACGCACTGAGGAACATCAATCTCATTCTACCGGATAGACAAATTACAGCGCTGATTGGGCCGTCTGGCTGCGGTAAGACGACGTTGCTGCGGTGTTTTAACCGGATGCATGATCTCTACTCCGGCAATCGCTATGAGGGAGAAATTATTCTGGATGGGTCGGTGAATATTCTGTCCCGTCGCCTTGATCCGATCGAAGTGCGGATGCGGGTGGGCATGGTGTTTCAGCGTCCGAATCCGTTCCCGAAATCAATCTTCGAAAATGTGGCCTACGGGTTACGGGTGCGGGGCGAAAAGAACCGCACAACGATCGCGGAAAGGGTGGAGAAAGCGCTGCAAGAGGCGGCCCTGTGGAATGAAGTTAAGGATCGCTTGCAGGATATGGCCTTTAACCTGTCGGGGGGGCAGCAGCAACGGCTGTGCATTGCCCGTGCCCTAGCGACCGATCCTGAATTGATTTTGTTTGATGAACCAACGTCAGCCCTTGACCCGATCGCCACGGCCAATATCGAAGATTTGATGACCAGACTCAAACACCAAGTCACGATTTTGATTGTTACCCATAGTATGCAACAGGCAGCCCGATTGTCTGACTACACCGCGTTTATGTATCTGGGTGAGTTGATTGAACACGATCGAACGGAAGTCATTTTCAATGCTCCATCCAAGAAACAAACTAAGGATTACATCAGTGGTCGTTTTGGTTAATGGCTTGCAAAACGTAACCGCAATGGATAAATGATTTTGTAACCCGCGATCGAGATTGCTGAACTCAATACTGCTACAACACTACCTGGATGACCTATGCAAACCCAAGACAGCACGTTAACCCTAGATCCACAACCCACTCCCCCGTCGCCTGCTCCCCTGCCCCCGCAGCCACCCAAATCTCAACAACAGTTCTCACTGCCTACGAATTGGCAGCAATGGGTACGCCCCATGGTTCTCATTTCCGCCGGATTGCATGCCCTGATTTTGTTCGTTCCGTTAACGGCTTCCAATAAACCTCAACCCAAGGAAAAAGAACCCCCTGTTAAATTATCCCGCTTGTCGGATAAGGTGTTGGTGAAAACTTTGCCGAAGGTGACCGATGCAGCAAAGGCTAAGCCTGCATTGGCTAAGGTGAAAGTGACTTCAACAAGTCCGATCGTCCTCAAAGAAACGCCCAAACCGGAACCCGAAAAGAAAACGGAACCACAACCTAAGACCCCAGAAACCAAACCGTCTACTCCGCCTGCCAATACTCCCGCCACCAGCTCAACGGAGGGTGCTGATCCCAGTAAGGTCGATCCCAATAAAGCGACAACCGATAAAAATGAAGCCTCTCAGCTGGATGCAGAATCCCAAAAGTTTTCTGATGTGATTGTGGGTCTGCGCAAGGCGCTCAATCCGGGTGAAGAAAATGAACCTGAGGTGGATCCGTATTTGCTTCCTGACCCTACACAATTTTTCCCGAATCCCGATGATCCCACCCAAGTAGTTGGCGGGATTTTAGGGAAATCCTGGATTTCCAACACGGATGTAGAGAGTGTAGCCTCCAGCCTCGCCAACCAATTTCCCGGTGGATTCGCCAAGCAGGGTACCTATGGCGGGGGAGAGATGTTTGAAGCCAAGCTGGGGACAACGGTACGGTATGTCAGCTTGGTCAATGTGAATAGTGGTAGCGGCGTGATTGTCTTTCTGTGGAATAAATCCCCGGTCTAGGCTGAGAGTTGCAACAAAACTGGGCAGAGATTAGCATGGCATAGCAATCTCTGCCCAATTTAGTGTTTGAGGTTTGGTGTTAGATCTTCTCTAGCTAGGATGGCATCCTAGTTGATTAGACTGGACTGAAGATTAGACTAGATTTAACCGGACTCGACCTAACCGGACTCGACCTGCCCGGACTTGACCTAACTGAGCCAGACCTAATACCAGACCTAATAAGTGTAGGAACGCATCCGATCGCGCAACATCGATTCCTCCGGCAGGCAAAGTAAGTTGTCGTCCTGAGTAATAATCAAGCCTTTCTGACGCAGTTTCCCCATTAATCGTGTCACGGTGACTCGAGTAGACCCGATCGCGCTACCAATTTGTGCATGGGTTAGGGGAAAGGGCAAGCAATAGCCTTCGCTAGTTGGTTCTCCATATTCTTCAATCAGCAGGGTGAGGAACCCAAACAGGCGATCGATCGTGCGGCGCTGGCCCAGGGTGCTTAACCACAGCAACTTTCGTTGATGTTGGTAACGAAATGCATCCAAAACTTCCCGGCGAAAATGGGGCCAGTTGTCTAAATCATTCCAATACATCCAAATCACAGCCGTTTGCTCGACATGGGCAAAACTCTGTAATGTGAAGGGAGACTGCGCGACGACTTCAAAGGGTTGCCCTGCTCCCACAAATCCTAAAAATGCCTCTTCTGACTCCACCGCAGCCAGTCGGGAACTGTTACTCATACTTGTAGCGCTTATTTGAGCAGTTCCGACTAAGCGCACCGCTCCCCGTTGAACCAGGTAAAGCAAGCCCGGTCGGGTAATGATTCGTTCATCTTTACTAAACGTGCGACAGCGGTAGTGCTCCTGAGCCCAGTCAATGATGCGTTGCCAAGTTAAAAAGGGGCGAGAGGAATCTGGGACTTGTGATATTGAATACATAATGATGGGAGTTGTGAGAAAACAACTATTGTTTCCAAATATGAAGTTAGCTTTTGCTATGTCACTAGAGATTGAGACTGTTAGAACAGCCCCAAAAAAACTCAAACCAACCAATTAATGTCAAATATCTCGAACGAATTGCGATTCAAGTCAAATCAATTGGGAGAAGTAAGAATACTCAACCTGCTCGAAAGCTCGATCGTAGCAAGCTAAATTAAGGCTGCATAACAAAAAATACAATGTATCAATAGGAACTGATCAGTAGGAACTTATCAATACCATGTATCAATAAAAACTAACCTGCCTGGTTTGCTCTAACAACTCCACCCTGATGCCGAGAATCAAGAACGAATCGCCAGCGTAGCTTAATTGAGATGCTCCTTTATAGTTTGCGTACATTCTTACGGGTTCGACTTTATACAGCCATCTACCCATGGATGGATCTTTTTGATACTCAAGTTGGACAGCCTTTCCCGACGCTTGGCTTAGATACTGTGTTAGCGGTTGCGGGTCAGCAGGTTCATTCCATGAATTTTCCAATGAAGCGGATTGAGCGGCCTGGTGACCTACCTAGTGACCTACCTAGTGACCTACCTGGTGCCCTCTGTTATCGATCGACGATCGCGATGCAAATTGCGGCTAAAACCCAGCAGTCTGTTCTGTCTGTTGCCCAAACGATCGTGGAGGAATTTGACCGTTCTACGGATGTCTTAAATGTATTATTAGACACTTTGCCTCAAAATAATTTGTCTCACGACGATTTATCTCACGATGGTTTATCTCACGATGATTGGTTTCCAACGCTTTCAACTCACGGTACCAAGTCAGCATTAACCGCCCTCTGGACAGAAATTTCAGTCCAAGCGGATCAGGCTGGCGGAATCATTTTAGAGATGAACGATCGTATCCTTGCCTGTTGGTTATTCCTACTTCTCCAGCATTCTGGGCCGATTGGGGATAAGTCGAAGCAGGATCAGGCCGGGTTAGAATGCCTCTCCCCGCAAGAGATTCCTTGGCTAGAACATTGGGTTCATGCAAGGTGTCAGACCCTTCTACGATCCGGGATGGCCCAAGGATTGACCCAAGGATTGACCCAAGGATTGACCCAAGGATTGACCCAAGGATTGACCCAAGGATTGACCCAAGGTGCTGATCGGTTCTCTCCGTCAGCGGGCTTACCAGGACAGTGTCTATCCCAAACACGAAATACACAAGTGCGCAATCCAATCGCTCTTCCAGCGGCTTACCTCGCTGCCCTCACGCAAGGTGAACACCAATTTCCTTCCAGCGCTAATCCACTGTTCTACGCTTTAATTGACAGCTGGGATGCTTGGAATCCAGAACTCCCCCTTCACCAACGTCTCAAAGTGACCAATCACCTGTGCCAAGCCTTTCAAGCATTCGATCGCGCCTATCAAGTAGCGAATTGCCAGAATCGCGATCGGGCCTTGGAACAACAATTTTGTCATCTTTTGATTTATTGGATCCAAGAAACCCTACAACTTTACCTGGGCCATCACCTAGCAGCATTCCTTTAGGCTGCAATATCCCTTTCAGTTCCCTTTTTAACGTGAGTTCGATCAACTCAATTTTTCCTTATAAATCCCCTGTACTAGGACGCAGAATTCACTTTCGGGGGGTGTCGGGGGAGTAGAGTCCCCTGACATCGCAGGGGGGCGGGGAGAAGTTCCCCGATCTTTGCTGCGGAGCAGCCCCGACGATCGCGCCTCACCACAAATTCATCGAACTCACGTCTTTTTAGCAAAGGTTGAGATGTGGTCTAGAAATTAGCTAGCAGGCTGCACTCCATCGGCAACTGGCTGGCCTTTACCTGATGAATTTGCCCCTGGATGTGCCCCTGGATGTGCCCCTGGAATAGTGTGATAACGGATTCGGATGTTAAAAATAAGAGATCCTTATTTTTCAAACTAGTGACAATCCTGTGAACCTCAGTTATATTATGGAGGTGTGAGGAGCGAACCAGAAAGGGCACCGAGACGAAACACGGCCAGTCGTCGGTGCCCTTACTGACTTTTAAGGGGTTCATTGCTTCGCTAAAGCTTTCTGCATTACTTGATATTCAGTGAATCCTTGGAGATGGTGATTCGGGTGATATCTCTGTAGATATCACAGCTTTGATCAGAGTTTTGATGAGATCCTGTTTGTGGATCGGATTGGAATAGGTTTGATTGGATCAGTTTGCAGCTATGCACAAGCGGTAAAGGCATACGACAAAAGCATACGACAAAGGCATACCCGGCAGACTGATAGGTTGATCAGTCTTTAGGGGCAAGCTGGGGATTGGATTGAGTGGGCAGAATCCTGATGCTTTTAGGAGAGTAGGAACTTTTGAATGGCGATCGCGGCACCATCTGCTTCAACCGTGGGGGCAATCCAATTGGCCGTGGCCTTGACGATTTCGGGCGCGTCTCCCATGGCAATACCTAGACCTGCATATTGAATCATTTCCAGATCATTACAGTTATCCCCGATCGCCATCACTTGCTCAGGGCGTAACCCGAGTTCCTCCTCGGCAAGGCGTTTAAGGGCGTGGCCTTTGGTGGCGTGGGGGTGGGTTGCTTCGACAAAGGTCGCTACAGAAGTCGTGATGTGTAAATCCGCAGGATTGACCATCCCTTGCAGATCTGCAAGGACAGTTTGCATTAATCCCGTATCTGCACTTAAGGCTAAAACCTTAGTGGGTGCCCGATCTAGCACCGATCGCAAATCTCCGACGGCAATCGGTGTAATGCCCGATCGTTGAACATAGGCTTCGGTGTCAGGCGTGAGTTCTCGAACATAGAGATCGTCGTCAATATAGAAATGCACAGAGAGACGCTGACGCAGATCCGGTTGTTCAAAATAGTCCAGCAAGTTCAAGGCGTGGGGGGCGGCAACGGGCGTGTGCCAAGCCCGTTGATTCGTAATGGGATCTTGGATCCAAGCCCCTTGATACGCAATCAGGGGTAACCGCAAATTCAAGGTGTGATGGAACCGTAGGGCTGCCCGGTACATCCGACCCGTCGCGATCGCAACGGCAATTCCCTTGGCTTGGACGGCGGCAACGGCTTCTAAAATGGGTTGGCTCAGTTGGTTGGACTTACCGGCAATGGTGCCATCAATGTCCAAAGCCAACAGCCGAATCTGCCCAGCATCCTGTAAGTCAGCCTGCGATCGAGAATTTTGAGAACGGAGAATGGTCACAATCAGATTCCTCCCTAGGTCGCCTGCTGCGTTCAATGAGATTATGCCCTACGCAGGACTGCTTCCGAGGTAATCTTTCTCACTCTGCGGTTATCTTTCTCCCTAGGCAATCTAGGCAATCGAACGGTTAACTAACTGACGGGTTTGGAAAGGGTCGGGGTTGTTTGTTCCCATTGAATCACTTGGGTTAATCCCCCTTGCTGGAATAAGGAAAAGAGGGATTCTAAGGGTTGCGGATCTTGGGGGTTTGCCTTGAGCGCTTGGGTGTATTCTGTCAGCGCATCATACCAAAGCCCTGCTTCGGCTAACCAGTTGGCTCGATCTCGCTGAGAGGAGATGGCTAGCATTTGCTGAGATTGCTGGTTGGGTAATTCCACCCGTTCAATCCAACCCCGTGTGATGGGACTGCTGACTGAGCGATCGGAGGAATTGGCCTGGGAAACTGCCCAACGGTAGCGGCGTCCTGGCTTGAGTTCTGGCGCATTGGCAGGGATTTGAAACTGATTCAGTCCAGCCTTGACCTGGGGGATTTGTTGTACCCACAGGGGTTTGCTAACGCCGGGTTCCACGAGAGTAACTTGCCAGGGCTGTTCACTGCGTTGCGAGGCGTACCAACTCAGGACGGGACGGGCTGCTGTAGTCAAGCCAATGTGATCAGCGGGTACCAGTGCCGTGAGGGAAATGGCACAATCCGCTGATGCTGTGGGAAGTCCCGCACATCCTCGCGAACCACCCCCTTGGGTTCGTTTTGGCATACCGCGTCGTTTGGGTGGAATATAGCGTGGAGCCTTGGCCAGAGCCGCTTCAGAGATGCCCCATTCTTGCAAAACTTGTCCTGCGGGGGAGTTCGGTTCAGCGATCGAACCGCTGAGTTGTAGTAACGAGATAGCCAGTGTTCCCAAGATCGCAGTTGCTAAACGACGGCGATGCTGGTAAACAGAAGATCTATGGGGTGCAGCAGAAAACAGTGTTTGAGGCATCAGTCTTGTCCGGGGCGAAAGATCCTAAACCCAAAGTACTGCTCAGCTTTTCAGCGAAGCGACTGTGCATCCCGTAGAATTTTTATGAAATTACAGCAAAGCCAGAACAACTGGCTATGAAGTTAGGTCGTTACGGCTTAGATTATGGGCGGCAAGGTAGGAGAGCCACTCTTCCTGCCCATCCCTCAATTGATGACTTTTGTTTGGCCCTAGCGACGGTGCAGAATCACCATTTCCGAACCGACGATCGGGCTACGAGCCAGCACGGTGTCTTCAGAATCAACCAGTTCCAGTTCTGTAAAGTTTTTTTGTTGGGCTTGCTGCAAAAGGGTATTGGCTAACCGATCTTGGCTGGTGGGATTCAGTAACCGCCAACGGTCATTCACGATCACCTGAAGGCTGCCCGCTGCGGCTTGAGGTTTGGCTGCCACAATCACTTGGGTGTCACTTGGTTCCTGATTTTGCAGGGGCTCCTGAAGAAAGGCCAGCAGTTTTTGCTCGGGTGAAAGAGGAACAGATGGGGTTGCTCCTGCTAGGGGAAGAGGTGCAGTGGATGCTTGCGCGGTGGACGGTTGCGCGGTGGACGATTGCGCGCTGGATGGTTGTGCAGTGGGTGGCGCGATCGCGGGAGCAGCAACGGGGGATGCCAAAGTAGAACGGCTGTCCGGGGCGGTCAGGCTTTGGGGCACCGGTTGGGCCTGACTACGGGAAGTATCCACCGATCGAGCCACACTAGCCGATGGAGGTCTGCTACTCGGTGCAGGGCGTGTAATTGGAGCCGTCGGTGCAACCGGGGCTGGTGTGGCTTTGCCGGAGGGAATGGCAGAAAGGAACCACAGCAGTAATAGCAATGTTCCGAGAACCACACCGGACAACGCCCGATCGGACAGGGGTTTGAGCGGTTCGGGTAAGCGCGGACGCAGTTGATCGATCGCAAATTTCCAGACAGGATAGAGTTTTTCCCAAACGGTTTGCGTCGTTTGAACCACGGGGGTAAAGTCAATGGGATCCACTTTGTTGGGATCGGCTTCGACCTGGGCTTCCAATTCTGTCGTGAGCCGTTGGAGTTGGCTGGTCATGCTGCGCAGCCCTTGGATTGCTGTAGGTCGCACCTTCACCCAAGTCGTTTGGGCAATTTGTTGTGAAGTTTGTAGAACTTGGGTGACGCGATCGGGCAGCGGGGAAGAACTGGGTGTCGATCGCGGCGCGGCTGCCTGGGGGGATGAAGTTACCCTGGGTTGACTGGGTTGACTGGGTTGACTCGATGGGGGCATTGAGTCTTGCGGGGTCGCATCTTCTGGGGGTTGAGCAGGGGGAGTCGGTGGTGTGGGCTGATCAGACATGAATCTCTCCTCATTTTGGCAGCACAACCTCAACAGAAAAGCGCTACAGTCTTAAACGTGCTACCCTCCAGCATCAAATCTACCCCAAATTTCATCGGATTGCGCACTCCTATGAGCTTTAAACGTCGTCGATTTTTGATCATTGGTGGTCTGACTGGTCTCGGTCTAGCGGTTTTTGGGAAGCAAGTCCTTCGTCCGGGGCAATCTACCACGGCTACGACGCCGGAAGTTCCTCCCCTCCAAGTGGCAACGCCGACAGGACAACCCCTACTACGATTTGCTGCGATCGCGGATACGGGATCCGGCGATCGTAACCAGTTTGCAGTGGGTAAAGCTATGGTGCAGCACCGCGATCGCAATCCCTATGACTTGGTGGTTTTAGCAGGAGATAATATCTACAACAGCGGTGAAATGAGTCGCATCCAGGTGGCTTTTGAAGAACCCTACCAAAAATTGTTACAGGCCGGGGTCAAGT
Source organism: Alkalinema sp. FACHB-956 (assembly GCF_014697025.1). Taxonomy (NCBI): domain Bacteria; kingdom Bacillati; phylum Cyanobacteriota; class Cyanophyceae; order Leptolyngbyales; family Leptolyngbyaceae; genus Alkalinema; species Alkalinema sp. FACHB-956. Next base: position 251,234 of record NZ_JACJRC010000003.1, on the reverse strand, counting down.
TTCGTGCCTGCCTAGGAAACCACGACATTCGCACGGAGAATGGTGATCCTCAGGTTCGTTATACAGGGTTCAATATGCAAGGCCGGTTTTATTCCTACAAGGCCGAAGCTGCCCAGTTTTTTGTTCTCGATACGAACGGCAACGCGGATTGGAAAGGTCAAATGGCTTGGTTAGAGCAGGAACTCAGCCAAAGTCAAGCATTGTGGAAAGTGGTCTATGGGCACCATCCGATTTATTCATCTGGACACTATGGGACTGATTCAGGGTTTGTGAAATTGTTTACGCCGCTGTTTAAAAAGTATCGTGTTCAGCTTTACATTAACGGTCATGAACATGATTATGAGCGTTCTCAACCCATTGACGGAACGACTTACTTAGTGACAGGAATTGGTGGGGCAACGCTGCGCCCTGTTGGTAAGTCAAGCTGGACAGCGGCATCCACGTCACGCTTTGGTTTCTCTGCGATCGAACTTTATCGCGATCGACTATTTATTCAAGGCATTGGCACTGACAATACGGTATTCGATCAAGGGATGGTACCTGTTTGATCTAGAAAATCCAATCAGCAGTGAGAGCGGGATGTTTACACCTAGAAAATTAGTAAGGTGTAAATTCCCATCGTCGAAATTTGAATGGTGTAGATTGTAAAAATTGCCCATGAGCGGTTAAAGAAAATGCACATCTACAGAAAGAAATCTACAGAAAGATTTAATTGAAAAGACAGCCAGGTCAAGATTATGCCAGCAGGTCTTCCTAAAAATCATCATTGAAAGAGATGTAAATCACTGACATCATCATGTAAGATTTTGACGCCAAACAATCTCACCTGCTTCAAATTCTCACCTGCTTCAAATCCCCTGCCCCATCCTGTCAATCTCAAGGGGGAACCTTGGTCTTCCATAGGGTAGATTGCGATCTTCCTCAATTGAGAATGAGATTGAGAAGGATTTTTCTACCTGTAAGGTTGAGCTGCAAATTATACCGAGTAATCTGCGATCGCTTAGTAAATTCAGGAAAACCTTACAAAGAATTCCTAAAGACCGTGATTTCCCCGATTGGTCTAAATTTTTGGTGAAGAATCTACCGAATATTCCGGATGTGTTGCTTAATCTTGTTAGAACCATCGAAAAGTTTCCTAGGAGATTACCGAGGTTTTTCGTGTATCCCCTAGCACAAGGCTCAGGAACAGTGAACGCGCCGAATCTACCTTTCAGTAGATTCACCATATGGGTAGGTTGCCCCTTAAAGTCAGTAAGGACATCTAAGACCTTCATTCCCAAGTTCCAAATTTTGGAATAGGGTCAGCTGACTTCATTGTCGGATTGAGAAATACGGTTGGAAATACATCATGAATTCATATGAGACCTCAGCTTTAACCACGGCGTTGGGGGTATCTCCCCTCAATATTGTGCCGGTTAATGCATTTTCTACAGCAACTAATCCTGTTCTGACGTTCTCGCGCCCCTCAACGAGTTTAAGTGGCAGCAGTGCCATCATCCTAGATAGTCAAGCAACCATTACGCAACAGGGTGATGCCACAGGTAGCTCAACGATCGATGGGATTCAATTTGTTCTACGCAACGTTACAGCGGGTGCCCTAGCCGCTGCAGGAACGTCTGGTGTGGCTAATTCCGATGGCATTACCTGGAGCTACAATGCCACCACAGGGCGTTTGACAATGGCTGGGACGGCTTCGATCGCGGCTTACCAGTCCCTATTGCGAACGGTTGCCTACACTCCAACAGGTGGCAATCAGACGACGACCCAAGCGATCGATATCAACCTCGGTCGTCCCGTCTATCGCTTTGATAATGGCCACTACTACGAGTTTGTCAGCTTTAGCGATCTGGGTCTCAACCCCAACAATACTTCTACCAACGGCAACGATCTAACGGTTCCCAGTTGGAATACCGCCAAGGCTCTAGCTGCAGGCCGTACCTTATTTGGCTTGCAAGGCTACCTAGCCACCATTACCTCTGCTGCCGAAGACAGCTTTGTACAACAGCGGCTTCAAGGACAAGGCTGGATTGGTGCTTCGGATGCAGCGGTTGAAGGTGTTTGGCGCTGGGTCACTGGCCCTGAAGGATTGGACAACAGCGGAGCAGGGCGGCAGTTTTGGCAGGGGGATGGGTCTGGTAATGTAACTGGCCCTGACAACTATGCAAACTGGAATAGTGGTGAACCGAATAACTTTGTTCTCAGTGTCACCGATGAGGATTATGGTCATTACCTAGCAACCGGTAAGTGGAATGACTACGAGAACACACCTCGCAGTCGTAGTTCCGATCAAAAGGTCGATGGATTTGTGGTGGAGTATGGGGGGTTTGCCAATGATCCGAATCTGGTCAGTACCCGTGTGACGTTTACCTTAGGTGTTCCTACGGTACCCACTCCCGATTTTCTATTCCGAGATGCACCCAGTGGTTCCACCGTTGTGATTAATCTCAATGAGAATCAAGTAACTACTGGGGAAAGAACTCGACTGGCGGGAACGACTGGAAACACAGGGGTCATTGCTCCAGATGCAAGTTGGAAGATTGTAGGAACGGCGGATCTCAATGGAGATACTCGTCGTGACATTGTTTGGCACAATACGATTTCATCTGAAACCTATGTTTGGTTTATGGGAGGGGCGCTTGGTAACGAAATTCAGGCCACTGCGCCGATCGTTGTAGGGAATTCCACGACAGCTCTTCGGCCTCAGGGGTGGACTCCGATTTTATTTGCAGATCTTCTAGGGAGTTCTCTGCCAGAAATTCTGTGGGTGAATCAGGCTCAAGGTGTGATGGGGATTTGGGAACTCAATGTTCCCCAGACGGGTGCAATCCCGTCCACGATTCAGCTGACAAGCAGTATTGTGCAACAGCAGGGTGCAAGCACGCCATTTATTCTAGGCAGCGGTTGGCAACCCTACTCTGGGAACTTTGATGGTAATGCGGCTACGAAGGAGCTGTTTTGGCATAATTCGCTTACAGGGAGAGTGGGTTACTGGACGTTGAATGGGGCTGTCTTTACAGCCAACGCAATTGATGGGGTTGTTGGTTTCCAGCAAAATATTGGAAGTTACAAACCTGTGCAGATTGGTGATATTGATCGCGATGGTAAGGATGACATTGTCTTCCAATCGGGTCAGTTTGTGGCAGCTTGGAAGATGAACGGATCGACGATCGCTGGGCTGCCAACCCTGCTGAAAAATAATGACTTGGGTTCACCTTTGAACCTTGTTAGAGGGCTGGTGGATATTGATTTAGATGGCACTAAGGATCTGCTGATTGAGGCACCAGCAAGTGCTGCATTGGGCATTCAAGGAAAATACTATAGTGTAATTTTCTTGGATTCCCAAACCTTTAGCCAGCGGATTACAGATGGCTTCCGATTGATCAAGTCAGGGGCATCGATCTACGACGCTGGTAGACCGACGATTAATTTAGAGGCTACGGTAGACTTTGACCTGCTGAATACCGGGATTCCCAAGCCTGGATATTTCTCCAATTCATAGTTTCTTTCCCGTTGCTTGATGCTGAATGGATCGTCGATCGCCAAGAGAGGACGATCCATTCATCTGAATTTAAAAAGCTAGCGAAATGATAAACCCTCCCTTGGATCTAGCTTGAATGCTAAGTTCAGTGGGAGGGCTTTTCTATCAGAGGTTCAAGCTAACGCAGTGCAACGATCGGCTTGAAGTTAGGGCCTTGCAAAACGGCATCTAGATTTTTAGAACGGAATGTCGTCGAAATCGGTTTCGTTATTTGCAGGGGATGGCGTGGTTGTCTTGGGGGCTTTGGAACGCGTGGAAGTTGCTTTGGGGGCTGGGGCTTCAGGTGCAGGACTAGTCGTTGCAGGGGGAGTACTCATCGCAGCGGCTGCACCGAGGCTATAAATTTTGGAAATGGTTAATTCTGCCTGCTTTTCCTTAAACCCTTCGGGCCGATCGACGGTGTTCATGGAAAGGCGACCTTCGATCACCACCTGATCGCCCAGATGATATTGCTGATGGACTTCCTGCGCCAGATTGCCCCAACCGAGAACTTTCAGGCTGGAAGGAGGATCTTCGGGGCGGAGGCCGGGAAACTGCACCCGCATTTCCGCGATCGCCATTTGATTATCTTGGGTGTAACGCAGTTGCGGCTCTTGGGTAATTTCGGCCATTATGATGCAACTGTTCATGGGGTGAGACTCCGTGGATTCAGGCTACGTGGATGGTGAGCCGTCGATGACTGGCATTAGATGACTGGCATTCCTTGGCTATTGTAGACATTTTTGCTCGATCGCGAACATGGGAATCGCTTGGAAACCGTAGATCGGTCTGGCCATTACAAATATTGGTCAGGCTCTTACAAAAAGGAGGAGGAAACTCAGTCAGGTCCCTCCTCTTGACGCTTAATTTACTGGCTGCGAACCCATGTCATGGGTTCAACAAGGGCGTTCGTGAACGGTTAGACCGTGGTTTTAATTAGACCGTGGCTTTAATCCGATCGCCATCTTTTTCTAAGAAGGCTTGCAACTCAGCGATCTGTTCATCTTCGATCTTGGTTTGCATCGGGCAGAATTTAGGCCCACACATGGAGCAGAACTCTGCCTGTTTGTAAATGTCTTCCGGCAGAGTTTCGTCGTGGTATTCCTTGGCGCGTTCCGGATCGAGCGACAGTTCAAACTGCTTGTTCCAGTCGAAGTTGTAGCGTGCCCGAGACAGTTCATCATCCCGATCGCGCGCGCCCGGACGGTGGCGGGCAATATCCGCCGCGTGAGCCGCAATCTTGTAGGCAATCAGACCGTTGCGCACATCTTCCGCGTTGGGCAAGCCGAGGTGTTCCTTGGGCGTGACATAGCAGAGCATGGCTGTTCCGTACCAACCGGCCATCGCAGCCCCGATCGCGCTAGTAATGTGGTCGTAGCCCGGTGCGATATCCGTTACCAGCGGCCCCAGCACGTAGAACGGCGCTTCCGAGCACTCTTCCATTTGCTTGCGGACGTTGAACTCGATCTGATCCATGGGGACGTGGCCGGGGCCTTCCACCATCACCTGCACATCGTGTTCCCAGGCGCGACGGGTCAGTTGACCGAGGGTTTTGAGTTCAGAAAGCTGGGCTGCATCGGAGGCATCGTGGGTACAGCCGGGGCGCAGGGAATCCCCCAAACTGAAGGAGACATCGTACTTCTTGAAGATTTCGATGATGTCGTTGTAGCGGGTGTAGAGGGGATTTTGCCGCTTGTGGTGCAGCATCCACTTGGCGATGATACCGCCGCCGCGCGAGACGATGCCGGTGATGCGACTGCGGGTCAGGGGTAGGTATTCGATCAACAGTCCTGCGTGGATTGTCATGTAGTCCACACCCTGTTGGGCATGTTTTTCGATGATGTGCAGGAAGTCGTCTTCGGTGAAGTTGTCGAAGTTGCCGTGGACGCTTTCTAGGGCTTGGTAGATGGGGACGGTGCCGATCGGGACTGGGGATGTGTTGATGATGGCGGTGCGGATTTCGTCCAAGTTGCCGCCGCCGGTGGAGAGATCCATGACGGTATCTGCGCCGTATTTCACGGCTTGGTGCAGTTTCGCCAGTTCTTCGTTGATATCCGAGGAGTTGGGAGAAGCCCCGATGTTGGCGTTGACTTTGCACTTGGAGGCGATGCCGATCGCCATGGGTTCTAGGTTGGGGTGGTTGATGTTGGCGGGAATGATCATCCGGCCCCGAGCCACTTCATCCCGAACCAGGTCTGCCGGTAGGTTTTCCCGCTTGGCGACATAATCCATTTCTTCGGTAATCAAGCCTTGGCGAGCGTAGTGCATCTGCGACACATTGCTATGACCCTTGCGCTTGGCGATCCAGTCTGAACGCAACATATTCGTTTCCTCAAGATAAACAGCTTCCCTGCGCTGGTATTACCCAGAAGACGAGTTCACGGGTTTGGCTAACGCGAATCCGTCTGTTTCAGGTTCTAAGGGTGTTTCTCAGCCCATGTCTTTAGGCACCCCTAGCTGATTGCAGATCGTACCACCTCTAGCTGGAGATCCGGCAGGAAGGGCTGGAGAACGGCTGCTGGTGCGGCGATCGACGATGTTGCGAACCATCAATTGCTTTGTAATCAAAGATTAAAGTCTTTGATAAATATTGATTAAAGTAGATGATCTGGCGCGATCGGGGTGTGGGTTCCGGGGTTGCATGGGTTGTCGGAATGGAGAGACATCAACCTGTAGTTCTAAAGAATTTAGTTCTAAAGAATTTGATTCCAAAGAATTGATTCCAAAAAATTGGCGCATAGTGGGTCGTTTATGTTTTCTTCTCGACAGAGTTGGTATGTGGTGGGGGTGGCCTACGGGTTGACCTTTGGGCTGATTTTATATTTGGCCTATCAGGGATTGTTGCCAACGTATTTGACCCAGAATGATAAGCTGGCCCATTTTGTTTTGTATGGATTGATGACGTTTGTGGGGCAGCGGGTGATGAACGATCGCCGCATCCGGTTAGGTCAGATCCGAGTGCCGTTGTTTCCGATCGGGTTTTTTCTATTCACCACGATCGAAGAAGCCTGTCAGGGGTTGTCGCCCAATCGCAGTTTGGATGCGGGGGATTTGGTGATGAGTTATTTGGGCATTGTGGCGGGATTTGGGGTCGATCGTTGGCTACGACGGCGACAACGTTAGAGTTTGGTAGGTAAAGCTTCGATTCAAAGACCCACTGAATTAGAACATTTGGTTTGGAACATCTTGAGAATGCGCAAATTTCCTCGGATTCCGACTTGGCTGTATGGTTCAGCCTCTCTGGTGATGAGTCTATTGATTCTGAAACTGAACTGGAATCTGTGGACGATATCCTCACGCCATTACGATCGCTTGGGGGCAGACGTTCTACCCCAACTGAATAACATCAAACAACGCTTACAGACTGGGGAGGGCGATCGAATGCAAGCCCTTTTCCCGGAGGGTTATTTCTTTAGCCATGCCATTTATGGGTACAGTTGGGTCAATGTGGGGTTGGCCAATGAGTCGCTGCGCCAACGGGCGATCGCGGAAGTGGAATGGACGCTAGAGAAACTGGATTCAGATAAAGGTCGTCGTCCGTTCCAGTTTCAGACTCAAGTGCCCAATGGGGTGTTTTATTTAGGCTGGAGCAATCGGCTACTGGGAGGACTGCTGAAGCTCCAGCGGCCAGCGGCGCGATCGCCACAGAATTTGGGGCGTTTCCACGTTCAATCGGCATTACTGGCCCAAGCCTACGATCGGCGATTCATGCTGGCAGCCTATCCCGCCATGACTTGGCCCTGTGATCAAACTGTGGCGCTGTCCTCCTTGGCTTTGCATGATGAATTATTTGACAGCAATTATCGACCGATTATTCAACGTTGGATTGATCATATTCAGCAAAACCTTGACCCCAAGACCCAACTCATTCCCCATAAAGTGGATGCTGACACAGGGGTGATTGAAATTGCGGGGCGCAGTTCCAGCCAGGTTTATTTGTTGCCCTTTCTCCTCGAACTTGATCCAGCATTCGCGACCCAACAATATCAGCGATTTCGGCAGCAGTTTCCAGTGGCGACCTTCGGGTTCTTTCCGGTGCGGGAATATCCGATCGGGATTTCAGGCAAAGGGGATGTGGACACAGGGCCATTAATTTTTGGCTTCAGTGCAACCAGTACGATTACAAGTTTGGCAACAGCGAAAGCATTTAACGATCGGGAATTATTTGACAGTACTTTGCTGATCACGGAAACGCTAGGGTTGCCGTTGCAAGTGGGGGATCAGAAATCCTATGGATTGGGATCTTTAATTGTAATTGATGCCTTTTTGGTGTGGGGCAAAACCTGGGTTCCCTGGACAAAGGTACCGCAACCTGTGATCAACGATCGACCTTTAACCATCCATCGTGGAGCTTGGTTGGGGGGATCGTTTGTGGGATTAGTCTTATTGTGGAGTCCGTTAATAGGGCGATATTGGCGCAAAAAACGGAGCCTTTCCTAACCATAGAGTTGATGGTTAAAATAGATTAAAGAGCCTGTTTAATGATTGGATGATTATATTCATTATGCAGCTCAGCAAATAAATCAAAAAGTTCTCCAAGTGTATTAATACAATTTTCAGAGAATGATTTTTTAATGTACCTGAACTTACCATTATGAAGGAAGTCATTGCGTAGCTTGGCAGCTTCTTGCATATGTTGAGAAACCCGTTTGAAATCTTGGCCTGTTCTCACATGAATAGCAGTCAACGCCTTGTCCCACTTAGTACCTGTAACTGAGAAAAATAAGTTATTGAACTTCTGATGGGCTAGTTTATTATCATCTAAAAGCCTTTCAATCAATAGTGAGTCAATTTTTCGAGCTCTCAAGTTTTTGATCAAGAAGCTGTTTAGTAAAGATTCACGCAAAGTACAGTAAAAAAGAATAGTTCCTATATCTGATCCCTGCGGCATGTCTATAAAAGTGGTTTGTGGGGCATGAGAATGATATGTTTGTTGGATTAAATCAACAAGAATATGAATATCAGTGGTAAAAGCCAATCTACCGCATTCACTTGGTGTTCCGCACGTACTACATAAGTGTCCCGTAAGCTGTCGATCCTGATCATTGTCAATAATCCCACACGTTGGACAAATAAGATGAGTACATACAAGAGTACTAAGTAGCTGCTCTTCAACTTCAATATGAGATAGCTGACACATCTTCTAAAAACCTAAATCATGGATCAGATAAAATGCACTACAACTTAAAACTCCAATTAAGTAATGGGAACAAGATTTTGCTAATCTGATTGGTGGTATACCCAGGTTAGATTGTAGCTGAAAACTTAATTTTAAAGTCGTTTTTAGATTTACAGCAGAATGAAGTTAAGGCTGAATCGTAAATGCTTGCTGAGGGGATTGGAGGAGGGTTTTGCCATCGGAGCCGATCGCGGTGACCTGCCATTGTAGGGGTTTGCCGACCTGTTCCTTCAGCAACGGCGGCGCGAAATAGGTTGTGGTATTGGAATTAAGCAAAGCGGAAAGCACCAACTGTTCCCCTTGGTGAATGGCAAGGCGATAGAACTTGGCATTGGCGATCGGCCCCCACCGAAATTGTAGACCCTGGGAAATGGGTAGGCTGGCATTGGCTAGCGGTTGCAAGAGGCGTAATTCCTGCTTGGATTGGGACGAATTGGGGGGATTGCCCACGTAATACCGCAAAACTGGCAGCGAAAAACCCGCGACTCCTCCAGTTTTGACCGTGCCAATCCCCGTTTCAGAATCCCCTTCTTTGTCATCTGTCGCTTCCACCCGAAATAGAATCAGATGCAGCCCATCCGTTCCTCGGGGAATCTTGCGCGGATCAGGCCCCGGAATCACCGCACGCCCCGTGGGCATCAGATAGGTTTCAAAGCGATCGATGACGGAATACCGTTGCTGCAAAGCCCGTTGCTCGATCGGTAAAGTTGCCTCGGTGAGCAAATCCTCCTGCGTCGGTGGGATATCCCCTGGCAGCACCACTTCCCAGCGGCCCTTCAGCCGTCCTGTGCCGTTATAGGTAATTTCGGCGTGGAAGGGAGGAATGGGCTGACTGCGATCGATTACGGGAATGGGCTGCTCAGGCCGAGCCGTCTCAAACCGGAGACGCACATTGGTTAACGCCAAAGGCACCCGTGCCCCACCGCCCGCCAAGCGACAAGTCACCGCGATAAACTGATCGGGCAAGCCAGCACTACTGACGAACCGCCGCACATAGAAAAACTCCGAAGAGGAGCCCTTGACGGCATCTTGGTAAGCTTTGCGGGCGACCGATGGGGGAATGGTCATAATGTCAGTGTAATTATTACCACCGCTGAGACGACCGCGATCGCTGCGTTTGGGTAGGCGACCATACACTGTTCCGGGAACGCAGGACTGATCGGCATTGATGGCACCACACCAAATTGCTTCCACAGGTCGGTAATCATTCAAACTAATATAGGTCAGAAAAACGGTGGTTGCACCAAAGGTATTGATATTGACTCCAGTTGGACTCACGGTGAGAGCTTGGGCTGCGGGTAGAGAGGTGATTGTAACTGGAATCGTTGCCAAGCCCAGGAGAAACGTTTTCCAACAATGGCTAGAGAATTGAGAGATTGACTGCAATCGTTTTAGGGAAATAAAAGGTCTTAGGGGAGTAAAAGGTCTCATAAACTCGCTCACACGCAGGGGATCTGGAGAAGGTGGGGTCTAGCAGAAGTTGGGATCTAGTCAATAATGAATATCTCTATTATGGAACTTAGAATCATGGAACTCAAAAGCTCAGGCTTAAGCCCGCATTGACGACATGAATTGTGGCATCGGTATTGAGGTTGAAAACTCGATCTTGGTTACGGGTTGATTGCAGACTGTAACGAATGAAAAACGTTCCTGGCAGTTCCCGTTGGGCCGCTAATACCTTGAACTTCCAGGTCAAAATGGATTCAAGACTATCACTGCGGTTGAAATTTTGATCGATCGAATCAGTATTATCCGTTCGATTAATATTAAAAGTCCAAGTCAAATCGCGAACAAATTCCCAGGTGATTCCCAAGGTAGGGGCAGTGGTGAATTGGGTCACATTCGTTTCAAAGTTTTTCGCACTGGTGAGGTTTAATCCTAGACTAATTTGTAGGGTGGGAGAGGCTTGCCAACTGGCGTTGATTTGATTGGAAATATTGAGAAAATCACTGGTTTCCCGACCCAGTTGACGGTTGTCTTGCAAGGTGTTGCTGTGTTGAAAAGAGAGACTCAAACTATCGATCGACCAACTGGCTCCGAGTTGATGACTGGTGGTGACTTGGTTGGGAATTTCGCTGGCATCAAACTCCGACAGTTCAGGAATGGGAACATTGGCTCCAAACTGACGATTCAACTGATAGGAATAGGTTAGCGTGGGTAAAAAGACGCTGGTGCTTTTGAGGACGGTTTGCAACGGAACAGTGAGATTAAAACTCGTTGCCCGATTTTTGGTTTTGAGAATGGTGGGGATATTGGCTAGGTTGTCCTCACTTTCGCTATGTTGTAGCTGGAAAGTTACCCCTGCCAGAGAACCGTTTAAGGCCAATTGGGTTTGTAACTGGTCGGCCCCAATGGCGGCTCCCAGACTTTTATAGAGGGGATTGACGCGCTCATGGCGACCACTGAGGCTAAGGGAAAAAGTCCGATCGCCCCCGATCGGTACATCTTTCAAGAGTTCATAGCTCGCTTCCAGATAATAGGCATCTTTTGTCACTGGTTCAACTTCTACGACATTCAACCCATCAGTTAAATCTGGATCAAGTTCACTGGGATTGGTAAACGTGCTTAAAGCGTATCCCATGTCGAACTTGAAGCGATTGCTATTATCATTGCCAGTCAGTCGTAATCCAAAGCCACGACTCTTTTCCGCATCAACAACTTGGCCTTCATTAAAATTTCCTTCCGCTAGTTTCGACCCATCCATAAAGGTGGCCTCAAACCGCACGCCTCCCCCCGCTTCAGATTTAAGAATTTGATAGCCTAATGTAATCGCGTTTGTGTTGTTGTCTGAGTTCTCTAAACCAAAGAAATTATCAAACCCAACAATGCTTTCCGATCGTAGTGAACTGAGATCTAAACTCAAGCGATCGGTCAATTGCGTTTTGATGACCAATCCACGGCTACATGCGTTATTGAGTAAAAATGGGTGGTTGCCGTGGCAGGTATGCCCTAACAGCGCTTGCACAGGCCCCCAAGTGGTATCTAAAAGATACTCACTCAGATCAACAGGAGGTGCGTTTTCACCTAACTCTCCGAACCGCAGTGCCTCGTTTTGGAAGGTGCTGCCAACGAAGGCAAAGTTGCTTTTGCTGGTAAAGGTGCCCGCAGTCAAAGTGGTGGAGAAGCCACCTTGGAACGTGAAATCCGTAAACGTGGGGCGATCGGGCACTCCTGCATCAGGGGTACGGCGTTCTAGGAATTGGGATTTGAGATTTAAGTTAACCGTGGGTTGAAGTAGAAAGGCTGCTTGATTTGACGGTGCTGCTTCTGTGGGTTGTTCCGCCGGTTTTTCGGTCGGCTGCTCGGCTGGTTTCTCAGTGGGTGACTCTGGAGATTGTTCGGCTGGTTTCTCAGTGGATGCTTCTGTGGGTGGTTCCGTTGGCTTTTCAGTCGGGTTTTCCGTTGGTTTCTCTGTGGATTGTTCTACAGGTTTCTCAGCTGAGGGGGCATTCGGTGTTGTTTCTGCTTGAGCTGGCTTGGAGTCCGGTGACGGTTGAGAGGCCGGAGTTTTTTCAGAACTATCCTGAGCGAGTGCAGAGTCTTGTGTGACAGTCAAAGAAAGTTGAGTCAGAATTTGCCAATCGATCGGACTTTTGACGAGGTAGACCACAACTTCAACATCCCCCAACGGTAAGGGAATCGCGTCGGGCTGATACACTAAATCACGATCGATCCGTTTAACTTGGGAAGTCACATCGGTGGTGCCCACCAGTACGGCCAGGGATTGACCCGCTTCTAGGGTTGGGAATGGATCAAGGGGAATGCGAAGGGTGTCGGTGGGCTTGACGGTTTGACGAGTGGGAACGGTAGGCGTAGCTGTGGATCCCGGGGTAGGCGTGGCTGTGGGAGGGGGACTGGGAGCAGGTATAGGTGGGGGAGCCGGTATAGGTGTGGGAATAGGCGTGGGTGTGACGGGGGATGGGACATTGGTAGATGCTTGGGCAACGACGATCGTTTCTGGGCGAACGTTCGCAATGGGGAAGGATTGACGGTGGGTCTGAGTATCTGTGGAACGATCGGAAACCGGGTGCTTAGAAGGTGGTTGGACAGAGGAATTGAGAAATTTGGGCAGTCGTGTGGTGATGGATGAATCGAAGGCTGAATGGGCCGATGGATGGGCTGCGATCGCGCTCTTTGGGAACCAACTAGCAATGAGTAAACAGATGGAAATTGGTGGAATGACTAACTGTAACCGTAACATACGTTAATCCCAGTGCATTTTGTAAATTCAAAAGGCGCGTCACAATAACCCAATGCTGAAGTGAATGGTTAGAGAACACTGGAGGAAATTGGGGAAGGGAAAGCAGAAATGGAGGAGTCAAATACCGTTGACTTTTGAATTCCCTGCTTCCCCACTCATTCCTCGTCATGTTTTACCTAGATTCCTGTTTTGCCAGCGTGTAACCTACTGAGCATTCAGCTTGAACTTCATGGTTTGTAGAGCACTGCCAATACCGTTCAGTTGAACTTGCAGAATCTTGTCCTTCGCCCCTGTAACGGTTAGGTTCTTGCTGACGGCATCCCGCGAGCCATCTTCAATTTCAATTTCGCCTAGTTTAGTGGTGCCATTGGCATCGGTGGCGCAAATCACAGCAGCAACCCCGCCTTTACCACCCGTTTTATCAAGGGTAATTTTGACAGAATCCTTATCAACCGTTTTGAGGGTCGTGAAGCGAGGATTACCCGCCGCCGAGAACCGCCCGGATTCCGGAGTGCCTAGGGTGAGCCAGTTATTGCCCACTGTGACGCCTAAATCTGACAAGGTGGTCTTAATTTTAGCGATCGCGTTAACAATTTTTCCAGCTTTCCCACAGGCAGAAAGACTACCGATGGAAGCGGTTTGGCAAGCGGCTTGAAACTCCGTGAAGACCTTGCGAGCCAAGCCCTTATCATCCCGGCAGGGAGCAGCCATGGAAGGAGCTGCGATCGCGAGGGAGAGAACGGTAACTACAACGGTGGTGGAAGCGGTTTTCTTGAAACTAGACATGGTCGTAAAACTCCAAAAAGATACTGTGTGCGATGGTGTTAGAAGGCAGAGGTGGAATCCCTGGATGACTGAGAAGGAGATTGCCATAGCTCCTTGCCTTAACTTGAGGAATTACACGGAGCAGCCTTGGAGTTTATGCAAGTCTCTCCAAAAGATGCATATGCGCCTATCCGCGCCTTGCGAATGAGCACCGTTAATGTTTTGGGCTGCAAGAAATCCCCCAGACCCTCTCTAGGGGTGGGTTGTCAATCAGGCATGAACTAGCACTGCCTGCCGGGTGGCAGATGGCTGGCGGATCAAGCGCGATCGAAGCTTCACTAAAAGATTTCCGTTGCTTTAGATGGATTTAACCTGCTTTTTACTTCGATGAACTACTATTTCGATGTTGCTTTGATCTAGGAACTCCCAGTTTTTTAACCGATATTTTGATTCTGACTCTGCTGATAGCGAAAATGATTGATTAAAAATTGCACTCAGTATTTTGAATACTCATCCCAACTGTTGGCTACACCATTCCCTTCGCTGAAGCTAGATGATTTTCGATAATCTTTGCCCCCATTCTGTGAGTTTCTGTGAGTTACAGTGTATTTGCCAGATTCTATCGACATTTTTGGCCTGCGATCGTTGTGAGTGCTGTGTCATTGGCCTCACTGAACGAATCTGCGAAAGCGGCACAGGTAGGACGTTTTACCTTTGAGTGGCCGATTTATCGGGATACCGCTCACCCGGATCTGGTGCAACAGGTAGAGCCATTTCTGACCCAGCAGATTAACCAGCGGTTTCAGCAAAACCCGCAGCTCGATCGGTTGGAAATTCTGATGATGGTAAATCGCCAGGGGGATGTTCTGCCATTGCTAACTACAACGGTGTCCCGTCAGCAGTGGCAACGATCCCCGCAGATTCGGCTGTGGAGCCAGTATCACAGTGCCTATGCAGGCTTTCAGCGGCCTCAGTCGCCGTTGACTCAGCGCCCGATCGGGGCTAGGCGGCGGAGCGATCTGTCGAACTGGCCCGCGATCGCATTCGCGATCGATCAAGCCCGCGATCGGCGTCAGCTGGCTGGTCAGTTGGCTCAGCAATATTTGAGCCATCTAGACTAGCGATCGCTTTTCCTGGCGATGTTTTCTATGGAAAAGCATCCCCAAGCACAATCTGTTGCCCTATTGAGAGGAGACACCCATGGTTCAGAACATTGACGATAACCAAATTAGTAACCATTCCAGTAATCGAACCTTTGAAGATGTCTTGCGGGTCGGAATGTCGCGGCGTCACCTGTTGGCACGCAGTGCCGCCCTATCCGCAACCGGATTTCTGGCTTCAATGGTCAGCCATAACGGCAATGGTTGGGGAACGTTAACGGCAATGGCTCAAGCTAAGCCTGCGACCCGACCCACGATTAACTTCCAGCCCGTTCTGGCCAAAGATGGATCGGGCCCCGTGCCCAATATTTCTGCGGACTATCAATATGATGTCCTGATTCCCTGGGGGACACCGCTCAAAGATGGGGTGCCCGAGTATGACGGCAACCCGGTAACTCGCCCCACCGCTGCCCAGCAAGCCCAGCAAATTGGGATTGGCCATGATGGGATGTGGTTGTTTCCCCTGGGCAATGGCAATACTAGCGGCGTGCTGGCCATTAACCATGAATTTGGTGGCAACACCCATATCCTGGGCAAAGCGAACCCCGCCAGTTTGGAAGATGTGCGCCTTTCCCAACATGCCCATGGGGTTTCCGTTGTGGAACTCAAAAAGCAGAATGGGAAATGGGATGTTGTACGCAACAGTAAGAAAAATCGCCGTATTCATGTCAATACGCCGGTTAAGTTCACTGGCCCTGTGGCAAACAGTGACTTACTCAAAACCCCCGCTGGCAATGCACCCCTTGGAACGCTGAATAACTGCGCCAATGGTAAAACGCCCTGGGGGACGTACCTGACCTGTGAAGAAAACTTCAACGGGTACTTTGGCGATAAGGCCGGAACTTGGACGGCTACGCCGGAGCAAGCCCGCTATGGTTTTAGCAAAGCTGGCTTTGGTTACGGGTGGGAGAAATTCGACGATCGCTTTGATCTGTCGAACCCACGTTACAAAAACGAAGAAAACACCTATGGTTGGGTTGTGGAAATCGATCCGATGGATGCGTCCCAGACCCCGGTGAAGCGCACAGCCCTCGGTCGCTTTAAGCACGAAAATGCTGAATTGGTCGTTGGTCGGGGTGGACGCGCGGTTGTCTACATGGGCGATGACGAGCGGTTTGACTATATCTACAAGTTTGTGTCGGAAGCCAACTGGCGATCGATGCAGGCGCGGGGAATCAGCCCATTGGATCGCGGCAAGTTGTATGTGGCCAAATTCAATGATGATTTCACGGGCGAATGGTTGGAACTGTCGATTAACAATCCCAAACTGAAGGCACGGTTTAAAACCCAAGCTGAAGTGTTAACCTATGCCCGGATTGCGGGGGATTTGCTCGGGGCTACCAAAATGGATCGGCCTGAGTGGATCTCGACGGCTCCCAATGGCGATGTCTACTGCACATTGACGAACAATAGCCGCCGCACCGCTGCCCAAGTGGATAAGGCCAATCCCCTAGGGCCAAACCCCGATGGTCACATCATCAAATGGCGCGATGCAGATAACCATGTGGGGCTGACCTTCAAATGGGATATTTACGTGCTGTCCCAGGATACCCATGGAACCACGGACGAACGCACCTTCAGCAGTCCCGATGGGCTGTGGGCGGATCCCGATGGCCGGTTGTTCATTCAAACCGACGGTGGACAGAAAAAGGGCTTGAACGATCAGATGTTGGTGGCGGATCCCAACAACAATCAGATTATTCGTCGCCTGTTTACTGGGGTGACTGACTGTGAGGTGACTGGACTGGCTGTGACACCCGATCGCCGCACGATGTTTGTGAACCTTCAACATCCCGGTGATGGCGACCCCACAAAAACCAATTTCCCAGCCGCCCAGGGAAGCGGTAAAGTGCCTCGGGATGCCACGATCGTGATTACCCGCAAGGATGGCGGCATCATTGGTTCTTAATAAGGTTTGACATGCATTGGGGCTTCGTCAGAAGCCCCTTTTTGTATTGCCAGTTGGGTTAATCAGTCGGTTCTTCCGTCGGATGATTCAGCCTGGTTATTTAGTCGCGAGAAATCGATCATGAATGTTGCGAAAACACAGGAATTCGGGATTCAGTATACGGGGTTCTGGGATGGGAACGCTGTTGTTAAAGGTATTGTCTCTACGACTGATGCAGCGGTTGCCGATGGTGTGATCAGCCTGGATGAAATGACGACCTGGAAATTCACTTGGACGGGGAATTCTCAGGTGGCTGGATTTACGATCGCGGCTAACAACGGCACCGCAGCGGCCTTGACTCCACCGGGGGGCTTTCTGGTTCGTCGCAGCAATACCCCTTTGGATGCCCAATTCCAGGATGCCGATGGCGTCGATCAAGGGATCTATCAATCGGCGGCCAGCGATCAACTGATTGACCTGGGGGCCTTGTTAATTGAAGATTTTGCTGCTGGCACTACCGCAACGGGGAACGCCACCAAGGGCAGGATTTCGGTTAGCCCGATCGTGGAGTTTGCCGTGAGCTACAAAGGCTTTTGGGCGAACGATGGCGGTGGGGCCATTCAGGGCATTCTCTCGGCCAGTGAAGCGGATGCTGCCGATGGTGTGATTTCGCTGGATGAAATTGTGTCCTGGCGATGGAACTGGAAGGGCAATGATGTCGTGGCACCATTTACCCTGACCTCCCAGGATGGCATCGTCAACACCTTAATGCCGCCGGGGGGATTCAAGCTGGGTGGAGGCAATACCCCCGTCAATCTGAACTTGATCGATGTCGATGGTTTGGATCAAGGGCTGTTTGAATCAGCGGCGGGCGATCGCGTCCTTGATCTGGGAGCCTTAATTGTCGAAAATTTCACAACGGGAACAACGACGATCGGCGATGCTAGCGCCAACGGCACGATCGATGTCAGTCGCGTCCTGACCTTCAGTACAGAATTCAGCGGCTACTGGAAACAGGACGGCGGTGGCGCAATCAAAGGCCAATTCTCCGCCAGTGAAGCTGATGCTGCCGATGGCGTCATCACGATCGATGAACTGATTAACTGGAATTGGCAGTGGACAGGCAACCGTCAAGTAGGTTCCTTTTCCGTCAGTTCTGAAGCAGGTAACGCGATCGCCCTGCTGCCAGCCAATGGCTTCCGCGTCAGTGGAAATCAGGTCTTACCCGTTGATTTCAATGATGCGAATAAGCTCGATCTGGGGTTATACGAATCGAGCGATGGCAACCGGCTAATCGACATCGGCGCACTGCTGATTGAAAACCTGGGCACGGGCAAACTGTCCCAGGGCATCGTGCCGCCTCCGGTCAAACCCGCAGAACTGGTTGGCTTTGCGGCCCTACCAGCCGATACCTTTGCCGCTGGCCCCAACGCAGGCGCAGGCATTACGGGCAATGGACGCACCGGCCCCTTTGCGGGACAGCCTGTACAAGGGTTCAGTGGCGTGCAGTTTGCGCCGGGGGGCAAGGGCGATAACTACTGGTTCCTCTCGGATAACGGATTTGGGGCAAAGAACAATAGCGCCGATTATCTACTGCGGTTGTACCAAGTTGATCCGAGCTTTGCTGGCAGCGAGCAGGGCGATCGCAGTGTGGCCATTCAGGGCTTTGTGCAACTACGCGACCCCGATCGCCGCATTCCCTTTGCGATTCAAAACGAAAATACCACCGATCGCCATCTGACCGGGGCAGACTTCGATGTCGAGTCCTTTGTGATTGATGCCAAAGGCGACATTTGGATTGGCGAAGAGTTTGGGCCATATTTGCTCCACTTTGACGCAACGGGCAAACTGCTGGAAGCCCCGATCGCCACGCCGAACATCACCAGCTTTAAGACCTTGAGCGGCGATGCGCCGATCGTGATCGGTCACCGGGGAGCCAGCGGCAGCCGTCCGGAGCATACCCTGGAAGCCTATAAACTGGCGATCGAACAAGGTGCCAACTTTATCGAACCCGACTTGGTGGTCACAAAAGATGGCGTCTTGGTAGCTCGCCATGAAAACGAAATTTCCGGTACCAGCGATGTGGCGAGTCGTCCGGAATTTGCCGATCGCAAAACCACCAAAACGATCGATGGTGATACCTACACGGGTTGGTTTGTCGAAGACTTTACGCTGGCGGAACTCAAGACCCTGCGCGCTAAAGAACGGATTCCTGCGACCCGTCCCGGCAACACCGCCTTTGACGGGCAATTTGAAATTCCGACCCTGAAGGAAATCATTGACTTGGTTAAACAAGTGGAGGCGCAGACGGGCAAAAAAATCGGCATTTACCCCGAAACGAAGCACCCCACGTTCCTTGCCAAGGAAGGGAAATTCCTGGATGGCACGCTGATCAATCTCGACACCAGTCAGTTGCTGGTGGATACGTTGATTGCCGAGGGATTTACCGACCCCAGTCGGATTTTTATTCAATCCTTTGAGTTCCAGAATCTGATCGAAATTCAGCAGCGGCTGAATCAGGAAGGTTTGGGCAACATTCCGCTCGTGCAACTCTACGGAGATACGACCCGCGCCGCCGATCCCCAGGATTCCTTCTCCTTCCCCTACGACATTCGCTATAACGTCAGCCAAGGCAAGGATCTGAAAGCGATCTACGGTCAGGCATTTCTGGATGCCGCTGAAAAACCGTTGTCCGCCAATACGGTTTATGCCGATCTCGATAGTCCGGCGATGTTGCAAGTCATGCGGGAGCTGTATGCCGAAGGGGCTGGACCTTGGAAGAATAATATTCTGTTGCGTGAACCCCTCACGGCGAAGGTGGATGGCAATGGGGATGGGAAGGCCGAAATTGGGTCGCAGCTCACGGGCGAAATCACTTCGTTTATCGACGATGCCCATGCCGCCGGATTGCAGGTACATCCCTACACCCTGCGCAACGAAGAAAACTTCCTCACGCTCAACCCGGATGGCACGCCCCAAACGCCGGAGCAGGAGTTGGTGCAGTTAACCCAAATTGGTGCGGATGGCTTCTTTACAGATTTTCCGGGGACGGGAGCCAAGGTTATCAAACAAGTGGCGGCGGATTTTGTTTACTCACCGGATCATCCCAGGGTGTTGGCAGGGGATTTGGCGGCAAATCTGGGTCGATCGCGCGGTTATGAGGGCATGGCGTTCAGTCTCGATCGCAAAACGCTCTACCCACTGTTGGAAGGAACGGTGCTGGGCGATCCGGAGGGTTCCCTACGGATTTATCAATTTGACACCACGAGCAGTTCGTTCCAAGGCTTGGCGGGACTGTATCAGATGGAATCGCCCAGCCATGCGATCGGGGATTTCACGCCGATTAATGCCACCGAATTTCTGGTGATTGAGCGGGATAACAATCAAGGGGCTGCCGCTGCCTTCAAGAAAATCTTCAAGATTGATCTGTCCAAAACCGATGCCAATGGCTTCGTCCAAAAAACGGAAGTCGTTGATTTACTGAACATTGCGGATCCCCAGGATTTGAATGGGGATGGCAGTCTGAAGTTTAGTTTTCCGTTTGTGACGATCGAAAATATTTTGGTGTTGGATAAGGACACGATTCTGGTGGCCAATGATAACAACTATCCCTTCTCGATCGGGCGGGATTTTTCGGGCAAGGCGATCGACAACAACGAAATCATCCAAATTAAGCTAGGTGAGTCGCTGAACCTCGATGCCAGCCTCGGTAAAGCGGCACTCCAGCAACCGACACCGGAGCCAGATAGTACAGTGAAGCCTCAAGTGATCTATGGGCGTGACTTTGCTGAAACCCTGAAAGGCGGTTTGGGCAATGACACCATCTACGGCAACGGGGGCATGGATACCCTGATCGGTGAAGCGGGGGATGACTATCTCTATGGCTCTGATGCGGCTGAGACAATTTTTGGAGGTCGTGGAAATGATGTCATCTATGCCAATGGTGGAATGGATTACATCGATAGCGGCAGCGGTAATGACCAAGTTTGGTTGGGTGGAACGAGTCATGCAACGGTAAAACTCAATTCCGGTGAAGGGTTTGTGACGATCGTGAACTATCAAGCAGGGGCGACTCGTTTGCAAGTCAATAGTTTGAACGGGTTGACTTTTGCGGATAGTCGGGATGGCTTGCAGATTAGTCAGGGAAGTGATTTGCTGGCGGTGATTGCTTACCAAACCCAAAGTAGCTTTAATCGCAATAGCTTATTTGCAGGTTAAGCGGTCAGTAGATTAAGTGGGTCAGTGGGTTAAGCGAGTCAGTGGGTTAAGCGAGTCAGTGGCTGGCTGAGCCTAGACGCAACCGCTTTCCCAGTGGTATAACGCCTCATCTTAGCGGCATTGCACGATCGAGATCGGAGATCCTTGGGTTATCAGGGTTGCCCCAATCGATTTAGTGCAATGCTTTTTTAGCATAAAATGGCTCTGTCGTAATCATGTAGAGAGTCCACTCTATGATTAAGCTTGGTTTATTCCTCACCCTTTATCTGGTCTGTAGTTTTCTTCTCTTTCTCAGCTCTTCCTTTACGGTTGCTTCTGGAATCTTTTATTTGTTTCTGTTGTTGCCCTTTTATGGAATCCTCTGGCTCGGCTGTTGGATTTTTATTTGGAAGCATCGATCGAACACTGCAAAACTCAAAGCCTGGATGTGGGGCCTCGTTCTGGCGTTGCAACTGCTCACAATCTTATCCTCGCCTGGTAATTGCTACGGCTTTAAACAAGGCGATCGCTGTTATTCTAATCTACAAATTTTTGTGGAAAATCTCCCTAGAACGGCTCCCAATACCGTTCCTCACTGGAAGCTGGTTGAAGATGCGTTTCCTGGATTACTAGCAGCCTATGGCATAGCGTTGCTGCTAGCAATCTTGAAAACGAAGGTCGAAACACAATCACCTGACTTAGGTCAAGAATCTGATTGAATACCTAGATTGTGTTTACTAGATGATTTGCTAATTTGAAATTTTCACTGAATTTTATGTTGTAGTAGTTCCATTTAGATGATTGAGTTTGTTGAAGTAAAATTTTCATCTAGTGTTGTTACATAAAAGCTACCGATCGATTCTTGGAATATCAATCAGTAGCTTTTACTTTAACTAATTATTGGTGAATTCAAATAATTGATCAGGTGGAACCATCAGCGTGTGATGAATGGTTCGCGCGACTTTAATGTTCTGGGCAGGTGATGATGCAACCTTGAGGCCAAACGGAGATTAGATCTTCGCGTACCCAGCCCTTGGAGCCATTGGGATAGGTGATGTGATACCAACGATAGCCCGCATCTCGGGACGATCGACCAACGGTGACCAAGTCTCCTACGACCCCTGTATGGACAACATTTCCCTTGAGGCTGGGGGCCGATCGAATGTTAATGACATCATTGGATGATCCGGCTAAGGTGCCATAGGTTTGATTGCTGGATTTAAAGCGGACTAATGAACCAGATACCCAACCTTCAGCCCTCGATCGACCCGTTGATTGCACATAATACCAATACAAGCCACTATCACTGTCATTGGTAGTTGTAACTTTTAGAACTTCTACGGGTGCGCCATGGGCTAGGCTACCGAGTTCTCTCATTTTAAGCGAAGGCCCCGATCGAACCATTGCTCCCCAGCCCTCGCTATCGATCGTGGCGGGACGGGTCATTCCGGGTAATGCATTTACCATCACCAAACCCAGACTTAGTACGCCAATTACACTTCGTTTCAGCAAACTCATCATTGTCTCCGGGAAATCATCAAAATTTTTGCAAGTTGGTTTAGCGTCGTGTCACCCTGGCTTAGTTCTTAATACTGCCATTCTCTAGAACTTCCTGAAAATCACCAAATTTGAGGATTTAAATCCAGGACTCAGCAAAAATAGTTCACTCCTCACCCACCCCCACTAATGTATCCACTAAAGATTGACTTATGCAAATATTGACTGATGCGAGTTCCAAGTTTTTACCAGTAGCACTTCTCAACGAGTCAGCAAGGTGCCTTCCAAAACAAGCTTAAAAAATAGCTACAAGAAATTCCCGTCCAATCGACCCATTGGATAATGTTCCCTATCCACTTATGCATTGAATGGGCACTTTCGCAATGCAGAAATTCAGTCTATGCATTGGTAGTCTGACTCTACTTGTAGGGTGTTCAGGTCAATTCAGTAGCGAGCATGAACCCCTCTATACAGCAGCATTACCCCTGACTCAAATGCAAGCCCCCATTCTATCGAGTCCAGCCGCTGCATATATTCGCCCTGATTCAGTCTGCCCTTTATATATCAGTCCCAGTCAAACGCCTTTAAAATTAACTGGCTTGATTTCTCCCAACCTAGCCTTTAGCCCGGATAGTCAAGTATTAGCAGCCACGGATGAGAGCGGTAATCATGGCTTGAAACTTTTGAATCTTAAGACCGGAGATCCGCAACAAGTTGTCCCCACAGGTTGGCTAGGCTCGATCTCATTCAGTCCCGATAGCCAACGAATTGCCACAGGTTCCCGAGGCCCCATGGTCGCCCTAGTCGATCGTCAGACTCCCCAGTCGGTCACAAGATTTGAGGGGCACAAACGCGCAGTTGGTAATGTTGCCTTCAGTCCAGATGGGCAATACATTGCCAGTTCATCCAGGGATAACACAGTCCGGGTTTGGAATTTGCAAGGCAAGTCCATAGCAATGCTGCAAGGCTTTCCTGAGATTCCCCATGTAGATCTCTCAGGTGTGAACGCGATCGGGATTGTCACTTGGAGTAGTTCTCAGAATGTTTTAGTAACCATAGCTGCTAGCCAAAGATTGGAGCGTCGTTTAGATCTCTTACAAATTCCGAATGCAAACTCCAATGTAAAACCGATCACGATTGATCTGCCATCTGAAGCGGCTGATAGATCTGTTCCACCGTTCACAGTGAGTTCTGATGGCAAACACATTGCAATTCTCTCAAAGAATGGTATGGAGCTATGGAACTTGCAAGGACAATTAATTGCCCGGTGGCCTATCCATCCTGGGGCAGTCATTGATTTGGATTTCAGCCCAGATGGGCAAAAAATAGTCACTACTACTGAAGATAAAGCAGTGAAAATATGGAGTTTGCAGGGACAACTGCTTTCTACCTTTACAGGGTATAAAAAACAGGTTAAGCACGTTAAGTTTAGTCCCGACGGAAAGTGTTTACTGACCATGGGAGAAGAGGATAGAACAATCCGAGGTTGGGATCTTTCTACTCAAGAAGAATTATTTAGATTACCGACCGATGGATTTGAAATTACTCTCAGCCCCAACGGTCGATATTTAGCAACAACAGAGGATGACGTAGTCGAAAATTCAACCACTATCTTAGTCTGGCAACTCCAAGCACAAGCACAATAGAAGAACTCACAAGTTCCCTAGAACTGCTATAGATCGTTTAGCTAGCGACCAATTCCAACTTTTGCGCGAAGATTTTCTCGATCACCTCTTCCACAACCTTATCCGGTGTCGAAGCCCCCGAAGTAATCCCCACAACAATTTCACCCTCCGGCAACCAGTTCTCCTGCACCATCAACTCCTGCCCCAACGGCTTGTGCTCCAAACGATTGTTGGACAAAATTCGATCGGCACTATCAATGTGATAGGACGGAATTTCCCGCTCCACCGCAATTTCCTGCAAATGCGTGGTATTCGACGAGTTATATCCCCCAATCACCACCATGAGATCCAGCTTGTCCTCCACCAGATCAAACATGGCATCCTGACGTTCCTGGGTCGCATCGCAGATCGTATTAAAACTCTGGAAATGCTCATTCAGCTTGTCTGGCCCGTACTTCTGCATCATTGTCCGTTCCAGCAACTTACCGATCGCCTCCGTCTCACCCTTCAGCATCGTCGTTTGGTTGGCAATCCCCACCCGTTGCAAATCCCGATCGGGGTCGAATCCCGCCGACATCGCCTTGCTGAACTTGGCCATAAACTCAGCCTTGTCGCCGCCATGCAGAATGTAATTCGTCACATATTCCGCCTGGGCCATATTCAGCACAATTAGATAGGTACCCGCAAAGGAACTTGTGGCAACGGTTTCCTCATGGTTGTACTTGCCGTGAATAATCGAAGTGTATTGCACCTTCTTGTGCTTCTCCACCGTGTTCCACACCTTCGACACCCAAGGACAGGTCGTATCCACGATCGTACAGCCGCGATCGTTGAGCAACTGCATTTCCTGCACGCTCGCTCCAAAGGCAGGCAAAATCACCACATCCCCCGCCTGCACCCCAGAGAAGTCCTTTTGGCCATTCTCCACCGAGATAAATTCCACATTCATGTCTCGCAGCCGCTGGTTCACCGAAGGATTGTGAATAATCTCATTCGTGATCCAAATCCGCTCCGTCGGGAAATGCGTCCGGGTTTCGTAGGCCATTGCTACCGCACGCTCCACCCCCCAGCAAAAGCCAAACGCTTCGGCTAAACGAATTGTCACATTGCCGCGCTTGAGGATGTAATTCTTCTCGCGAATTTCTTGAATCAGCGGACTTTGGTACTCCGACTCCATGGTACTGGCCACTTCCTCCCCATGGCCAAACCCCTTGCGGTGATAGTTATCAGAATTGTTCAGCGATCGTTTAAAAGCTTTTGTATCCATCCCTCTTCACCCCGGAGAAACGTTTCCCCACTGCGGTTTTCATGCTTTCCCATGATAAAGGAGGTCTGGGGCATTCTCCTAGCCTTCTGCGGCCCCAGACCATGGCTTTTCCTGAAATCCCAGCGCCGATCGAGTCTATTACTGTCTCTATTACTGTCCCGCAGTGCCCGGACTGGATTGGCTTTCCGGCGGTTCGGGCGCGGCAGCTTCAGGCGTGCTGGGCTCGGTGCTGGCCTCGGTTGTCGTGGCTTTGTTGGCGTCAGGGCCAGCGTCAGAATTGGTTTCAGAATTCGCGTCCCCATTGGCTTCCGCAGGCGTCTCACTAGAAGCCGCCCCCGCTTCCTGGGCCGCAGGAGCAATAGGCGGTTGAGCCAGTTTCGTTTGGCTAAACACCGTTAATGCCGTCCGCCAGACGTTGTAGCCTTCCCGATTCAAATGCAGGCCATCGGTGCTGAGGTCTTGGCGCAGCAGGCCATCGCTATCGGCAAACAGGGGATATAGGTTCAGGAAAAAGACCTGTTCCTCCTGGGCGATCGCGGCAATCTGTTGGTTCAGCTTAAAAATTTGCTCGTTGGAGACTTTCAGCACAGCCTCTCGATCGGTCACGGTGGCCCGCTCTCCGCCATGGGGCAGCAGGGCTTGCAGCACGATTTCCGTACTGGGATGTTTCTCCTTGAGGGTTTGCACCGTTTGGCGCAGATTCGCCACCACCTGATCAGCGGGAACGCCCTTAATCAGATCATTGACGCCCACCATCAGAAAAATTGTCTGGGGCTTCGTTTCATCCAAGAAGTTCAAGCGCTTCAGCAAGCCAGCGGAATTCTCCCCGGAAATCCCCTGGTTTAGCCAGGTCCGATCGCTGGGTAACAACTCCGTGGGAAACCAGAGGCTGAGGGAATCCCCCAGTAACACCGTCAAGCGATCGGGTGTTTTTTTGGCGATGGCACTGGCTTCCTTCTGCAAAATTTCTAGCCATTGCTCGTAACTCAATTGTTGACGATTTCCGGCCTCCGCTGGATCGGGTGCAGCGGTAGCATTGGGATCGGGGCTGGAGATCGGGGCTGCATTGGGCTGGGGAATCGGTAACAAGGTCAACAATTGCGGCTTCCACACCACAAGCGACACTGCCAGCAGCACCAAACCATTGATGGCGATCGAGAAAGCCGCCCACAGGGGAACACCTTTGCGGGGTGGGACGGGCTGCCGCTGATCTGGAGCGGGTTGCGTTTGAGGGGACTGAGTGGGCGCGGGCTGGATCATGATCTTGAAGTCAGAAGGTTGAACGGCCACTAATGTACCAGAGCCTCGCTGATTTCGATCGCGGTTTCTGACCGATCCCCCTGAAAAAAAGTCACGGCGGTGTTGCCATAGGTTTTTTCTCGGCAGCACACAAGACCTGGAATCGGGACAAGCAAGCTCCCAGGCCGATGTTCAGCGGCAATTTCCCCCTGGGGGGCCAAAAGTCCATAGGCCACGATCGCCCTTAACACAGGTTCATATAAGTTGCTATCATAGGGTGGATCAAAATAAATGCGATCGAACTGTTGTCCCGCCAAGCTAGGTAAGCGTTTCACCACATCTCCCCGCAGAATTTGGAAACGCTGCTCTGGCTGGGCTACCCGTTGCCAGTTTTCCTGGGCGATCGCGCAGGCTTTGGGAAACTGCTCAATGCCCACCACTCGTGCTGCCCCCCGACACAGCGCTTCGGCTCCCATGGCTCCACTGCCCACACAGAGATCCAACCAGCGACAGCCAGCAATCGTGCCCTGCCAGATATTAAACACCGCTTCCCGCACTTTGCCCGTCGTGGGACGAGTGTCCAATCCCGGCAAAGTTTTCAGCAGCCGGTTGCCATAAATTCGTAGGCTCATGCAATCTGTTCCAACCCTAGACCGCAACGGCCTGTCTCGCATTCACCCATTGGACAAAATTGGCCAGGAGATGCATTCCCGCATCGGAGGATTTTTCGGGGTGGAACTGCACCGCCATCAGGTTGCCCGTGGCGATCGCGGCGGTCACCGTTTGCGTGCCGTGGGTGATGGTGGCCGATCGCACCTGTGGGTTAACTGGATCCACATAATAGGAATGGACAAAGTACATCCACGACTGTTCGGGAATGCCCTGCCACAGGGGGCAATCCGGTTGGTTCAGGGTCAACCGATTCCAGCCCATGTGGGGAATGGTGATACCGGGTTCTGGCCGAAAGCGCCGCACGGTACCGGGCACGATGCCTAAACCGGGTTCCTGGCCCTCTTCGCTGGCGTCAAATAAAACTTGCAATCCCATGCAAATGCCTAGGAATGGCTTACCTGCCGCGATCGCCCGCTTAATCGGTGCTTCTAAACCCCGCGATCGAATGCCCTGCACCGTCGGATCCCAAGACCCCACCCCCGGCAGGACGATCGCATCGGCTTTTTCGAGGTCAGCCACGGCATCCGTCACCTGGGGAGAGGCCCCCGCCGCTTCCAATCCTTTGCAGGCAGAGTGGAGATTTCCTGCGTCGTAGTCGATTACGGCAATGGTGGCCATCTTTGCTTCCCCTTCAGCACGCTTGAGCCTACCCATTTTAAGCGGTTTTTTAAGTTGTTTTAAGCGATGCGTGGGGCTTTTCAGTGTGAAAGTTTGTATCCGTGTGAAAGTTTGTAGTGGCAGTCCGTAATGCCTGCAAGAATGCCTGAAAGTCTCAACGTCCGTTGGATGCGAGCGATTCCTAGCTAATCTCGCTATCCCCAACTGAATCTCGTTATCCCAGTAACGTCTCTCGTTATCCCAGAATGTTACTGACCCAACTTACCAAGGTAGCACCTGCCATCGGAGAATGTACGAGCTTTTGCAGCAGGTTAAATCAAGAATTGTCACAGGATGCAACACACTTTTAAAACTGATCGTTTTGATCCGAGGAAGATGTTAGGTTAAATACATAACCTGATTCAGCGATGCATCTTGAAAACTATCTCGCACTATAAATCCATTGTGCATAAGAGACTCGCCCAATGAACTCACCCTAGCCTCTCTCCGTGGCGGAGAAAGCTCTAGTGGTGGGTTTTTTAGTCAAGGTGCTAGCATCGGGTTACTTCTATAGAATTCGCAGGTTAAATGACTGGTTCAGAAAGTAACTCTCCATGTTGTCTAACAATTTCACTTAAATTAGGTCACGATCGAGAAACATTTTCGTTATACTTTCTAACATCACGGTCATAGACCTAATGGGAACGCTATAGATGCCATTTGTGTATTGCGTGTGTATTGCTTACACAAATTTATTTGAATGCTCAACTAACCCATCCTTTCAGGGGAGGAAGCTTTATGAAGCTTGTTATCCAGGGCAAAAATATCGATATTACGGATGCGATTCGTGAGTATGTCCATCAGAAGATTGAAAAGGCAGCGGCACATTTTGACCATCTGTTAACCGAAGTAGATGTCGATCTATCAGTCGAACGGAATCCCCGGATAACTCCCAGACAAACTGCGGAGGTTACGATTTTTGTGAATGGGTCCAATGTGGTGCGGGCGCAGGAGAGTTCCGAAAACCTCTACGCTAGCATTGATATGGTGGCGGATAAGCTGTCTCGACAACTCCGCAAGTACAAAGAGAAACGGCGAGACCGCAACCGAGAACCCGTCAAAACCTCAGTGGCTCTGGCAGAGCAGCCCGTTGTGACCGATCTGAAGCTCGATCGGGCTCCTGCGTTACCGTCTGATGTGGTGCGGGTGAAATACTTTGCCATGCCTCCCATGACGATGGAAGATGCATTGGAACAGTTGGAAAACATTGATCATGATTTCTACATGTTCTGTAACGTAGAAACGAGTGAAATCAATGTGATTTATAAACGTAATCACGGTGGCTATGGTGTAATTCAGCCTCGTAAGAATAATGGGCATACTCACCATTTATCCAATGGTCATGAAAAGAATGGTCATACTGCGGTGGATGAGATGCGCCATGTTGTTGCAGCGATGGATGGTTAGTATTGGATGATGGGTTGTTGATACCAGTTGTTAGTGGCTAGTTGTTGGTTGAAAAAGCAGCACGATCGCTCGATCGTGCTGCTTACTTGTGTTTAGCTGGTATTGAGCTGGTTAACAATGTTGAGCTGGTGAAGAATGGTTAGTGGGTGAATTAGCGATGGTGTTGTAATGTGAGGTGTAATTCGAAGTTGTGCGTTCCTGTTTACCAATGACCGTTGCATTGTGATAGCCGTGATCACTCATGCGAGTGACGTTCAATTAAATTACGGAGTAAGTCTGCGACTTGGATTGCGCTGTCCGGCACAGCTAGCGATGCCGCTTGGGCCGACATTTTTTGTAGCTGCTCTGGTGCAGCGAGCAATTCCAGCACGATCGACTGTAGCGTTTCCGGAAGTAGTTTTTCCTGACGAAACATTTCCGCCGCTCCCGCTTCCACAAATACGCGTGCATTAAAGGCTTGGTGATCCTCTGCTGCAGAGGGATAGGGAATCAGAATCGACGGAGTGTGCGCGATCGCGAGTTCCGTTAGCGTTCCAGCCCCCGCGCGGCTAATAGCTAAGTTGGCGCGGCGGAACAAGGCCGCCATGTTGTGATAGAACGATCGGGCAATGTATTGCGGATGGTGTAAACTCTCGGCTTCTGGGTCGGACTCTCCGGTCAAATGCACAACCCAAATTCCCTGCTCAAACCAAGCGGGGCTGCATTGCCGTACTAACCGATTCACCGCCACTGCTCCCTGACTGCCCCCAACAACGACCACTAACGGGACGCCTTCAGGAATGCCTAAATCGTCTAAATTGTCGGAGGTTCCGGGTTCCGCAAGAAATTGCGCCCGCACAGGCGTTCCGGTGTAAACGGTTTTGGCTTTGAGGTACTGGGCCGCCGCTTGGAAGCCGATCGCCACAGCGGTACAGCGCGGCGCAAAGAACCGAGTCACCTTCCCCGGCAGCGCATTGGATTCATGCAATACGACGGGGAGTCCCAGCGATCGGGCCGCCAAAATAGCAGGCGCGGAAATGTAGCCCCCGGTGGTGAAAACACCGTCGAATTTGCCCTGCTTCAGAATTTTTCGGACTGACCCAATGGCCCGAATCAGTTTGAACAGGGTTTTCAGCGTCCTTAGTCCCGGTTTGCCTTGGAAGCCCGCCACCCGAACGGTATGCAACCGATAGCGATCGCCCACCAGTTGCACTTCCAAGCGATCGGGCACCCCCAGCCATTCAATGTGATAGTCCGGAAGTTGTTCCGCGATCGCGACGGCGGGGAACACATGTCCTCCGGTTCCACTGGCTGCTACTAAGAGCCGACGGGACGATTGAGACACCACAGTTAGTTTCAGTCTTGAGATGAACAGGGTGATTGTATCAGTTCTCCACTCAAGCGTTCCAGGATTTTCAGGGCAGTGAGGGAACCCCGGATCAGCCGCACTGCTGCGATCGGTCGGCGGAGCATGGCTAGGGCTAGGGTGATCGGGCGCAGTTGGCCATTTTCATCAAAGCCCTGGGAGAGGTCGGGTAAATCGTGGTGGGCATCGTCACTGATCACCCGCACGATCGCTACGGGAATGTTGTGCTGGCTGAAAAATTCCAAAATTGCCGTATTTTCCATATCCACCACGTCGGCCTGAAGCTGTTGGGCAAGCTGTTGTTTTTCCTGGGCGAGGTGAATCACGCGATCGCAGGTGATGCCTGTGCTGGCGGGCAGGGCGAGTGGGTTAACGATGGCTGAAGCAATGCCGATTTGAGTTAGATTGGCACAATGCCAAGACTGACCTGTAGGATCCAGGCAGGACTGGTAAACTACAGCGGATCCGATCGTGTCTTGATTCCCTCGATCTCGCAGGGCTCCACATACCCCCATGACCAAAATTGCTGATGGCAAAGGAGAGGTATTGGCCGCAAATTCCTCCAACCAACGCTTCACCGGAGACAACCCGGCGGGGATTGCTAACACCTGCGGCAAGTCTGGAGAAACTGTCTGGGGCGATCGGTCTAGGGGCCCCTGGGATTGTAACCCTCGGCAAACCGCTTGATACTCCGCCCCTCGGGGCACCAAAATCGTTGGAACACTCACAGTAATGACTCAGCCACAATCTAGGTCTTCTAGAGTGTGCCATGGTTTTGCACTGCCCCAGCCCGAGAACCCAGCCCGTCTCCTGCCAGTCGTCTCAACGGGTACTCATACAAACAATGTCCACACCGTAACGTTTGGGATCTCCAGCAAAGGTGGTCTGGTTGGCGGATTTAAACACATCACTGCGTTGGGAATCACAGGAACCCATGGGCAAAATGCGCAGGGACGTGGAGGATTTTTTGGAGGCTGGAAAAAAATCTTGGACGGCGGTTTGGGAAACCGCTAAAGTTGGCTGGTCGCCCCCGCAGAAAATATCAAACTGATCCTGCGAATCCCGGAAAAGGGTTGTTTCCCCCGCCGTGACCAAACACCAATCCTGGGGATAGCTGCGGGTCGCTAAAGTCCCGATCGAACTACGGGCTTGCACTTTGGATGCAGCAATGGGTAAAGCAGCCTGGGAAATGGTTTTGACCGATGGGCGGGCTGGGACAGGACTGGCTGCGAGGGTCTGGGTCTGGGTTTGCTGAAGTTTCGCGATCGGGGGTTGACCGGCTCTGACTGGCATCAACTTTTGGGCCTTGACCTGCGGCGATCGCTGCGATTTAGTTTGGGATTTAGTCTGTGCCTTGGTTGGTAATTTAACGTTGGCTTGTAATTTTCCTCCTTGCAATTTACCTGTAGTGGGCGCAGGTTTGGAAGCGACAGAACGGGACGATCGATGACGAAAGACCGATGTGCGGGTTTTGGCTTCTGCAAGCGAGGCGATTAGACCGCTGCCCACCAACACACCAGCCAGTCCCATTCCCAGGACTTGCCCCAGGGATTTCGGGCTGCTTTGCTGGATCAAGTTACGGCAACGATCGACTAAACAACGATCGATTAAACAATGGGGACGTAGCCATACCATAGGGGGATCTCCTGTTATACCAAGGTCATCCATCGGAACATTTCAGGAACACCTTATTAGAACCGGAAATCATCATCGGATTATGAACTCAAAACCTCAATAGACAACCTCAACAGAATTGAACTCCAACGGTGAGAGATCCAATTCTGATCAAACGCTGATCAACTATATGCACTATAAAAATCTAACTCAGAAAACCTGACTCAGAAAACTGAACTGAGACGCTAATTGTAATACCACAGACATTCTACGGGGATAGCCTCCTGTTTTTCAATCCTAGATAATGGATCAAAATGTTGGTGTAAACCAATCAAAGCATTATGAGCTAAAGATTCCAGCAATTTCTTCAGTGATTGTAAAACCTGAAAATGTAAAGAATTCCTGGCAAAACCTGTAACAATAAGTAATTGTTGCGTCAAAAATGTGCGTCCTAAACCATGAAGGTGTTTGTGACGGGGGGAACGGGCTTTGTGGGAGCCAATCTCGTGCGGTTGTTGTTGGCTCAAGGGTACCGTGTGCGGGCTTTGGTACGGCCCCATCGATCGCGGACAAATCTTGCAGGGTTAGAGCACCTGGGGGATTTGGAACAGGTGGAAGGGGATCTGACGGATCCCAATTTTGCGCATTTACTGCAAGGCTGTGAAGCCCTCT
The DNA here is from genome assembly GCF_014697025.1 of Alkalinema sp. FACHB-956. Classification (NCBI taxonomy): domain Bacteria; kingdom Bacillati; phylum Cyanobacteriota; class Cyanophyceae; order Leptolyngbyales; family Leptolyngbyaceae; genus Alkalinema; species Alkalinema sp. FACHB-956. Next base: position 218,332 of record NZ_JACJRC010000003.1, on the reverse strand, counting down.
TCCATGTGGCAGCCCATTACTCCCTCTGGCAGCGCGATCGGGATGTGCTCTACCAGGCCAATGTTGTGGGCACCCGTAATATTTTGCAGGCCGCGAGACAGGCAGGGATCGCCCGCACCGTTTATACCAGTTCCGTGGCCGCGATCGGCATTGATCCCAACGCTACAACCACCAATGAAACCTATCAATCTCCCCCAAATAAGTTAATCGGTGTGTATAAACAATCGAAATACTGGGCGGAACAGGAAGCCATTCAAGCGGCACAGGCGGGGCAAGAGGTGGTGATCGTTAATCCCAGTAGTCCGATCGGGCCTTGGGATGTGAAACCAACACCCACGGGCGACATTATTCTGCGATTTTTGCAGGGCAACATGCCCGCCTATGTGGATACGGGATTGAATTTCATTCATGTGCAAGATGTTTGTTGGGGGCACCTGCGAGCCTTGGAACAGGGACGATCGGGCGATCGCTATATTCTGGGTCATCAAAATCTGTCGTTGAAAGCCTTTCTGGATGAATTGGCTGAGCTCACTGGATTACCGGCTCCGAAGTACAGCATTCCCAGTTGGATTCCCCTAGGGGTGGCGTGGCTGGATGAAAAACTGCTGGCACGCTTGGGCAAAACGCCCTCGGTGCCGATCGATGGAGTGCGCATGGCTCAACAGCGGATGTTCTATGATGCCAGCAAAGCTGTGCGAGAATTAAATTTACCCCAAACCCCGATTCGTCAAGCGATTCTAGATGCCGTTGATTGGTTTTATCAGTCTGGTTATGTTTAGTTCCAGCGAGTTCCAGCCCAATCCCTGGATTGCTGACCTACAGCATGACCTATGTGTCCACTGTGCATTGATGTTCCTGATTCACAATTTTTAAAAAACGTAACCTTTCACCATCTAACTTTCCAGCTCTAACTTTTTACGGTTGAGCTTTTATCATCCAATTCGATCCATCCCATCGATGGATGGTTACCTGATTGATTCCTGGATTCATCTGTTGTTATTAATCTTTTACCATGCCAAATCATCTCGCCCAGGCGCAAAGTCTCTATCTCCGCAAACATGCCAACAACCCGATCGATTGGTGGTACTGGTGCGATGAAGCCTTAGAAGCTGCGCGGCGGGACAATAAACCGATTTTTCTTTCGATCGGGTATTCCAGTTGTCATTGGTGTACGGTGATGGAGGGCGAAGCCTTTTCCGATCCCATCATTGCGGATTACCTCAACACCTACTTTTTGCCCATTAAAGTCGATCGGGAAGAACGACCCGATCTCGATAGCATTTATATGCAAGCGTTGCAGATGATGACGGGGCAGGGGGGCTGGCCGCTCAATATTTTTCTGACGCCCGATGAGTTAATTCCCTTCTATGGTGGCACCTACTTTCCCGTCGAACCCAAATATGGGCGGGCCGGGTTTTTGCAAGTGTTGCAATCATTACGTAAATTCTATGATCAAGATAAGGAAAAGCTAGGAGAAATCACTGAAGAAATTCTAGGTGGATTGCAAAAAATGGCCTTGCTCAACCCCGATCGCACCCTCGATCTCGCGGTTCTGCGCAAGGGATTGGCCTATAGCACTTCGATCATATCCGGTAAAAATCCTGGCCCCAGTTTCCCCATGATTCCCTACGCCGATGCCGCGCTCCGGAATACCCGCTTGAGCCTAGAAACATCGGAAAATACGGCAGAAATTGCGGTGCAACGGGGCTTGGATTTGGCCTTGGGGGGGATTTTTGATCACGTGGCTGGGGGCTTCCATCGCTACACCGTCGATCCCACTTGGACCGTGCCCCATTTTGAAAAAATGCTCTACGACAATGGCCAGATTATGGAATATTTGGCTAATTTGTGGAGCCTGGGAACGCAGTCGCCCAGTTTTGCCCGATCGATCGATCGCACAGTGCAATGGCTACAACGGGAAATGGCCGCCCCCGCAGGCTATTTCTATGCCGCCCAGGATGCGGATAGTTTTCTGACGCCAGAGGATGCGGAACCGGAGGAAGGGGCTTTTTACGTTTGGCGCTTTGATGACCTACAAGCCCACCTGAGCGCTTCGGAATTGCAGGAACTCACGACGCAATTTACCGTGACCCCAGGGGGCAATTTTGAAGGGGCAAATGTTCTGCAACGCAGCCACGCTGAGGCCCTCAGTCCAACGGTCGAAACCGCCCTAGAGAAACTGTTTGTGCTCCGGTATGGTGCGATCCCCAGCCAAGTCGAAACCTTCCCTCCGGCTCCTGACAATCAAACTGCGAAAACCCATCCTTGGCCGGGACGTATTCCCGCTGTGACCGATACCAAAATGATTGTGGCCTGGAATAGCCTCATGATTTCTGGGTTGGCTCGGGCGGCAGCGGTCTGGGGGAACGGAGGCTATTTAGAGTTGGCGGCCCAGTGCGCCCAATTTATCTGGATGCAACAACGGCAAAACTCCCGCCTCTATCGCTTGAATTACAGTGGACAAGTCAGCGTTCCCGCCCAGTCGGAGGACTATGCCTTTTTGATTAAAGCCTTGCTAGATCTGCACCAAGCAACGTTAGCGATCGCCCCTGATCAAGCGGACTCCTGGCTGACGGCGGCGATCGACGTACAAACCGAATTTGACCTCTATCTGTGGAGTGAGGAAAGCGGCGGGTACTTCAACACGGCCAAGGATGCGAGTCAGGATCTGCTGCTCCGGGAACGGAGTTATTTGGATAATGCAACCCCCTCGGCCAACGGGATCGCGATCGCCAATTTAGTCCGGTTGTCTCTGTTAACTGAACATTTAACCTATCGAGACCAGGCAGAAAAAGCCCTGATGGCCTTTAGTAGCATCCTCCAGCGATCGCCCCAGTCCTGTCCCAGTTTGTTTGCCGCCTTGGATTGGTTCCACCACGGTACTCTGATCCGCACCACCCCAGACGGTATTACGCAGTTAGCCCAGGACTACCTCCCCACGACGGTTTTGCAACTAACCGACGAACTTCCCACTGGAACGGTCGCCCTCCTGTGTCAGGGATTGGCTTGCCAGGAACCCGCGCGATCGTGGGATCATTTATGGGAGCAGATTCGGGCGATTTATTCTGTGGACTCCATCCCAGGGGATCCATAAAACCCTAGAATAAAACCAATAAAATCAATAGATTTACATAGATGACTAGATAGGGGCAACCATGACGATGACGAAAACGAAGCCAGATTGGGCGGGGGAAGATTTTTTATCACGGGCTGTCAATGTCCTCATCCAAACCAAGCCGATTTACCAATTGATGAAGCGTCAGGCGCGGCAAGTGCTCATCAACACCGCTGAAAAAAATGGGGTGGCATGGCGCAAAAATTATGCCACGTTGGCCGCCGCTGGCCTCCAGGAACGGCTGGCGGAGGTCAGTAATCCGGCGGTGACCTATCCCGACTATTACCAAGTGCCCTTCCATGCCTACGATGCGGGTAACCTCTGCTGGGATGCGGCCTTTGAGGCAGAGTCCGCCACCTACGCCATGGCCCTGCGGGTTTGGAAGAATGAGCCGCTAACTTGGCAGGTGGCCCACGATCGCCTGCGATCGACCTTCCATCAGGTGCTGGCGGACTGCGGCCCTGATACTGTGCAGGATGTGCTGGATATCGGCTGTTCCGTGGGGATCTCGACCCTGGCTCTGCATCGGTTTTACCAACAGCGGCAGACGACGCCTGTGCGAACGATCGGGCTAGATCTGTCGCCCCACATGCTAGCGGTGGCGCGGCAGCGGGATACCCATCATGAAATTGCCCAATGGCTCCACGCCCAAGCGGAACAATCTGGCCTCCCCGATGGGTCTTTCGATTTAATTACGCTGCAATTTGTGCTGCATGAACTGCCCCAGGAGGCAACCCACCAAATTTTCCAGGAAGTGTTACGGTTGCTACGGCCCGGTGGGTGTTTCGCGATCGTGGATAACAATCCCAAATCTCCCGTCATCCAAAATTTGCCGCCGGTCTTATTTACGTTGATGAAAAGTACAGAACCCTGGAGTGACGAGTATTACACCTTCGACGTAGAGGCCAATCTAGCCAAAACCGGATTTGCCAACGTGAAAACCGTTGCTAGCGATCCGCGTCACCGAACGATCGTGTCATTTAAATTACCGTAATTCAAAGGACATCGTCCTGAAAATGGTTGGTTAATTCTAGAAGAATTACTAGGAAGATTAGATGAATGATTGGACAAATTAGGAAGCTGTCGATCGTGGGTTCAGTACATTCAACACGCTAGAAAAATAAACTGCGGTCATTCCTACGAACGGTCTATTTGGCTATTTTTTGATTGCAAAAGGTTCGGATATCCGAACCTTAGTTTTTATTATTCTTATCCAAAAACTTAAGGCTGTTTGTTTTTCTTTCAATTTCAAAAATACCGTTGGTCACGGACTGGAATTATTTTTAGAATAAAACAAAAAAAATGAGTTCATTCACATGAAACTGTATTGAGATCAATTAGAGTGTGGTGATCCGTACTTTTGAGGGTTGAATTTGTCCGTCTATAACTCTTCTGTAGACGATGTTTATTGTTGAGTTCTAAAGGAGTTGGGCTTTATGACTGAACCTAGCTGCTCTAGTTTCGTTTTGTATCCTGTCTTTCTACCCCTGTTCCACATTTACTGGGTATAACACTATTGGGTATAACAATTGGGGATAACACGAATCACGGACAACACGAATCACGTCTTAAGGTTGGCAATTCCATTAGGACTGTTGCCCCCTGTGATGATTGAGGAGGTGAGTAGGAGCCTGTTGGCAGGATGGCTCGTCATCAGAACTGCAAGCGGTGCAAGAATCAATCTAAAGAGTCAATCAGCTAGAGAGTCAATCAGCGGTTGTGGCATAGAGTCCAGTGATTCTTCATCAATGGTTTTTAGGTTGTTTTGGGGTTTGCATCGCGATCGGACTTCATTTCTCGGGCTACCTCTTGGAGTGGAATTTTGACTTCCAATCATGTGTTTTATGTTTGATGTCTCACTCTTTAGATATGTCTGAATCTAACTCTTTAGATTGTTTGCTGGATTCGCTATCAGTAGTAAAGTTTGATTGATCGGTGATGTTGTTTTACGATTGAAAATTCTTCATTCAATCTGCCCTGGAATAGCTGATAATTGCATCTTTTGCACCCATTCTTTTTGCAGTTATCCCCTTTCCTTAATATTCTTTATTAGATTGCGTGTTTGGGATTGCAGGTGTGTCCACTGATAGCAGTTAGAAACCCACTGTTGCCTTACGATTCAATCTCAGAACCCATAACCTTATCAATGTGCTGTGGAGATCTCATGGAAAATTCATTACTTAGTTGGGTGAACAGTGGAACGCTGTTGTTAGTAACGGCATTGTTTGTCATGACATGACTATTCATTGCGCAATTAGTTGTAGCGCGATTAGTCGTAGCGCAATGAGTTATAGCACGGTTAGTCATCACAGGATTAGTAATTGCATTGAGTATCCATCGCGTTGAGGTTAGTGTTATGTCGAAGCCTAATAATCAAGTCAACAGCCCGATTGATGTTCAGTCCAACGGTCAATCGAACAGTCAATCCAATGGTCAATTTAACGGTCAATCCAACGGTCAACTCCTAGTGACCACTCTGCTTCAGCCTAAGTTGCAAGCCAAGGTTGTGCCTGCTAAGTTCCCAGATAATGCCTCTTCCAGCCCTCGATCGCGGCAATCGATCGCGCTCATTTCAGTCCATGGTGATCCTGCGATCGAGATTGGCCGAGAAGAAGCGGGTGGCCAGAACGTGTATGTGCGCGAAGTCGGTGAAGCGCTGGCGAAATTAGGTTGGCAAGTGGATATGTTTACCCGCAAGAGCCATGCTGACCAACCCAATATTGTGCACCACGCACCAGGGTGCCGCACGATTCGTCTGACCGCAGGCCCCACAGAGTTTATTGCCCGAGATCATTTGTTCCAATACTTGCCTGAATTTGTGGAGGCGTTTCAGAAATTCCAAACCAAAGAAGGTACAAACTATCCCCTGGTTCACACCAATTATTGGATGTCGGCCTGGGTCGGTTTGCAACTGAAGCAACGGAGCAATATTCAGTTAATTCATACCTACCATTCCTTGGGATCGGTGAAGTATAGAGCAGTGGAACAGAAGCCCGCCATTGCCGAGACTCGTTTACAAGTGGAACGGGCTATTTTGGAAGACGGCGATTGTGTCGTTTCCACCAGTCCCCAGGAATTGGAACATCTACGATCGTGGGTTTCCCAGGACGGCTACATCGAAATCATTCCCTGTGGTACCGATATTGAGCGCTTCCATCGTCAGTCCAAAGCGGATGCCCGTCACCAACTTGGTTTTGGCCCCCAAGAGTCGATCGTGCTCTATGTCGGACGCTTTGACCCGCGTAAAGGCATTGAAACCCTAGTCCGAGCCTTTGCACAATCCCAGGCTCAGTTAAGCCCAACCGAAGCCAATCAGCGCAAACTCGTGATTGTGGGGGGCAGCGATCCTCACCATATCGATGGCCAGGAACGTTGTCGGATTGAACAACTGATCCAAGAACTTGGGATTGCCGATCGCACGGTCTTTGCTGGACAAATTGGCCACGATCGACTGCCCCTGTATTACACCTCTGCGGATGTCTGCGTCATTCCGAGCCATTATGAACCCTTTGGTCTAGTGGCCGTGGAAGCGATGGCCTGCGGAACCCCCGTGGTGGCCTCGGATGTGGGGGGCTTGAAGTTTACAGTGATTCCAGAGGAAACCGGATTGCTAGTGCCGCCGCAGGATGTGGATGGCTTTGCCCACGCGATCGATCGGCTGTTAACGGATGATCTCTGGACGCAGAAATTGCGGCGTCAAGCGGCGGCACGGGTGCAGCAAAACTTTAGCTGGGCAGGTGTTGGGGCGCAATTGAGCGATTTGTATCGCCGCATGTTAGCCCAATCCTTGAGCCATTCATCCCTGATTAAAGCGTCCTAGGTCAATTCCAGCCGCCGCGTTAGAGGGGCTGAGACGGCAAGGCCACCATGGAAAGCCAGAGGGCGCGATCGCAAATTCGATCGTGCCCTCTGTGGTCATAGGTGTGGTCATAGGTGCGGTCAAAGTTACAGTCAAAGGGTAACCCGTTCCATCAGTCAGTTCGGTGAGCCAGCCCCACGGCATCGGCGATCGACCCTAAGCCCGCTTGATCTAACTTGTGCCCCAGTCCTTGTAGAACCCGCTTCACCATTCCTGGCCCTTCATAGATCCAGCCGGTATAAACCTGTAGCAAACTGGCCCCGGCGGTAATTTTCTCCCAGGCATCCTCGGCGGTAAAGATGCCGCCTACGCCAATGATGGGCAAACGGCCTTGGGTATGTTGGTAGATCAGCCGAATCACTTCCGTCGATCGATCTTTCACCGGTGCCCCACTGATTCCACCCGCTTCTTCCTGGATGGGTTTGCCCGTGGCTGCCAGGACTTGAGTTTTCAGGCCATCCCGCCGGATGGTGGTATTGGTGGCAATCATGCCAGCTAGCTCATACTGCTGCGCCAAGTCCACTACCGCGCGAACATCATCATCGGCGAGATCCGGCGCAATTTTGACCAAAAGCGGTTTACGATCGCGGTTTTCCTGCTGAAGTGCAGCAAAGATGGGCTCCAATTGGTCGATCGACTGGAGCGATCGCAGGCCGGGTGTGTTGGGAGAACTGACGTTGACCACAAAGTAATCCCCCAGCATTTTGAGCTGCTGGAAGCTGGTTAAGTAATCCTGGGCGGCCTCCTCTAACGGGGTGACTTTAGACTTGCCAAGGTTGATCCCGATCGGAAATTGCGCTGGCCTAGCCCGGTGTTGGCTGAGTCTTCGCGCGAGACGGCTGGCTCCTTGATTGTTAAATCCCATGCGGTTTAAGGCCGCCCAATCATCCATCAGGCGGAACAACCTAGGCTGGGGATTTCCCGGCTGGGCTTGGGCTGTCACGGTTCCAACTTCTGCGAACCCAAACCCAAAAGCTGGCCAGACCCCCGTGGCCATGCCATCTTTATCAAAGCCTGCGGCCAGTCCAATGGGGTTGCTAAAGGAACAGTTCCAGAGGGTTTGTTGAAACCTCGGGTCGGCCACAGCATAGAGCGTCTGCATCCACTGCATTAAGCCATCGCGGATGCCTGAAGGAGCCTCAGCATCGAGCCAGTGTAACGTGTGGAGTGTTTGGTGATGCAGCCATTCCGGGTCAGCCTTGAGACCAGAAAACAGAATGGGCCGTACGATCGTGGTATAGAAGTCAGTCAAGGGTGGTTCCAAGAGTAATCAAGAAAACAGCCGATCCTGGTGAGATCTGGGCCTGTGAGATTTTTTGGGACGCAAATTTACCGACTGGGTAACCTGCCCCCTACACTATATTTAAATCATTTAAATATTCAAACTATCTAAATCCCGTTGAAAGTCCTCTCTTCGATCGCCCTCTTCGATCGTCTGTCTCGATCTCCCTGCTCAATCTTGCTATGGTGACTGAAGCTATGGTGACTGAAGCTGTGGTAGCTGAAGCTGTGATGGCTGAAGGAACTCTGAATGTATTGTGGATCTGTGTCATCTAACCAAGAGGAGAGTCAGGAATCACAATTTATGGCGGATCAGTTGAGTTGTAGGGGGAATTTGCTATAACGAGACAGCAATCTGGGTCTCCATGGACTTAACTGGTGGATAACTGGGACAAGTGGTGGAGCGTCAGAATTGGGTGAAAAATCTTTTCAAGAAAGACAAATTATCTTGTGCCCCTATGGATTGGTAAAACCCCCATCTCACAGGGAACTTTAAAAGTTAAGCTGCACTACTCTGCCATCGCTACTTCGCCCTATTCTTCATCAGTTTTGAGTTCGAGTCCTTCACTGAGTTTGCCAAACCACGCTTTGCCCATGGGTCCTGTTAAAGAACCAAATCTCTACGAACAACAGCTCATCACGTTGGGGCAAGTCCTGCAAACCCTGCGAGAGGCTGAGGATAGTGATTTCTTGATTGAAACCACGCTCAGTTATCTGCGGTCTGCCTTTTCGGCGGGGTATGAACTGATTTGGATTGGTTTGTACGATCGGGCTGATCATCGCATCTTGGGCAAGGGCGGTCACACTCCGACTCACCAGAGTACAGAGTTTTTTCGACAACGATTTAGTCTGACGGCGGGGGATTTGTTGGAGCAGGTGGTGATCCAACAACGTCCGATCGCAGTTGCCGATTTGCGGCAGGAGATGCGGGCCGGGGAATGGCAACGGATTGCCCAAAAGCTCAACACCCAGGGCACCATGATTTTTCCGATCGGCTACCGCGATCGCTGCTTTGGTGTGGTGTTGGTTGGATCCCAACGCTGGGGGACGTTCCCAACGGCGGAAGAAAAAGCCTGCCTCGCCATGGTGCTGGGGGAATTGGGGGCATCCCTGAATGCGGCGGAACAGGAATGGCAACGCCAGCAGACCAAGCGGCCCGATCGATCGCTCCTTGCCCTCTTGCATCAAATGCGATCACTCGCTAATTTCGGCCAACGGCTGGAGGCGGTGATTGAGGAAACCCATCGCTTTGTTATGCCCCATCGCACCAATGTCTATTGGTTTGAACCCAATCAACGCTATTTTTGGCGGCGACTGAGTAACCATGCCAGGACAACCGGGTTTCTCGACATTAACAATCCGGCTCCGGGCATTACCGCCCAGGAAATCGGGAGTTTCTATCAATCCCTGCTCAACGATCAAGTGGTGGCGATCGGGGAGGCCCACAGTTCCCTGCGGGCCGATGCCACCGCCCGCCTGATGCAACTGATTCGGGCGCGATCGCTCTTGGCGGCTCCCATTCTCTACCAACGGCAACTACTAGGATTTCTGGCGGTGGAGGGCAATGAGCCCCGGATCTGGCAAGAGGAAGAAAAACAGTTCCTCCGTGGGGCTGCACAAATGTTGGCCATGGCTGCGCCCCTCGAAGAAATGGAGATGGTGATCCAGCAAACTCAGATGGATCAGACCCTCACCTCGGAAATTGCCCAATCCCTCTACAGTGCCCAGGATTGGAAATCGACCATTTCCCGCGCTGCAACCCTTCTGGGGAAACGGCTCAAGGTCGAGCGGTTTATCGTCGCACTCTATGACAAGACCCACCAGCGCTTTGAACTGTGCTATCAAAACCAACCTAAAAATCGTCGAGCTTGTCCCACCTTTCTCCCTGCCTTGAGTGAGATTGATCTCCAATTGTTGGAGCGGACACCCAAAGCCGTTGGGATTGAGAACTTGGAGGATGATTTACGGTTTGCTGCTTGGCGTAATCCTTTGCTGGAATTGGGGGTGCGATCGCTGGTGGTGAGTCCTACCGCAGCGGGCAAAGCGGAAGGTGGCCTAGTCATTATTTGCCATGAGATGCCGCGATCGTGGACGCAGGCAGAACAGGATCTCGTCGGTAGTGTTGCCCAGCAAATCGGTTTGATTTTGCACCAGTGGCAACTCCAAAAACGTCTTGATCAGCAACAACAGTTGGCTAATAGCATTCAGCGCAGTATTACTGGAATGCGCCAGAGCTTGACGATCGAAGCCTTGGAACAATCGGCACTGCGATCGATCGCCAGTGTCTTAGATGCACCCTTGGCCTTTCTGGTGTCCTGGTTTCCCGGACGTCGGGTGGGACGTTTAGTCGTGTCGATTGATCAGTCCGATCGCCGCTATGCTATCAGCAATAACCTAAAAGTCTCGGTTCATGCTGATCCCCTGCTGCGGATGGCCTTGGAAAATGCGGGCGTTATGGCGTTACGGGCGAGTCAGGTGCCGGGGGAAAGTCGGCAATGGCTCAATACCCAGGGCATGGGCCAACTGCTGGCGATTTGCCTGCGTACCAATGCGGAAGATGAACCTGCGGGGGTGCTCTTTGTGGCCGATGACGATCAGCGGCAATGGGACGATCGCTATCTCAGTGCCTTGGAACTCCTGGCGGGGGAACTGGCGGGCACTCGTCGCCACCTCAAGCTGGAGCGCATCCTACAGGGCGAACGGCTCAAGCTGGAGCAAATTGGGTGGTATAAGCATCGCCACCTGGAAGAAATCTATCGATCGACCCACTCTGGGGTGCAAAAGCTCCTGGATCTGGCCAAACCGGGCTCCGATTCTCTGATTGCGACCCGTCAGCAACAAATTCTGCGTCAGATGAATGATACGCTGGCTCCGCTGTCAGTCGCCCTAACGGAAGAACAATGGCAACTCAAATTTCGCCAGGAAACCCTCCCATTAATTGGCTTGGTGCGGCGCACGATGGATCGCGCCGATGCCATCCTGAAGGAGCGCCAGTTGTGGTCTCAGGTGCACCATGAAGATAACCCGGTGGTGGTGGGTGATGCGGTTAAGCTGGAAATGGTGCTGTATGAATTGCTCTTCAGTGCCTGTTTGCGATCGCCTGCGGGGGGCCGCATTGACATTTGGTGTCGCCAGTTCGATCGTCGGTGGATTGAGGTGGCGATTACCGATGACGGGACGATCGAATCTCGGTTGCTCCAGGACTTAGAGGGCAATTCGATCTTGGATCCCTTGGCTCCCAGTACCTTGAGCCAGCCGCCGGGGCTGCACTTTGCGGTTTGCCGGGAGCTCATCAAGGCGATGCAAGGGGACTTGAGCCTGAGCCGCTTGGAGGATGGTCGGGTGATGAGTCGTCTGATGTTGCCGTCGGGGCAGGGCAATCGTTAAGCGGCAAGTGCGATGCGATCGACCCAGCAATCAAAGCAATCTACTGAGCAATCTACGGAAATTTATGAATTAGCGGAGATCTTTCGAGACAGGTGTGCTTAAAATATAGGGCATTCTTCAATGTGCGGTTCTTAGCTTGAGACTCCCTATTCTCAGGTTGTGATAGGACTATCGCGTTCTATATCTGTAGGTATACGGTCTGTAGGTATGCGTTCCCGTCAAGCTGACAAACGACCCTCTCGTTCGCCCTCTCGTGCTATGCGCCAGGGGACAGCAGATTCTAGGCGATCTTCTCGCTCCCCACGATCGGGGCAGTCGGGACAGGGCGCTACAGTGACTTCTCTGCGTTCCCGCCAAACCGTGCGGACTCTGCCTACCCCGCCCAGCCTGCCATCTTGGTTGCGATCGATATTGCAGGTGCAGCAGTGGAGTGTGGGCATCACATTGGTTTTAGCGGGCAGCGCGATCGTGACCTATGGGTTAACGATTTATTCGCAGCAACTATGGGGCAAAGAATTTGCTCGCTTGGAGCAATTTCGCCGCAATGAGCGACAACTGACTGCGAACAGCGAACTGATGAAGAATGAAATTGCCAAAACAGCGAATCCTGCTGACTATGGCTTGGTGCCTCGCAATCGGGATCACCTGATTATGATCAAACCTGCACCTCCCCGCCCACCCAAGGAGGTGAAATCCCCAGATCAAGAAGCACAAGCTCGTCCTATTTCCCCTGTCGGATACTAACTATTTCCTAGGATACTTAAGGTGCGTTACCCTTCTGAGGCTTCCCGTCGTCGTCCCGCTCGATCGATCCGGTTTCCCCGCAAGCCGGAAACCCAACCTTCGATTGGGCGACTGCGCTTAGTCTGGGGTGTGTTGTTGCTTGGGGTCGGGCTCTTGGGCACCAACCTAGTACGACTCCAGGTATTGCAAGCCAATGATTTGGTGGAGCGGGCAAAGCAGCAGCAGACGACCTATCTCAAGCCTTTTATGCCCCGGCGTCCGATCGTCGATCGCAATAACAATGTTGTGGCGATCGATCAGCCGTCGATTACGATCTACGCCCATCCTCGCTACTTTGGAGCGTTGTCTACGGCGGAGGTGGCTGCCAAGTTAGCGCCGATCCTCGATCGGCCAGTGGCGGAGTTACAACAAAAATTGGATTCTGCGAAGAGTGGTATTCGGTTGGCAGATAGCTTGAGCGAAGATACCGCCAACCGCATTAAGGAACTCTACATCGACGGTTTAGATTTCACGCCGTCCCAGCAGCGTCTCTATCCTCAACAGGACGTAATGGCCAATATTTTGGGCTATGTGGATGTGCAGCAGAAGAGCCAGGGGGGCGTGGAATTTAGCTACCAGCATTTGCTCGATCGGGCAGCGAAGGCGGTGCGTCTGAACCGCACGGGCATGGGGACGATGCTCCCGGAAGGGGTGCCCAATGGCTTTGTCCATGAAGATGACCTGCGGTTACAACTGACGATCGATAACCGGCTTCAGCGGGCTGTCCAAGGCATTTTGTATCGTCGGGTGAATGAATTTGGGGCGAAGCGCGGCTTGGTGCTGGTGATGGATGCCCAGGATGGTGGGATGTTGGCGATGGTGACCAATCCCACGTTTGATCCCAACCGCTACTGGGATGTTAAGGACATGGCGGCGTTTAAGAATTGGGCCTTGACGGACTTGTATGAACCGGGTTCGACCTTTAAGCCAATCAATGTGGCGATCGCCTTGGAAGCGGGGACAATTAAGCTAACGGATTACTTTAACGATACGGGTGCGGTGACGGTTGAAGGCTGGACGATTAATAACGCTGACAATGCGGGGCGAGGGTCGATCAGCCTGACGGATGTGATGAAGTATTCCAGTAACGTGGGGATGGTGCGGATTGCCCAAACGATGAAGCCGTCGGTGTACTACAGTTGGCTAGAACGCATTGGCTTGGGGCAAACCTCGGAGATTGATCTGCCCTTTGAGGCTCCGGGCTATTTGAAGGATCGCAAGATCTATATGACTTCGCCGATCGAAGCAGCGACAACGTCCTTTGGCCAGGGGTTTGCCTTAACGCCGATGCAACTGGTGAAGCTCCATGCCATGCTGGCGAATGGGGGGCGGATGGTGACGCCCCATGTGGTGCGGGGTTTGTATGACAGCCAGGGTAAGCCCCACTGGCAGCCCCAGAGATCGATGCCGAAGCAGATTTTTTCCCCCAGCCATACCCAAGCGATTCTGCGGATGATGGAGGCGGTGGTGTCGGAGGGGACGGGGAAGGCGGCGCAAGTTCCGGGTTATCGGGTGGCGGGGAAAACGGGGACGGCGCAAAAAGCGACGGAAAGTGGTGGATATTCGGCTTCTCGGTTTATTACGAGCTTTGTGGGGATTTTCCCGGTGGATAATCCGCGTTATGTGGTGCTGGCGGTGTTGGATGAACCGGGGGGATTGGCCTATGGGGGAACAACGGCAGCGCCGATCGTGAAGGAGGTCATCGAAGTGGTGGCTGGGGTGGAAAAAGTTCCTCCCAGTAAGGCGGATCCTCAGTAGTTTTACGGATGGTTTTACGAATGATTTTGCAAACGATTGCGTGACCAATCATGGCGCTAATTATTTTGCCGATCGTGCGATCAATCGCGATCGCACTTGCTTCTGCAATCTGCTCAGTAATCTGCTCGGCAATTCGCTAACAGTGTTTATGCGCTAAGAGTGTTTACGCGCTAAGAGTGTTTACGCGCTAACTAATGTGCTTGTGCTAACTAGTGTGCACGATTATCGACCATCGAGTTCCCGATCGGGATTGCGTTTGGGGAGGTCTTGGGGATAGATCGGTTCGCTATCAATGGGATCGATGTCCACGACGACTTGGACGGGGCCATAGCGATCGCGCAGGTTGGCTTCGATTTGTTGTTTGACCCAGTTGCTAGCGCTGTGGAATTCGGGGTGTAGGACAATGCGCAGGTCAATCCACACTTGCCGACCGACAACGCCCCGCGATCGAATTTGGTGGCAGTGGGTGACGCCTTGGACTTGCCGCACGATTTGGCTGATGGCTTCGGGGGCGATGGCAATTTGCCGCAGCATCAGGGGGAGTTGAATGTCGAGGACGCGCCAGCAACTGAGTCCGGCGGTGATGACCATGGCGATCGTGACGAGGGGATCGAGCCAACTGTAGCCTTGCCATAGACCGAGCAATGCCACGAGCAAAATGACGAGTAACCAGGCGTCTTTGAGGAAGTGTTGGGCGTTGGTGCCGAGGGCGAGGCTACTGAAGCGTTGGGCTTGGCGGTTTTGCACGATCGCGAGGGCCACCTGGGCAATGCAGACCAAGGCCAGGACTTGGATCATGGCGGGGGTGACGGTGAGGCGAGGCAGGTGGGCGAGGCTGGGGCTGGCGGTGAGTTGGGTGAGGGCAAGGCTAGTAAGCCCCAGGCCACCAAAGCCGAGGAGGGAGACGAGGAAGAGGGCAAGGCTGGATTCGAGGCGACCGTGGCTCCAGACTTCGCGTCCGTTGTGGCGGTAGGGGAGGAGGACAGCGATGAGGCTGAGGACGGTGCTGAAGGCGTCAATGACGGTGTGGAGGGATTCAGCGAGCAGCATGAGCGATCGGGTTTCCCAGCCGATCCAAATTTTGACGGCCAATGACAAGAGGGCTAACCAGAGGTTCGCCAAAAGTACCTGTTGACTGATGCGATCGCGGTTGCCTGTTTCTGCCATAGCCCATAAGCTACCACGGAATGCCGATCGTAAACTGTCCATGCGCCACACGTGTCAAATTCACTACACCCATGAGTCCCCATCATGGCACTGAATTCTGAAAACGCACGATATTTTTCGGGTGGGCGATCGGGGTTAGTGGAAGTGGGGATCGAAGCGGGGGTCGAAGCGATCGCGTTTTTGGGCGTTGCAGGTACGGCATAGGGTTTGGAGGTTGCTGAGGTCGTTGCTGCCGCCGCTGGCGAGGGGGATAATGTGGTCGATTTCTAGTTTGGCTTGTTGGCTGGTTTTACCGCAGCTTTGGCACTGGTGGTTGTCGCGATCGAGGATGTACTGGCGCACCGCTTTCGGAATCGTGATTCGGGATGTTTTTTCAGGCATTTTGAGCTTCTCAGATGGGTGCTAAACTTCGATCATGATAGGGGCAGTGACAACCTATGAAGATGATTAAAATTACAGAGGCGAATGATTCACTGGCAGACTACGTCGCTAATCTGACAGAAGAAATTGTTGTTGTCACGAGTAATGGACAGCCGATCGCAGCGTTAGTGAATTTGGAAAATGTTGATCTGGAAAGTCTATCATTGGTGACTAATCCGAATTTTCAGTCCATGATTGAGCGTTCAAGGGCACGGCGACAGCAAGAAGGTGGAATTTCCAGTGAGGAAGTGCGCCGTCGTTTGGGGCTAGCTCAATCATAGAGAAATAAAGTTTCCAGGTTCTTCCTATACTTCAGTATCAGATATTGTCTGCCGAATTTCGTCTAACGGTGAGGCGTCAGATTCTGCGTCATTCGGGCAGAATTCCACATTGATTTGAACAGTAATTTTCATTTTCCCATGTTGCCAGCCAGACCCATCTGTTTTTAGCGTTTCGCAAGTAACACCTTCACTAAACCAGTTTTGATAGTGAGAGTATTCCTGTCGCCCATGACCAGTTTTATAGTATGAATAAGTTTCCAGGGCATTATCTTTGAGATATCGATTGATAATCTCCGCTAAATTGCTGTCTGTCAAAGCATGTTCCAAGACTTCACAAAATGTGCCAATCTTATGCATTTGAGGTCGGAGATGGGGTTGTCCAATAGGCTGAAATGAAACAACATCATCTGGGCTGAACGGCCCTAATATTGACTTATTCAACATTCTTCGAGTACCCAAAAATCAAGAAAAGTCTTATGGAAGTCGGTTTTTATCAGCGAATCAATGCTGATATGAAAACTAAGCAATCAATTATCAGATATTGTTTGCCGAATTTCGTCTAAAGGTGAGGTTTCAGATTCTGAGTCGGGAACTGCTTCTACAGGTTCTTCGGGTTCATCCGGCTGAAATTCTAAAACTAACCGAACCTTGCCAGACATCCATTTAGATTTTCCTGGTTCTAGAAACTTACACTGAATTCCTGCACTTAGAATCTGTTCCGCATCGCTCACATGCATTGCAGTCGTCCCATTCCAAAGTCTTTGCTGAATTCGATCAAGTAATCTACGAATTATAAATGAATCATCTCTCAACATTTCGTAGTGTTGACCATAGCATAGGAAATCAAGAACTCCGTCATTACAACTTGATAGGTCAATTGGTTGTGGTTTAGTCATAACTATGTGTGGATAATGATTGTAGTCAGGGTATGGCAGGTAGCCCATTGCTCACAAGATGGCTACCTGAAAACCCAATCTTACTCAATGCAAGTGGTATTAATCATTCGAAATTTCTTGACGGATGCCATCAAGAGGAGAAGCCCCGGAATCCAAAGCTGATATTTCTTCCGGTGTTTCTGGTTCATCAGGAATAAACTCTAGCGCAAGTCTGACCTTCCCAGATATCCATCTATGAGATCCCAAGGCTAAATATTTACATGGAATACCATCACTGGCAAAGCGTTGTCCTTCGTCAGGCCCAATGCATAGAGAAGTCTCATTTGCTAGCTTCCGTTTAATTCGTTGTATCAAAT
Organism: Alkalinema sp. FACHB-956; assembly: GCF_014697025.1. Lineage (NCBI taxonomy): Bacteria > Bacillati > Cyanobacteriota > Cyanophyceae > Leptolyngbyales > Leptolyngbyaceae > Alkalinema > Alkalinema sp. FACHB-956. The sequence goes on along the minus strand of NZ_JACJRC010000003.1, from coordinate 201,029 downwards.
GAGAAATGACAAAGGCATCATCCTGGAGCAGATTTCCCTGGCGATCGTGCTTGAAGGTGATAACACTTAAATCATCATTCGATAAATTCATGGATTTTGGATTAGTCATCACTTACTCCCCTAGCTGAAATTGTCGAATTTGGTCAAGATCGTTGAGTTCGGTGTCTGGTTCGTCGGGACAGAAAGCCAACACAAGTTTTAGTTTACATTTCTTCCAAGGTTGACCAGGCCGAAGGATTTCACAATCAATCCCATCAGAATATAAGGCATACTGCTTTTTCGAACAACGCAATTTTGCTTGACTCAACCAATCATTAATCCGAAATGTAGCTTGTGACATTATGCAAGCATCATCTAAGTTATCTACCGTAATAACATCATCCTGAGTCAAGAATTCAAGTTTCGAGTTCATACCACGCCTTCACTCCGAATTTCATCTAGTACTGAATCAGAAAACATCGAATTCTCAGCTTGCAACTCCTGGGTATCGGATTCATCAGGACAAAACTCCAAATAAACCCGTAGCCTCATTCGGCCTGAAACCCAGCCATTGCTCGATGGCGTCATTATCTGCCCAGGCACGCCTTCATGGGTAAACAACCGAGTACTCAGATAGGGCTTACCTGAAACATAGTATTTTTTGCCCAACACGTTACCAATTTGTAGCCAAAGCTGCTGTGCTACAGAAGCGAGACTTGTGATGCGAACAACACTCGAATCACAAGCAAAAACCCCTTCTGTTTCATGTTCGATCGCTCTAAATTCCTGCATTTTCCACCCTATGATTCGATCGAATCCATTGTGCCCAAAGTCAGAGCCTCCGATGCGTCCCCAGGCAGCGACCCATCCACCTCTGCATCACTAACCAACGGCAACCGATGGCGATCGAGCTGCATCGCTTCCAAACAAGCATTCACCCCATGCACCGCCTCGTTATACACCGCCATCTTCTGCTCCACCTCAGACAACAACCGCTGATTTTGCCGGATTTTATCCTCCGCCTCCTTCTCTAACGTCTTCGCCAAATACCCCCGCGCATGGTCATACTGCTGCAAAATCAACGACATTTGATCCGTCGCATTGCGCAACAAACACACATTCAACGTCTGGTTAATCACCTGACGGAACGATCGCATCACCGTATCCTTCACCTTCTGCTCAAAATCCAACTTCAACAACTGCCGAATCGCCGCCTCCGCCTCCACCATATTGTTGAAATCGTAGCCCCGACAAGCCTGCTGCAACGTCTGCCGCAACTGGAACATCGACGCCGTCCCCTCCGCAAAAAACTCAGGCCGTTCCCGCACATAACGATCGCACTCCGTCCGCGCCTCATTCATCAACGCCGCGATCGCCTCCCCCTCTAACTTGCGTAAACTCTGCGCCAGCCCCCCATCATTCCCCAACATCCGATACAACCTGCGGTAATAATCCTGCTTTTGTACCCGATTCATTAACTGCTGGAAAAAGTTCCCCACAATCTCCTGCGAAGACTCCACCAACACATCCTCCAACCCATTCGCCAAATAGTAAAATGCCTCCGCCAAAATCCCCAACAACGGCACCACAGAATTACGTCGATGACTCGCCTGCGCCCGCTGATGCACCGCCGCCACCGAAAACGTATTCAACAACTCATCCAAACGGCTCACCATCCGAGCCTTCAGCTTTTTGAAATCCGCCTCAAACGCTGCATTACTATTGCTGCCGACAATTTCATTAATGACATCCTGAATGTGTGCCTGAAAATCATCGCCCACCTGCTTCAGTTCCCGCCCCAACTGTTGCAACTCCTGATCCTTCAGCGCTGCAATATCTTGCGGTTGTGACTTCAGACCATGCCAACTTTCTAAATACGTCTTCCGCAACGCAATACACAACGGTTGCAAATCATCCGCCAAATTCGCCAACAGCATGGGCCGCTTTTCCTCAGTCAGATAGCGCGTAATCTGACTCCGAAACGTCTCAATGCCACTATCCTTAATCAACTGCTCAACGAGCGCCCCACCATACTCCCCCAAAATCCGCACATAGTTTTCGTTCGGTGTCTCATAGCTCCGCACATCAATGCGAAAACGATCGATCGGCAACTTCCCCGAACTCGAACAATAGCGATTAAACTCACTGACAAACTGCGGCGTTTCCGTGGGCGATCCAAACAGCGAATCTAACCCAAAGCGATCGGCCCCACTGGTTTGCCGCAACTGACTCCCCCAGAACCCCAAAAGCCCACTGGTTTTATACAGCCGATTCGAATCCTTAAACTGCTCCTGAATCAAGCCTTCCAACCGTTGCCGCAGTTGCGTGTTGTACCACGTTTCATCCACACGGTTAAACACATAAAACACCCGATCGCGAATACCCGGATTGCTGCGAATTCGTTCCAGCATCGCCGTTTCTTCACTCGTCATATCCCCCGCAGAGGCCGCCTTCAGCACACAGACTACCGCAGACGTGTCGGGATGCTCAATTTTGCTGTAGGTCAACTCCGCATCTTTTTTGACCGGCGCATCAATTCCCGGCGTATCAACTAAAACATTGCCATCCTTGAGCAAAGGATGATGACAGTAGTATTCCACCCGCTTGAGTACCGCACTATTGGATCCCCGACGAGCGTAGCTAGCAGCCTCTTGTAGATTAGTGAAATTAAACTGTTCCATCGACAATGTTTTATTGGCCACCGTGTCGATGTAATTACGATTTTCAATAAAGCCCTTGAGCAGATATTTCAGGGCACTGGCTTGCTTGGCCCGATCGGATTTACTTTCTCCTCCTTCCGTCTGAATAATATCCTGCATTTTGCCCAGTAAGGTTTCCACCACTGAACTGTTGTTAATATTAACGACGGTTTCAATCCCTAACCGTTGTAATAAAATTTGTACCTGCTCCCGAATTTCCGCCTCAGACAGGAATGTGAGCACCACCCGTTCTGCCTGTGGTTCTGCGTAGGCAATCAAACATTCCGTCCCCGTCGCATGTCCTTCGGCGCTGTACAACAACTCCCGTTCCAGCAGCGCATTAATCAGCATCGATTTACCCGCGCTAAAAGCCCCCGCAAAAACAATCTCAAATGTCGGCGCGATCGCTTTTTTCAAAGAGGCTTGGATCGATGCCGTTTCCACCTGCGCTTGCAGGGTGGGTTCCTGACTCAACAGTTGAAAGAGGCGATCGACCTGATCTTGGAGAGCTTGGCATTGCGGGAGTGACTGAAGCGGCAATGTACTTGACAGCATGGGAACCATCCTTAAAATCAGCTAGATGTAAGCTAACGTCAAGAATGCCCAATTCGCAACATCAATGTGCAATTTTTGCCAAATCTTAGAGGCTCCATTAAGAGTTGGCCAACCCTGCGGAATTAGCTCGCTTGTGTTGTGGCGTGGAGGGTTAGGACGGTGACTTCTGGGCGACAGTTGAAGCGTAACCGAGGGCTGGCCATGCCCACGCCGCGACTGGTGTATTGAATTAAACTGCCCACTTGATATTGCCCGATCGGATATTTGCGTCCCAAGGGGGGTGTCACTCGTTTGTAAAACGGTAGGTAAACCTGGCCACCGTGGGAATGGCCCGATAATTGCAAATCAAAGCGGCCCGTTGCAGCAGTTTCGTCAGCGAAGTCTGGTTCATGGGCTAGCATAATGGCTGCACCCGCGATCGGTAACTGTTGCAATACCGCTGGGAGATCATCCTGTTGCGCCCAGACATCTCCCACGCCTGCAATTTGCAATTCAGAATTGCCTCGATAAATTGTGTGAAATTGATTTTTTAAGACATCTACACCAACACTTTGTAGTGTTTCCGTTAGCAATTGTGGTTTTGTCCATTGGTCGTGATTGCCTAATACCGCAAAACTACCATCTTTGGCTTGCAAATCTGCTAAAGCTTGCAACGTGGGCGCATACTTTTCCGCCGCTTTGGTCACAAAATCTCCCGTCAGCATGACCGCATCCGGATTTTGTTGATTAATGGTTTTCACCACATCCGCCAAGCGATCGCGGGTCATCCATTGATCGGCATGAATATCTGTCACTTGCACAATGCGATAGCCTTCAAACTCCTGCGCTAAGTGAGGCAAAGTGACGGGAACTTGAACGACATCTAACCATGCAGGCTCAACTTTCCGCGCATAGGCAATGACGCAAAAGATAGCTACAAAAATGACGACGAGGAACTTGAGTAAACGAATCATGGTAAAGCTGAGAAGGAGATGACGACGCTGACGAACCGACTGCTTTAGTAAAGCATAGGGATATGACGATCGACTGACTGTGATTTGACAACTCGATATTTTGGGATTGTTAATCTGCAAAGACAAGTTGGGGTTGGATGGTTGCCATTAAAGTTGCTGGATAGCGATTGAAATGGCCGAGGAGCAATAACCTTGTATCAAATCCTGTAACTGAGGGGTAGATGGGTCTCACCTGACTCATCATCAAAGTGAACAGCTAGACAGGTTCGCTCCTGACAGTTTCCTAAGACGCTTTCCCACTTCCTATGACACCTCCCCGCCCCCTGTACTCCTTAATCCTGACTGTGAGCTTCCTATGCCCGTTGGCTTTACCCAATGCCAGCGCAGCCAGTTCGCCCCCACCCCAGCTTCTCAAAGAATTTCCTGCGGATCGTTTTGTGGATTTACTTGACCCCGCGATCGTGCAGGATCAGCGACTCTGGTTTACCGCCGATGATGGCCGCAGCGGACGGGAACCCTGGACAAGTGATGGAACTCCAACGGGAACGCGATTGCTAAAGGACACTTTACCCGGTCGCACCACTCAAGGCCCCCGATCGGGCAATCCGATCGCCTTTTGGCCAATGGGGTCTAGCGTTTGGTTCCAAGTTGATGATTCTGCGCAACCCTGGTGGCAGAGCAATGGGCAAACAACGCAACCGATCGCCGCCCTCAATTCCACCCTCAAACGCATCCAACCGCCGAACACCATTCTGGCAGTGAGCCAACCCTCCCCTCGCCTGCTCTTTGCGATCGCCACCAACCAAGGCGCAGAACTGTGGCAAAGTACCGCCCAACAACCCACTCCGCAACGCTTTTACCGCTTTCCGAGTACCGCCGTTGGGTTTCCTCCCCAACTCTTTACCGTGGCGGGTGCCCAGACTTTCTTCGCAGCAGCGAACGCCCAGGGAACCCAGCAACTCTGGCGCACAGACGGCACTTCTAAAGGCACGATCGCCCTGAAATCACTGAATCCTGCCGCAGAACCCTTCACCGTTTGGCAAAATCGCATTTACTTCCAAGCGGAAACCCCCCAGCAGGGTTGGGAACTGTGGACGAGCGATGGCACGATCGCAGGCACCCAACTGATTCAAGACGTTCTGCCAGGGCCGGGACATTCTGCCCCAAGATTGCTCACGGGGATCAAACAACAATTTTTCTGGGTTGCCAATGGCCCCCAAGGGGAAGAACTTTGGGTCACGGAAGGTCAGCCCAACCAAACTCGTCGGGTGAAACGTTTGACGAATCGGCCTAGCTTTCGGGCAGAACGTAATTTTGGGGTTGTCAAGAATCGTCTGTTCTTTAGTACAGTCGCAGCAGATGGCAAAGCCTATCTTTGGTTAACCGATGGCACAGAGGCGGGTACCCGACAACTGACTCCCCAAGGTTTATTCAGTCTCACGCATCTAACGGTAGTCGGCGATCGCGTCTTTTTCAGTGCCACAGGCCCCGATGGGAGTGAACCTTGGGTCAGTGATGGGACAGTACAAGGAACTCGGCAAATTAAGGATCTCGCGCCAGGAACAACGGTCATTGCCGCACCTTGTGCACCACCGCCCTTGGGCGAACGGAGGAATTGTCCACCGCCCACCCCGGTTGCCAACTCGTCCGACCCCACCCGGTTAACGGCCTTTCGCGATCGGCTGTATTTCATCGCCCACACCGCAGACAAGACTCAACTCTGGCGCACAGACGGCAGCGATCGCGGCACAGAAGCGATTTTGGATTTAGCACCCGCCGTTGCCGGTCGTCCCAGTCCCCGGATCCTCCCGTTCCGCGATCACTTACTGGTAACGGGCTATCAGATGGACAAGAATCGGCTGCAACTATGGTCAATCCGTGAGTAATCAGTCTGGCCAGGATTCGGTTGGCCCAAGTGGCGGCGGGAGATCGATCGTGGCGACCGGAGATGGCTACTGCATCCGATCGGCTACTGCATTCGATCGATCGTGCGGTACTGAATCGCTTCCGCCACATGTTGGGCTTGCAGGCGATCGGCTCCAGCTAGATCGGCGATCGTGCGGGCCACCTTCAGGATGCGATCGCTGCCCCGTACCGAAAGACCCAACTTTTTAATCGCCCCCTCCAGCAGTCCGCGCGTACTGTCATCGAGCTGACACCACTGACGCAAATGCTGACTTTGCATCTCGGCATTACAGCGCAGGGGAGTCCCCGCAAAACGTTCCTGAGCCGCAGTGCGTGCCACTTGCACCCGCGCCAAGACCGTCGCCGAATCTTCCCCGGTGGTTTCGTGGATAATCTCCTCGGGCTTGAGGCGATTCACCCGCACCTGCAAATCAATCCGATCCATCAACGGCCCCGACAGCTTCGCCCAATACCTTTCCCGCACATTGGGGGAGCAGGTACAAGCCTGCACCGGATCGCCGAAGTAACCACAGGGACAGGGATTGGTACTCGCCACCAACGTGAACTTCGCCGGAAAGGAGACCGACTGCCGCGTGCGCGAAATCGTCACGTGCCCATCTTCCAAGGGCTGCCGCAGAAATTCCAAAACATCCCGCTTAAATTCAGTTAACTCGTCAAGGAATAAAATACCTCGGTGGGACAGGGAAATTTCTCCCGGTCTGGGAAAACTGCCACCCCCTACTAGAGAAGGGCCGGAGGCGGAATGGTGGGGGCTGCGAAAGGGCCGCTGACAGATCAGGGATCCTTTGGATTTCAACAGTCCTGCCACGGAGTGAATCTGGGTCACTTCCAATGCTTCCTCAAAGGTCATCTTGGGCAGAATTCCCGGTAGACGCCTTGCCAGCATGGTTTTTCCGCTGCCCGGTGGCCCGACGAAAACCAAGTTGTGCCCTCCGGCTGCGGCAATTTCCAAGGCACGGCGGGCATGGGCTTGACCCTTGACATCCCGCAGGTCAAATCCAGCGATCGTCCCTTGCTGTAATTCCGCCTGACTGTCGATCGTGGCGGGTGTGACCGACTCCGGCTCATGGAGAAACTCCACCACCTCCGCCAATTGTTTGAAGCCATAGACCTCAATCCCTTTCACCACAGCGGCTTCCCGCACATTATCCGCCGGGACAATCAGCGATCGGATCCCTAACTTCTGAGCCGCCGCCGCGATCGCCAACACCCCGGCCACCGGACGCAAGCTCCCATCCAGCGACAATTCACCGAGAAATAGGCAATGCTCTAAGGCATCGGTGGGAACCTGTTCTGAAGCTGCGAGGACGCCGATACTGATGGGCAGGTCAAAACAGGGGCCTTCTTTGCGCAGATCCGCTGGCGTGAGGTTAATCACGATCCGCCGCATGGGAAAGGCAAATCCAGCATTTTTAATTGCGGCTTTGACCCGCTCCTTCGATTCCTGTACTGCTGTATCGGGCAATCCCACCACCACCATTCCGGGGATGTTATTCGAGACATCCACTTCGACCCCCACTTTCAGGGCATCAATCCCCATCAGGGATGCACTCCAAATTCTCGACAGCATGTAACTCGCTAAATGACGGATCTGGCTTAGAGTTCCCGGCTTTTTAGAGATTCCTCACAGGGATTGCTTACAATAACGAAAGCAGCACTTAAACAATTTATGAGCCAGTCCAACGAAACCATTTTTGGCAAGATTATCCGGAAGGAAATGCCTGCCGACATTATTTACGAAGATGAAATGTGCCTCGCGTTTCGGGACATTAGCCCCCAAGCCCCCATCCATATTCTCCTCATTCCAAAACAACATATTCCCAAGCTGGCGGATGCGACGGCTGAAGACCATGCATTGCTGGGGCATTTGCTCATCAAGGCGAAGGAAATTGCTGCAAAGGAAGGCTTGGCTAAGGGGTACCGAGTCGTGATCAACACCGGTGAGGATGGTGGCCAAACGGTGTATCATCTGCATTTGCATATTCTGGGTGGGCGGAGTCTGGCTTGGCCCCCTGGCTGATGGAGAACTGATGTATACTCGCCCCCTTGCCCGATTAATTGAACATTTACAGCATTTGCCAGGGGTTGGGCCAAAAACGGCTCAACGTCTGGCTTTGCATATTCTCAAACGTCCCAAGGAGGAAGTGGCGGCCCTAGCCCAGGCGTTGTTAGATGCCAAGCAGCAGGTGGGGCATTGCTCAGTGTGCGGGCATTTATCCGCCGATCCGGTGTGCGAGATTTGCAGTTCTCCGAAGCGCGACGATCGCCTGCTCTGTGTGGTTGAAGATTCCCGCGATTTAATTGCCCTGGAAAAAACCCGCGAGTACAAAGGCAAATACCATGTGCTAGGGGGACTGATTTCACCGATCGATGGCATCGGCCCGGAGCAATTAAACATTCAAGCCCTCGTGCGGCGGGTCAGCCAGCAATCGATCCAAGAGGTGATTATGGCGATCAGTCCCAGTGTGGAAGGGGAAACAACCACGCTCTACGTCGCCCACTTGCTCAAGCCCTTTACCAAGGTGACGCGCATTGCCTTTGGGCTACCCATGGGTGGGGATTTGGAATATGCCGATGAGGTGACGTTAGCGCGGGCCCTGGAAGGGCGTCGGGAACTGGAGTAATAGTGGGTGCAGTGGGTACAGTGGCTACGACTGGCGCTCTCAAGCTCCCTGCAATGGCCATTAAAAATCGCCCTCTGGTTCCTGAGTGAACTGGAGGGCGTTTGATGCAGCACGCTTAAACCACTTTGGGCCTTAAACGGCTGTGGGAATAGCTGCTCTACTTCAGCTTAGACTTAATGAAAGCTAAAATTTGCGCCTGTTGTTTCTTCAGAGCATCGACTTCTGCTTGCAACTTCGCGACTTGCGCTTTGAGCGCAGCCATTTCACCGCTGGTATCCCCCGTTGCAGCGGCAGCGGGTGCGGCGGCGGGTGCGGCCACTGCCGCTGGACGCCGCTTGGCTTTGCTCATGGCCGCTTTGATCGCTTCAATTAATTGCTTTTGGTCAAAGGGCTTTTGGACGAACTCAAAATATTCAAACGGCTCTTGGAGCTTTTCCGTGACTTCTTCCTTACGCCCAGACATGAGGACTAAAGGAATGGACTGGAGATCGGGTTGGGCTTGGATTTGCTGATAGACTTCCCAGCCACTCATACGGGGGAGCAAAAAGTCCAGCATGATTAGCGTTGGCCGCTCTTGACGCACAAGGTTAATCCCTTGAACCCCGTCTTTTGCTTCCAGAACGTCAAAATTGCCCTTGGGCAGCATATCGCGAACCATGTTCCGGATCACGGCGCTGTCATCAATCACTAGAACCTTATGACTTGCCACAACTAAACTCCTCTGCGGGTGACTGCGGAATTAATAACCATGAGTGAAAGACAAAGAGGTGAAAGTGTTTCAAGGCGGCGACTGTCCAATCCGAAGGCTAGATGAAACCCTGACAAAGACCCGACAGACGGGAAACACTCTTGCGCCTGTTGTATATTGCCTGCTTTTTTGGTGTCTATTTTTAGGATGAAGCTAAAAGTTCAAATAATCACACTCTCTTAGAAAACTCTCCTATGACATTACTTCTAGCACTAAATCCAGAGAGCGATTCACTCATTTTGATCGGCTCCCCCATTGAATTATGAATGGATTTTGCGTTTTGTGCTCCGAATCTTGAGGCATCCTGCACCAGCTCCCCTAGCAGCTTTATCGATCGAGTATTATATTGATTTTGTCCGCACCCTTGGACAATCGACTCTATTGTGCCCAACTCTATGGCTGCTGACACTAATTCTTCGATTCCCAGCCCTTCTCTCGCTAAGATGCCTCGATCGCGGGTGGATCGCGAGGCCGAGCGAGCGGATATTCAAGCGATGCCGCCGTGGTTGCGGAGATCGATCGGAAAGGCCAGTGAGATTTCAACGGTTCAGCAAATTATCAAGCAACGGAATATCCACACCATTTGCGAAGAAGGGCGTTGTCCCAATCGAGGTGAGTGCTATGCCCAGGGCACGGCGACCTTTTTGCTGATGGGGCCGACTTGTACCCGATCCTGTGGATTTTGCCAGGTGGATAAGGGCCACGCGCCGATGGCATTGGATCCCCACGAGCCCCAAAAGGTTGCGGAATCGGTGCAATTGTTAGGACTGCGTTATGTTGTCTTAACGTCTGTGGCGAGGGATGACTTGGAAGATGGGGGGGCTGGCTGGTTTGTCGCGACGATGGCAGCCATTCGAGCCACGAATCCAGAAACCCAAATTGAGGTACTGACCCCAGATTTCTACGGCGGACGGCAGGAGAACTTGTCTCCAGAGACGTTACAAGCCCAACGGGTCAAAACGATCGTTGAGGCGCAGCCCGCTTGCTATAACCATAATATTGAAACGATCGAACGTCTTCAGGGAACGGTACGCCGGGGGGCAAAGTACGATCGCACGCTGCGGGTGTTGCAGCTCGTCAAGCAATTTGACCCGACGATTCCGACGAAATCGGGGTTGATGCTGGGCCATGGGGAAACGGAAGCTGAGGTGATCCAAACGCTGAAGGATCTGCGATCGGTGGGCTGCGATCGGGTGACTCTCGGACAGTATATGCGTCCGAGCTTGGAGCATTTGCCTGTGCGCAAGTATTGGCATCCTGATGAGTTTGAAAAGTTAGGCGCGATCGCGCGGGAATTAGGGTTTTCCCACGTGCGATCGGGGCCATTGGTGCGCAGTTCCTACCATGCGGGCGAAGAAGAGTAGGGTCGGTGGGTCGGTGGGCTGGTTCTTTGTCAAATTTCAGTGTCAAATTTCAGTGTCAAATTTCAGTCAGTTGGGTGACAACCGCATCTTTTTGCCTGTTGTCGCTTGAATGATTGAGATTCCCAGCAAATTTGCTACAGCGCTGCCAAAATGTCCTGCTCGATTTGCCGAATAGCCGTCATGACGCCGGAATCGGGATGGTTGAGCAGCACTTGTTTCACATCCTGGAGATAGGTCGCTAGATTGTCCCGCAGGACAGGCCGATCGACCTCCACGGTGTGGCGATAGTCCCAGACATCCCAGGCGAGGATCCCAAGACCCACGATCGGATCAAGGGCGGCGGCTCCCAATTCTGCGGCGACGGCTCCTCCGGTTTTGGCGGCCACCTTGGAGGCAGCAGCTCCGGCAAACTTGGCGCTGGCTTTACTCCCAAGTTTGCCGAGGGACGCCATGACGATCGGTTTGGCGGCGAGGTAAGTTCCACCACCTGCCAGAGTCTTGAGGGAGAGGCTCGATACGGTGCCTTCGCTGCCCAGGGTGAGGGAAATATCGCTGAGGTAGCGATCCCATTGGCCTTGGGGGATATGGTATTTGGTTTGCACAGCTCCGATCGACTCACGAAGGGCCGCTAAATACTGATCAACGGTTTGATTGGTGATGACTTCTAAGCGCAGTTGAGCGTTCTTAGGCACTAATACCCGTTTGGAGAACTCTTTTTCAAAGGATTCTGACAAATGGGTAATCACGGCCTCTTTGCCGCTGGGTTGGTTAGGATCCATACGATGGATGGCCCAGCCATAGCCCCAGACGAAGGGCGTGCTGAATTCCATCCGCTTCTGGTTAAAAAAGTCGAAGTACCAGTCGAGGAAATTTTCAATGCGTGGCTCTAGTTCCGCTTCCCATTGGGTGAGTGCTTGGGAGGCATAGGTTTCAGCAACCCCATGGGCGGTTTGCAAACTATCGGCGATCGCCCGATCTACTTCACTCCAGTCCGGGGCCGTGACAGCGACTTCCTGCACCACTTCGGGAATGTCCGGTGCTCGGTGAACTAGGGACTGATCAATAATGTATTTTCCGGCTAGGGGAATTAAGACGATCGCCAAGACGATCGCCCAGATGAAGGGTTGAAGGGTCTTGATCAGTTGAGTAATTGCTTGAATACGCTCGGTTCGATCTGCATAGGAGTTGGGGTTAGCTCCTGGATCGACGGTCGCATCCACAGTGGAATTCACAGTGGAATTCACAGTGGAATTCACAGTGGAATTCACAGTTGTATCAACAGTCGCATCCACAGGCTGAGCCACCGGGGGGGGTGCCAATGGGGACGCTAAGTCTTTCTTCGGATCGGGGGCTTTTGAAGCGGTGACTTTTGAAGCCGCGATCGCAGACGCTTTGACCTTTTTCGACTGACCCATGGGCGGAACTCAAGATGGTGCAGAGGCAATATCAACCAATGCCTTTAACCTTATCAGAGGGGGGCGATCGGGTTCAAACAACTCAGCTGGATTTGGGCGACTGAGGGATTGGCTCCGTGACTGAATATCTTGATTGACGCCGTGACTGGCTATCCGGTAACTGGCCTCTCCTCCCTGCACAAGATGGATAACGCCAGAACGGACTATCGGGTTTTGCTCAGGGTTGCTTTGCACATTTCAAGGATTCGGTGATCGTTATCACTGACTTTTTCTAGGCGCTGGAATCCTTCTAGGCCAATTTCTGTCTGGACGTCATTGGACGCGACAATCCCTGAGCGATCGAGGGCAATTTCAAAAGGGATCGGAGTGGGATCGTAGGCTCCACGCACGGTTAATGCCAGTTGATTAGCTTGGAACTGTCCAGCGGCACAATCAAAGGAGGAATTGGGCATGTACAATGCGCCGAGAACTTGACCCTGCTTCACCTCAAACACAAAATATGCTCTACCCAGCACGTCCGGTTGAGCCTCTTCCCCGTATAGATAAACGCCATCTGCTAAGGGACTAGAAACAGCAGCGGGAATAAGGGCAGATGTTTTTGCGGATGTTAAGATAGTTGGAGAATTGCTCGGCACCGCATTGGCCGGCTGATATGCCATTACAGATAATGTTAAGCCTACTGCTAGAGAAGCAGCGGTGAATAAACGTGAAAACAACCCATCTTTCACGCCCGACTGATGATCACACCACGTAGAAAACACATCCATAAGAGCATCTCTCACAATATAAATTTTATTAGCAAGGCCGGGAGCGATCGACTGAGCGTAGAGTCGTCCCCCTAAGGTGTGAGGGTATTGCAATGACTAGATTCAGTGCTGAGATGACCGATTCCAGAAATGTGCGAACCGAAGCTGTGAAAGGTTTTATATCCTCAGAGAGTCCAGTTATGCAAATGCCGTTTCTGCTAAAACTGAGTCAGTCTACAGAACTCCGGTGGCTAAAATAGCGCTTGAAGATAACTGAAAACTGGATTAAGCGGGACTCTCTCCTAAGAAATTCTGAAGAAATTCTGAGATAGTCTGAACAGTCAAACTTTTTAGGAACAAGGGATCTATCAGTCAGAAGCCTGTTACCCAGAAGCTTTTCATATAGTTATGAAATCATCTTTCCAAAGGAATCGCAATGTGTAAAAGTGCCACTCTGCAATCCGGCCACTTGGGTGATTGAGGGAGGTTAACTCATTGTAGAGCGGTTCCTTCCAATCAATGCCCATGGGACTTTAAGCTTTATAACGATAGGATGGTTTGAACTGACTCAACCCCTCGGTCATGGCTCAATAACCACCTCTAAAACTGGCCTAAGAAGACCGATCGCAAAGACTTGTGACTCAGATCACGTAAGCCGGTGATTTAATCATTTGCAACGGTAACGAAGTTGTTAAGTTGAATGTAATATTTAGTTGAAAAATTAACAAACAATTGTGTTTTGAGCAATTCTAGAGACAATCTGAAGACGACCTGAATAACGACGGCTAGAAGCCCCATTTCATGGCTGGAAGCTCACTGCTAGCGCCTGCTAGAGATCTCTCTGGTTCATGGGAGTCAGGCAAGATCGAAAAAGGAGCGCGATCGCGCTCCTCGTTAGGTGTGGTTGTAATGGATGGTCAGCTGAGTGCTGGCCCTTTCGCGTAACTTCGTGCGTAACTTCGTGCGTAACGTTGGTCGAACTAGCGGGTTTAACTAGCCAGATATTCCCGCACCATGGCTTTGCGGCGACGGAGGTGATCCAATGCCTGCCGCTCCAGTTGCCGCACCCGCTCCCGGCTGAGGTTCAACTGTTCGCCCACTTTGGCCAGCGATCGCTCAATGCCATCCTCTAAGCCGTAGCGCAGCATCAGAACCTCCCGCTGTTGAGGGGTTAGATCTGCCAGCAAGTTATGCAGGTCTTGGCGCAGTAGCTCTTGAGTGGTGTAAATCTCCGGCGATGCGCCATCATCCTCTAGCAACTCTTGCAACTCGGTGTCTTGGTTGTCGCCCACCCGTAAATCAAGCGAGACAGGCTGACGGGCCATGATCAGATAATCCCGAATTTCCTCCGGAGCCAAGTCTAACTCAGCGGAGATCTCTGCCACACTGGGGCTGCGGCCTAGCGTTTGTGCCAGTTCTCGCTGAACCCGTTTAATTTTGTTCAGCTTTTCGGTGATGTGGATAGGCAGACGAATGGTGCGGCTCTGTTGGGCGATCGCGCGGGTGATGGCTTGACGAATCCACCAGTAGGCGTAAGTCGAGAACTTGTAACCTCGGGTGGGATCATATTTCTCCACCCCCCGTTCCAAGCCCAGGGAGCCTTCTTGAATCAAATCCAGGAACTCTAAGTTGCGCTTTTGGTACTTCTTCGCGATCGACACCACGAGGCGCAGGTTGGCTTCAATCATCTTCTGCTTGGCTCGCCGACCCCGCTGGAAGATGTTCTTGATTTCCGTCTCATTAATCTGAGCGTGATCGGCTAATTCGCGATCGCTCGGTTCATGATCCAACGTCTTAGCAAGGTTGGCCTTTTGGTCTTGTAAGGCCATCATTTGCTGCACCTGCTTACCATAAACAATTTCTTGCTCGTGGGTCAGCATGGGTACACGACCAATCTCATGCAGATACGTCCGCACCATATCTGCCGTGTAAGTTGGGCTGGGATGGGTTGTTTTGGAAGTGGCAGTGGTCATGGTGGCAAAACTCCGTAACAGGAAATAGAGGACGACTCCAGAGGGATCAAAGACCTCACTAACGCATTCAGAGGGTGGACATATTCAAAAAAGCATTGAGTTCTACAGAGCACTTTCAGCGAAAACGATTCAGTAATCTGCGACTAACTCTAACCAGTGAGGAGACAATTTGCGACAGTCAAAAGTGTGACTCAAGTATGTGACTCAAGTATGGAACTCAAGTGCGTGACTCAAGCATGGGACTCAATGAAGATTTCATGCCTGCACCCCCAAATCGGAGGGTGCGAGATTCAGACTTCTGTTTCATATTGGGCAACCTCTAGGCAAATAATGATAAACGAAGTCGAAATGAGTATGAGTTAATCATATTACAAAACTTGAAGCCAGTAAAGAGAGTAAATGTGCCTATTCTGAAGGATCCTAGAGATAACGAAGCGAAAGCGGAGGTGCTAGTTAGGTTGGCTAAGCGATGAATGGGCATGGGTAGATTGCCTTGTGTTGCCCGATCTCAATGCCCAGTCAGACAAAACATTTCTTGAATAGAAATATTCGATTGCAACCTATTAAATATCTCTAGCATTCCGTTTTAGGTCACTTCATCATCGCAATTTAATGCTCTGGACGCTATGGGACAACCGAACCCTATCAGGGGCAATTCAGTAGGGATTCCTCTACCTGAACTTGGAAATCGCCCATGGCTGGAAAGTCTCTTCTATCAAGGTTTTGACCTCCTTAGTACACCCTGCAATAACGGGGTAATAATCGGTAGCTTTAGCATAGATGACCTACGTGGTTTCCATGTAGCAAGAATGTGACTGGAGTGTGACACACCAGAATACGCACTTGAGATGGAGACAGATTTCTATCTACAAAAAGTTCCTAAAGTGATCCTCTGAAAACTGAGTGGAGCAAGTATGAAGATGCTTCAATGGTGCTAAAAAAATGGCACTCAAAAATGGCACTAAATCTCACACACAATTAACCTGGAATTAACCTAACAAAACAAAAGTGACTGGTGGGAAAGGATGATTCCTGGGTTGGTTTTCGATCGGGATTCGGTGGAAAACGGCTTGAAACTACTATGGTCTAATTGTATTACAGGGTACTACAAGAGTCAATCCCTAGGCTGGATTTGACGCGGTTGGATTCGACACGGTTTGATTTCTGGCAAAGTTTGATTTCTGGCAAAGTTTGATTTGACAGCGTAGTTTGCGATTGAGGGGCTATGCTGCGATCGAGGTTGGCGGGAGATTGCGGCTGACTAAAACCCCAAATCAGCTTTGGCTGCCAGGGCTGCTTTGAGCACCGCTTCATCTTCAAGGCTAGCCCAGTCGGTATCGCCGATCGCGGCATAGAAGGCTTCGTCGTAGGGGCGGGTGCGGATGACCACGGGCATGGGAACCGCGTGACCCAGGATGAGGGCCTGTTGTTTGGAGTCTAGTTTGGCCAGCACCGATCGCAGGGCTTGGCCGCCGGAAACCCCGGTGAAAATGGCATCGATATCCTTTTCGTCGTTGAGCAGTGCGGTAATCCGAGTTCCAATTTGCGACATGACTTCGTTGTCAATGCCGGAAGGCCGCTGATCGACCACCAGCAGCGTGACAAAGTATTTGCGCATTTCCCGCGCGATCGTGCCGAAAATCGTTTGCCCAACGGTGGCTGGATCGAGAAAACGGTGGGCTTCTTCGATCGTAATCATTAATTGACGGGGGCGATCGTCAATGTTTTTGGTTTGCAAAAAATGTTCAGCTTTCCGCACATAGGCGGCATGGATACGGCGGGCAATGATATTGGTCGCCAACATATAGGAGAGCAGGTTGGATTGGGAACCGAACTCAATGACAACGTGCTTCCCTGCTTCAATGCATTCCAACACCTGGGCGACATAGTTATGGGGACAGGAATTGCGAATGTATTTCAACGACTCCAGCCGAATTAGTTTGCGTTGCAGGGCCATGATGGAAGATTTGTTCCCCATCTTGACTTCGCAGAATTCCTGGATTTCTTCATTGCTCATCGTCAGGAGGCGATTGATCCAACCTTTGCCAAATTCGTTGCGCAGGATCACCGCATTTTCCAAGCTGGTTTCCGAGAGATTCAATTCTCCCCGCACCAACGCCAAATCTTCCACTTCGATTTGGTCGTAGCCGATGTAGAGTTCCTGGGCATTGCGCACCCCGCGCCGTTTAGTGGAATCGGGGTCGAGGGTAAAAATTTCGACTTTGCCAGGAAACAATTGGCATAATCCCTTCACGGTACTAAAGGCTTTACCTTCGCGGGTCGCTTCCCAGCCATACTCCGAGTGCATGTCGAAAATTAGATTCACGGCGGCCTGTTTGCGCACCACGCCCGCCAGAAGCAAGCGAGTTAGGAAGGATTTCCCCGTGCCCGATTTGCCAAAGACCCCATTACTCCGTTCCACAAAGCGATCGAGATCCAGGCAGATGGGCACAGCCATGTCGATCGGTTCCCCAATGGCAAAGTTGCGGCGGTGGGGGTCGTCTTCCCAACCAAAGACGGCGCGGAAGTCCCGATCGCTGGCGTCATACACTTGGCTGAAGTGGCTGGGAATGGTTTTAACGGGCAGGAGTTCAATATCGGCGTTGGTGTTGGGCTGGTAGGATGCGGCGGCAACGGTAGATCGGGTGTTGGGAATTTTGGCCTTAGCTTTGGCGGATTTTTTAGCAGAGGTTGTTTCAGCGGTATTCTCCGCGATCGCGGGACTGTCCCTACGCTTCTCGTCGTTAATCATGAGCATCGGAGCGAGTTCGATCGTGCCGTAGGTGCCGCTGCCTGCCAGCACTTCCTGCAAAAAGGTATTTGCCGGATCGGGGGGATTAGCGAGGATCCGTTGGCTGGCGGTGCCCAAGGTTACATCGGTCAACATGCAGAAAAAGCGCGATCGGCTACCCTGGACAACCAAAAACTTGCCCACCCGCATTTCTTCCACCGACACATCGGCATGGAGGCGAACTTCTAACCCTTTGCTGAGGGAGCCTTGAATAACAGAACCGAGGGGTTTTTCGGGATGCATGGCAGAGCAGATGTACCATCAGGCTTTAGGGTAGCATGGTCTGGGACTTTGGAGAAAGGTATGGGTGTTATTATTGCGGGCGATCGCAGTGGCAGTGGCAAGACAACGGTGACGCTGGCGATGCTGGCGGCGTTGCGGCAGAAGCAATTGGCGGTGCAGTCGTTTAAAGTGGGGCCGGACTATATTGATCCGATGTTTCACCGGGCTGTGACTGGGCGCGCTTGCTATAACTTGGATCCGGTACTGACTTCTGAAACCTACGTGCGGCAATCCTATGGGCGACGATCGCAGGCCATCCCCCACAGCATCGTAGAAGGGGTGATGGGGCTGTTTGATGGGGCGGCGGCTCCGCAGGGCTATGGCAGTACGGCCCATGTGGCGAAGGTGTTGGGGTTGCCCGTGGTGCTGGTGGTGAATTGCCGCAGTGTGTCCCAATCGATCGCGGCGCTGGTACAGGGGTATCGGACGTTTGACCCGGCGGTGAATGTGGCGGGTCTGGTGCTGAATCAGGTGGGCAGCGATCGCCATTTGGAATTACTGATGGCGGCGCTGGAACCGTTAAACCTGCCGATTGTGGGGGTGTTGCGACGGGAGGATCAGATCCATCTGCCCGATCGGCATTTAGGGTTGGTGCCAACGGCGGAATTGCCGCAGTTGACGGAGATTCTCGATCGTTTGGCGGTCTTGGGTTTGCGTTGTTTTGATTGGGAAAAACTATTGCCATTGGTCGAGAATTCGCCGTTGGCCTCGTCGATCGAACCGTCTGATCTGCCTGAAGTGGAGCCCCTCCCCCAACCCGTGCGATTAGCGATCGCCCAGGATCCGGCCTTCAGTTTTTACTATGCCGATAATTTAGAGTTGCTGACGGCCTTGGGTGCGGAACTGGTGCCTTGGAGTCCGCTGCGGGATGGGCCACGACCGGATTGCCAGGGGCTGTATTTTGGCGGGGGCTTTCCGGAAATGTTTGCGGCAGAACTGGCGGACAATGCCGCAGCACGGCAGGCCGTGGGACAGGCGATCGCCCAGGGACTGCCGACCTATGGGGAATGTGGTGGCTTGATGTATCTCTGTCAGGCGATCGTCGATTTTGAGGGGCAGCGCCATGCCATGGTGGGGACGTTGCCGACGGATGCAGTGATGGGCAAACGGCTAACGTTGGGCTACCGGGAGGCCACGGTACAAGCGACGAGTGCTCTGGTGCAAGCGGGGCAACGGCTGCGAGGTCATGAGTTCCATCGATCGCAGGTGACGGGGCGATCGGCGCAACCGTTGTTTCATTTGCGATCGCTCCAGGTAACCCCGGCTCGATCGGGAGGGTCGCAATTTCCGTTTGCGCGATCGGCCCAGCAGAATTCAGAACAGCAACATTCAGAGACTCCCGCGACGAATCCACTGGAAGGGCAAGCGGAGGGCTGGGCAATGGCCAATTTACATGCGTCGTATTTACATTTGCACTGGGGCACCACGCCGGATTTACCTCGACGGTTTCTTCAGCGCTGTTTGGGCCATTCGCCTAGTTGAGAGTGAGAGATTTTGAGGATGAGAGATTGTGATCGTGGGCGCTTGGTTTCTGTGAGGGAAAATAACGTGCCCTCAAACCTGGAGAAAAACGCTGAAGGGCTGCTTGTCTCGATCGACTACCGTTATCCTAGAAAAGATTGTTCATTCAGAGTCCAGAACCGTCCATGGCAGCATCCATTGAGCAACTGAATCAAAGCCTTGCGGAATTAGATAAGCAGGTTGCAGAGCTGGGTGAAACCCTCCGTCAGACCTATGCTAGTTATTTGGATGCATTGCAGAAAAATGCACGCCAGCAGTTGATTTTGGCGGCCTACCATGTGTGCACAGAAGGGTTCCCGGAAGAATTTTTGCGGCTATCGGTGAGTCAGCGGGAAATGTTGCAAAGTGATGTGCGATCGATCGCCCGTCAGGCCGCTACGCAATTAACCCAACTACCCACCCTCGGCGAAGTCGCTGCGTTACCGTCATTCCGTATTCAATCCCTAGAGGAAGATTCGGACTTGCTTGAAGAATCGTTCATGGTGGAAGACCGTCAGTCTAGAGCGGAAAAATTCCATGACGATGATGATAATGATGATGATGCGGACGACGACGAAAGTGAAGTAGAAAATGAAGCAGAAACAAAGGAAGATCCAGCTCAAGAATTGGCGGCGTTGCTGGCGGAGGTAGCTTCGGCAGTGGCCTCCCAACGTCCTCCCAGCCCGATCGATCAATGGCTCAATTGGCAAGACTATGTGGAGCGATCGACCCGACAAACGTTACGGCAACTGTCTCACCAAGTTAATCAGGTTTTGCAACGGGCCAGTTTAATTTCTCCCAACTTGCCGGATGCAGTCTTAGAAGCCGCATCCCGCGCCGAAGGTGCAGAAACGATGGGTAAACTGCCCCATGTTGTGCAAATGTTGGTGGAAGGGCCAGGAAGTTCACCGGAAAAACGGGAAAAGAGTAGCAAGCGTCCCGCTAATCTGATGCATGTTGTTGCGGTTCAGTTACGGTTGGCAGAACTGGAATTCAACGATGCGGAAACCATGGTTTGGCGACGTAAGCTTCGCGAAGTAACCCAGCGAATGAAGGCATTGGGCCGAGACTATCGTAAACGGCAACGGCAGCGATCGATTGCAGAAGCCCAGGTCGCTTGGCGATCGACTTGGATTAATGATTAATCAGTGCGCGATGGGGAACAAGATAGGTCCAAAAAACAGATCTAAAAAATATGACGGAAAGATTGCTGGAACAATTGTTTAGAGAAACACTATGACCATCGGGAATTGCATTAAAATTGCGGTTGTTGGGGATGTCCATGATCAGTGGGAAGAAGCGGATCACACGGCACTCAAAGGCTTGGGCGTAGATTTAGTTTTATTTGTTGGTGACTTTGGCAACGAAGCGATCGAAGTTGTGCAAAAGGTGGCCTCGCTGGACTTACCGAAGGCCGTGAATTTAGGCAATCATGATGCTTGGTATTCAGCGAGTTCCTGGGGCCGATCGCGCTGTCCCTACGATCGTCATGCAGAAGATCGGGTGCAGATGCAGATTGATTTACTGGGTGAAGCGTTCGTGGGCTATGGCAAGTTGGATTTTCCTGCTTGGGGCATTAGCGTCGTGGGCGTGCGGCCTTTCAGTTGGGGGGGCGTGAAGTGGAAACACCGCAAATTTTATCGCAAGCGCTTTGATGTCCGGAGTTTTGAGGAGTCGATCGATCGAATGGTGGCCGTGGTGGAGCAGACAACCTGCGATCATTTAATTTTTGTGGGTCACAACGGGCCTGCGGGAATGGGTGATCAACCGGAGGATCCCTGCGGAAAGGATTGGTATCCAGCGGGGGGAGACTATGGGGATAGGGATTTTGAAGTGATGTTGTCGAAGGTTCCTGCCCTAGGGAAACAGGTGTCGCTGGTTACGTTTGGCCATATGCACCACAGTTTGCGGATTGCGCCCGATCGCACCCGGCGGGTGATTCATACCCAGGAGCAGTCGGTGTACCTCAATGCAGCCTGTGCACCACGTTGGCGGCAGACAGCTCAGGGAATACTACGGAATTTCTCTCTAGTGACGATCGCATCGGGAGTTGTCCAGCAATGCCAATTGGTTTGGGTGACGGCAGAGGGGACGATCGTAGAATCCAAGGAACTCTATCGAATTCCCCATGAATAAATACGAATTCCCCATTAGTAAATACCCAATAAATCAATACAAAACCCATGCATTATCGAATGCATGGGTGATGAGAACGTAATTCTTATAATTGTAAAATCAACGATCTAAAAACTAATGGCAAGCTGGAGTCCTTGAAGCCGCTCACAGGGTGGCACAGGATTGGGAGAACAGGTCACCGCCGCGCAGTATCCAGCATAGGCACAACGGGCACATTGGGAACCGGGTTGGGGTTGCCAAGTCCGATCGTGGCGCAGTTCCATGGCAAGGTCGGAAATAATTTTCTTGACTTTGCGTTTATGGCGTTGGGTTGCTTTATATTGCACCTTTTCCCCCGTTCGCAGGAACAGCAGGCTGAGGTACTTTAAGCTTTGCTGATAGGTTTGCTCCAGAGCCAAGTAATATAGTCCAATTTGCAGATCGACTTCTTCGGCATCGGGTAACTTAACATCGCGGGCGGATTTGTAGTCAATTAACTCCAATCCATCGGCGAGATAATCAATGCGATCGTACCGTCCGGAAATCGTAAACTCTACATTTTCCACCTGAAGCTTGGCTTGGATTTTGCCTTCCACGGCTAGCGGTTGATTGAGGGACATTTGGTTGGCGATGAACGTTTGATAATAGCGTTCAAGAATCCCCCGACCCTCCAGAATCTGACCGTTGGTCAAGCCCATGGAAAATTGATCCCACGCTGCACTAAACCAGCCCCAATCAGGTATACGATCGCTAGAATGCCAATCGCGATAACACTGTGCTAAGGCTTGGTGCAACGCTGTACCCAACGCTGCCGATCCATAGCATTCATTGGAGCCAACACGCCGTTCGTAACGTAAGTAGTAGGCATAGGGACAACGTTTATATGCCTTCAACTTCGTAGCAGAGATGTGGTAGGTCATAACTGCTCAAAGTAATTAAAAAGGTGAACAAGACAAGGTTGAAACAAAGCAAGGTAGAGCAAGACTGACAGGGGAGAAAGAATGGACTTTTCAACGGTTCGATCGGTCTATTACTAAGCCTCAAAAGCTTATAAGCAGCTACTTTTACCCCGAAACTCTGTTGAAGATGAAATCCATTCTTTCTGCAATGATCCAGTCCAGTATTCAATTCAGACAGACAAGCTAGACAGATAAGCTAGATTGTAACGGAACCAACGGATGACAAAGGAACAAGGGAAGAACTCAAGACTGGAAATACTTGTTTTGGACGTTCAATTGGGACATTCAAGTTAGACGTTAAGTTAGGGAACTTAGGTTTGCGAATTTAGGTTTGCAAACTCAAGGCAAGGGAACAAAGGGTGGTAGGGAAGCGACTTGTTAGAAGACTTGATCGAAACATTCTGTCAATCAATCTGTAAATCAGCCCAGAATAATCCTGTTTCAGAAAGCAGGTGCCGGAAGCAGCCGCTCTCACGAAGCTGCATCGGCAGGACGACGAAAAATAGAATCTAGATAGATGCGAGCCGCTTGTCGATCGCTGCCCTGTTCAGGGGAACGATTTTGTAAGAGAAACAGGGAAATTGCAGCGGAGAATACGCGATCCTGATCCCAATCAGGACGATTGTCCAGAAAGTTGATCAAAGAACCGTGCAATGTTTCAGGAATTTCGACCAGAAGGCTGATGGGCGTATCCATGGGCAATTCTCTCTCTGAAAAAAATCAACACAAAAACATCACCCGTCCCACGAATAACCGAACACGTAACCAAGATTTGGATCCGTAGCGGAGTATAGGTTTGAGGGCTTTGCTTTGGTCGCTATATTCTGCGCGATCGCTTCTAGAAGATCAACATTGACGATCGTGAAATTTTGATCACTCAAGCGAACTTGTAAAACGAAGAAATGCGGGTTTCGGACGTTTTTCTGTTACACAACTTCACCTAACAACCACTTTTCCACAAACTGTTGAAGGAACTTGCTGCTTTTCCACAAAGCTACGGGGAGGGTCGATAAACCGTTCCTTTTCTGGGGAAAACCTGTGGAAAGTTGTGGATAACGTGTGGAGAATGTTGGGGAAACCTGTGGATTGACCTGGGAGAAAGGTCAGTTTTCCACAGGTTGTGTAAAGAATTGTAAATCTATTCCAAGGTGAGGATTTGTTGAAAAACGCCCGCGATCGCGGTATGATTCCGATCCCCAAAGTCCTTGCTACACAAGGGATCCAGCTTTCTATGCATGTTTTAGCATCCCGCGATCGGCGGATCTGTTTTTTAGGCGACTCTTTCATTAATGGCACCGGGGATCCAGATTGCCTAGGGTGGACAGGGCGGATCTGTGCGATGGCTCAGCAGAGAGGTCGTGCTGGGACTGCTGGTCATGCTGCGACTGCTAGCTCTGCGGTGACGAATGCCCCTGGGACTGATACCCCTGGGACGCATCCCCCCGTAACGAATGCCCCTGGGACTAATTACAACGCGACTAATTACAACGCGACTAATTACAACGTGACCTATTACAACCTGGGGATTCGGCGAGAAACTAGCGCGGAACTGAGGCAGCGTTGGCGATCGGAGGTTCAGTTGCGACTACCTGAAGATTGCGATGGCCGTTTGGTCTTTTCCTTTGGTACGAATGACACGACCTGGGAGAATGGCCAGCCCCGTGTTGCGTTGGCTGATTCGCTGATCCATGCACGATCGATTCTGACGGTAGCCCAACGGCAATACCCGGTGCTGCTGGTGAGTCCACCCCCGATCGCAGATGCAGGACAGAACGATCGCACTTGGGTTTTGATTGAGGCGCTGGAGTCCCTCTGCAAAAGTCTTGCGATTCCCTTCCTGGATGTCTTTACGCCGTTGCAATGCTATACCCCTTGGCTAGATGAGGTGAAGGCGTTTGACGGGGCTCATCCGGGGTCTCAGGGCTATGGGTATTTAGCGGAGTTGGTCGCAACGTGGTCAGCGTGGCAAGGGTGGTGGAGCGAATAAAAAAGCCGCTTTCCCGATCGGCTGCCTTGAGCATCTGCCTCCTGGAAAACGGCTAGTCTGAATTTTTACTTTTCAACTATTCAAGTTAGAGATTTGAAGTTAGAGATTAGGTCAAGTTAGAAATTAGGCAATTTCCCGAACGATCGGTTGATCGTTTTGAATTTCACCGACCAAGATGATGTCGGCAACGTTCACAAAAAGACCATTTTCGAGAACACCAGGAATGTTGTTGAGCGTTTGCTCAAGTTCACTGGGATTGTCAATGCGATCGAATTTCACATCAATCACTAAGTTGCCTTGGTCGGTAACGACGGGGCCAGCTTTTTTCACACCCATACGTAATTGCGGTTGCCCCCCCAGTTTTTCGATCGCGCGGGTGACGGGAGCCACGGCCATCGGTAAAACTTCCACGGGCAGCAGGAAGGTAGAACCGAGGTGATCGACTAGCTTGGTACTGTCTACCACCACAATGAATTGATTAGCGAGGGAATCGACAATTTTTTCCTGGGTATGGGCCGCGCCGCCCCCTTTAATCAGGTTTTTATTGGGATCCACTTCATCGGCTCCATCGATCGCAATATCAATATGATCGACTTCATCTAAGCCCACGAGGGGAATGCCAAATTTCCGGGCGAGCACGATCGCTTGGAAGGAGGTGGGAATGCCTTTGATATCCTTCAGGCTGCCGGATTGTAACCGCTCACCGATCGCTTGAATGGCAAAAGCAGTCGTAGAACCCGTGCCCAAGCCAACAATCATGCCGGATTGGACACGATCGGCGGCGGCATAACCCACCTGTTTTTTCATTAAATCCTGAGCGTTCATGGAGGACTCCCTTCTTTATTTTCTGCCTCCGTCAGTCTACTACGCAGCGATTCTGTCATGCGCCATAATTGGCGTTAAATCTCATAGTAAAGCGGAAACGATTTCGCATCCTTGGGTTTGACGTGAATGCGTTGGTTCTCCGTCAGATTGAGTTGGTCAAACCGTTCGCGGGTAAGGTGAGCTACCATTTCTTGGCCATCATCCAGTACCAATTCGGCCTGAATTTCCCAACCTAAATGAATCAAGCGTTGAACCCGTGCGGGAACCGTCGAAGCATTGGGCTGGAGTTCCACTTGGATGTCATGGGGCCGCAGGAACATCTCTGGGTTGGCGGAGTCGAATCCGCTCTCTTGGAAAATCCGCGAACTCGTAGGCAAGACATTCACTGGCCCAATGAAGCTCATGACAAAGGCGCTGGCTGGGTGGTCATAGACTTGGGCTGGAGTTCCCACTTGCTCAACTTTGCCTTTATTCATCACAACAATTTGATCCGAGACTTCCATGGCCTCTTCTTGATCGTGGGTGACAAAAACGGTTGTGACATGGACTTCATCATGGAGGCGACGCAACCAGGCTCGCAAATCCTTCCGCACCTTGGCATCTAAGGCTCCAAAGGGTTCATCCAGCAGTAAAACCTTGGGTTCTACCGCCAGCGCCCTCGCCAGCGCCACCCGTTGCCGTTGCCCACCGGATAGCTGAGACGGATAGCGATCGCCCAATCCAGAGAGCTGTACGAGATCGAGTAATTCTTCGACCCGCCGCTGAATTTTGGTCGCAGGCATTTTACGAATTTCCATGCCAAATGCAATATTGCGCCGCACAGTCATGTGCTTGAACAACGCATAATGCTGGAATACGAAGCCGATGTTGCGGGCTTGCACACTTTGGTAAGTCGCATCTTTCCCGGTTAAGAAAATCTTGCCACTGTCCGGCGTCTCTAGTCCGGCAATCAAGCGCAGCAAGGTTGATTTTCCGGATCCCGATGGGCCTAACAAGGCCACTAGTGAACCACTCTCAATATCAACATTGACTTGGTCGAGTGCCTGGAAGCTGCCAAATCGTTTCGAGACTTGTTGAACCGTGATACCCATAAATGCAAGGGAAAAGCAGAAGAACGAGGATAATGATGCAGAGGTTAAGATAAATCCCCGGTTTCTCGATGGACTTACTGTAGATTACAGTACCATATTCCCGGCGATCGCACATATTCCCGCGATTGACAGATTCCAACCGATGGATAAGCTTTGCTACCCCCACCTCCACGAATCTGTAAAACACCAAAAATCCGCAAAACAACGGAGACGGCGAGTCATTTCGGCGGGAACCCTAGCAGCATAGTGTCGCCTTTCAGAGTGCCTTGCATGGGAGATGTTTCCGCGATCGCGCGTCGGCTAGCCCAAGCGCCCCACGCAACTCGAATTCTTAAGCTGCTCGTTTACCTCTGTCGTAACGTGTGGCCCACTCAACCTGCCCAATTCCAGGGCTTAGATATGGCAGTGCTGGTGGAAGAACTTAGGCAGTGCTATCCTCGTCTTCCTTCACTCCAAAGTCGAGTCCATCAGGTTGTTAACACCCTCAGTAAACCGATCGAGTACTCTCAGGTCGCAGAGTTTTTTTTGGATTGTGTGCAAGATCTGTATGAATTGCAGGTCACGACCCTCGATGCTGAAGAAACTATCCTCGGGCTGCCAGGGCAAATGTCAGCCTCTTCCCAAAGCCCGATCGAGTTATTTCAAAAACAAGCCCAAATTGGACAACTGCTCGATCGTCATCCCCAGCAACTGCGCTTGAAGAAGCTCATGCTCTGCGTGATTCATCGCACCTGGGAAACCGATCCCGATAAATTAGCCGCCATCCAATTTACGCGCATCGTGGATGACCTGTGGCGGATCCATAACACCTTTCCCGAGCTACAAGCGGCGTTTAATCGCATCGTCCAGCACCTCAGTAAACCTATTGAGTATCAACCCATTGCGGATACCGCCCTACAACATCTCTCTGCACTCTATGGCGACATGCTAACTGTAGAGGCCCTCGGCCAAAGTAGTACGTCCGCTGCGTCCGCTGTTGTTAACCACACTCTCCCGACACCCCCCACCCACCTGCTGTTTTACGACTTCCGCCAGGAAATGATGAAGGTGGCCAACCCCCTCCGCACGAAAGTTTTGTTGGCTGCATTACTCCACCCCGATCGGCCAGAGTTGGTTGCACATTCCACCGTTGATTACGCCCAACTGCGTGCCCTCAGCCTAGGCCACCTCTTGGAACAACTGTTTAATACCTACAAAAATCGGGTCGATTTTTTGGTCATCAAGTTACGCAACGAAGCAGAAAAGTTACCGGATACCGCAGAATACGAAGCCATTATTGAGGCTCTAGTGAAGCAGTTCCAACGGGATCACTCCCAAGCCGATGGTCTTGCTGTCCCCATGGGCCAAACCATCCTCTCCACAGCGGGACTCATTCCTGAACTGCCACCGAGTGGTTCGCCGAGTGGTTCACTGAGTGGTTCTCTAAGCGGCCCACTGAGTGACTCTAGCCCACAGACGATCGTTGAAGCTCAAGCCTCAAGTTCACAAATCTCGAAGTCACAAACCTCAAGTTCACAAACCTCAAGTTCACAAACCTCAAGTTCACAAACCTCAAGTTCACAAATCTCAAGTTCACCCGCTTCCGACTTGCAAGGTTCCGAGGACGATCGTGAGTCAGAAAGCCACAGAACTGTGATGCTGGCTAGAGATTAGGGAGAAAGACACACCATGAACGCCCAGGAATTACTCGATCGCTACCAGGCTGGCGAAACCCGATTTGCAGGTTTGAATGGCAGCAATTGGAATCTGGCTGGCGCAGATTTGATCGGCGCGGATTTCAAAGGAGCCGACTTTCACCATGCGAACTTGACCTTTACTTATCTCAACCGGGCCGATCTGAGCCAAGCCAATCTCCGCCATACCAAACTGTGTGGAGCCAACCTGAGCCAAGCGGAACTCCTCAATGCCCACCTCCGAGATGGCGACTTACAGGGGGCAACCTTAGCGCGGGCCGATCTGCGCGGGGCGGATTTATCCCTGGCGGTGCTCGTGGATGCCAATCTCATGGGAGCTGATTTGCGGGGGGCGGATTTAAGTGGGGCTAACCTCCAGGGAGCCTGCCTCCGGGGAGCCAATTTACGGGAGGAAGGCCGCATCCAAGCGGGGGCCAATCTGCGGGGCGCGGATCTGCGGGAAGCCGATTTGCGCGGGGCTAACTTGACTGGTGTTGATCTCAGTCGAGCCAATCTGGCGGGGGCAATCTTGAGTGAAGCCAGCTTAAAGGGGGCCAATCTCAGCGAAGCGACCTTGACTGGTGCAATCCTCACCCATACCTTTCTCAGCGATGTGATTGCAACGCAGGCGGATTTTCAGGCGGCCTTTCTCCATGAGGCCAAAATGAATCGCATCGACCTCACGGGCAGCAACCTGAGCGGAGCCACGCTAATCGATGCGACCTTGAACGGCGCAAAACTAAGCAAAGCTAACTTGCAACAGGCCCGCATGGAGCGGGTGCGTCTGAGCAAGGCGGAACTCGGACGCGCCAATCTCCAGGGAGCCATCCTGGTGGAAGCCAATCTGATTGAAGCCTACCTGGGACGGGCTGACTTGCGCGGGGCCGATCTGCGCGGGGCGAATCTAATCCGGGCGGAGGTCAGCAGCACCATGTTGGCGGGAACCCAGCTCAAAGGGGCGACTCTGGCCGATGGCAGTGTGCATGATTAAGCTGGGTGAAACGAACCGTTTGAGGGGCCGGTGAGAGATCTCGGTGAGAGATTCAACGGTTAAACATTGAAGCGGAACAGCATGACATCGCCTTCTTGGACGACGTATTCTTTCCCTTCGCTGCGGACTAGGCCCTTTTCCTTCGCTGCATTCATCGCGCCGCAGTCCACCAAATCTTGGTAGGCGACGGTTTCTGCTCGGATGAAGCCGCGTTCAAAGTCGGTGTGGATGACGCCAGCAGCTTGGGGGGCAACCATGCCCTTGCGAATCGTCCAGGCGCGGGTTTCCTTGGGCCCAGTGGTGAAGTAGGTTTGCAGTCCCAGGAGATTGTAGGTGGCTCGGATGAGGGATTGCAGCCCACCTTCCGTCACGCCTAGGGACTCCAGAAATTCGGCCCGTTCCTCTTCCGGCAATTCGATCAGTTCTGATTCCACTTGAGCGGAAATCACGACCACCTGCGCGCCTTCGTCCGCCGCGATCGCCCGCACTTTATCCACAAAGGCGTTCCCCGTCGCCAAGTCATCTTCAGAAACGTTGGTGGCGTAGATGACGGGTTTGCGGGTCAGGAAGCCCATGGCCTTGATGGCGAGTTCTTCCTCTTCATTGAGTTCGACCGATCGGGCGGATTTCCCTGCGTTCAGTGCCGTAATAATTTTGTCTAAGGCATCGACTTCCACCTGGATTTCTTTTTTGGTGCGGGCGTCTTTGCGGGCCCGTTCAATCCGTTTTTCGGCCTGGGCTAAGTCCGCCAAACCCAGTTCTAGGTTAATCACATCCACATCACGCAGGGGATCCACAGAGCCGGAAACGTGGATGATGTCGTCGTTTTCAAAGCATCGCACCACATGGACGATCGCATCAACTTCACGAATGTTCGCGAGGAACTGGTTGCCCAAGCCTTCCCCTTGGCTTGCGCCTTTGACCAAGCCCGCAATGTCCACAAATTCCACCCGTGCGGGCACAATTTCTGACGAGCTGGAAATTTTGGCTAGGACGGTGAGACGGGGATCGGGAACGGCCACAATGCCGACGTTGGGTTCGATCGTACAAAAGGGAAAGTTTGCCGCTTGGGCTTTAGCATTTCCCACGATCGCGTTAAATAGGGTGGATTTTCCAACGTTGGGTAGTCCGACGATTCCGGCTCTCAGCATAGTGATTGATTGTGATTTGGGATGGATGGGTTTGGATGGACTGGCTTGGATGGACTGGCTTAGACAGCCGATTAATCATCCTATTACATTTCGTTTTACATTTTGTTGCAGGTTTGTTATGGGTTTCAAGCGCTTGCGAGTTTTGAGGGGGGGTGGTCTGGGGCGGTTGAAGGGTTGGCTGCACTGTCTGGGATGAAAAAAGAGCTGGGATGAAAAAAGAGCTGGGATGAAAAAAGGGTCGATCGCGCGATCGACCCTTTTATTTGGAGGTATAGATCTGAGACTTACAGAATCTGAGAATTACACATCCCCACGAATTTCTTCCACAATGCCGTCGCGCAGCACAATTTCCACATTCATCTTGCCGATCAGGTTATCGCCTTTTTCAATCTTGAAAACACTGACCACTTGGCCTTGATTTACTTCTTGGTTCAATTCCAAGGTTTGGACTTGCTGAAGCTGTTGCAGAACTTGGTTTTTTTGTTCTAGCAACTCACTTTTGCCTTGGTTGAACTGGATTTTGATATTTTCGATCTGCTGAACCGTTTCTGGCCCCGGTGGTTGTAGGCTTTGCTTTTGAACTTCGGTCAGCACTTGTTGCAATTGCAGATCTAACTGTTGAAGCTGACTGTCCACTTGGTTCAGTTGCTGTTGCAGTTGTTGTTGAGCTTCGTCTTTCCAGCGAGGGGTGACGATCGCAGTGACAGCAACGTTGCGCTGAATTAACAGATGAGAATTAGAAACTTCCATAGAAACCTGTGGGGGAGACTAATTTTAAATGTGATGTTGGGGGGACATTGGTTCATTCACGATCGAACCGGACGATCCGGCGGAATCTGTTTAGCAATTGAGTGCAATCACATCAACAGAACTTGACCCCAGTTAGCTAAACATCTCGTCAATGATACCCGCATAGCGATCGGATACAACATTGCGGCGAATTTTCAAAGTCTGGGTTAACAAACCGTTGTCGATTGTAAAGGGTTCTTCTAGGAGCCGAAACACCCGAATTTGGTCATCCGGTCGGTATCCAGGACGATCCTTGACCCGCTGGGTTAACTCGGCTTTGAACAGATCTTGAATGGGTTTACTCTTGAGATCAACATCCGCGTAACCTTGTTCCGCTGACCAAATTGCTAAGGCATCTGTATTGGGAACGATCAATGCTCCTAGCACTTTTTGATCCTGACCCACCAGCATAATTTGGTCGATGTAAGGACTACAGAGACAGACATCTTCGATCGGTTGGGGTTCAATGTTTTCGCCATTGGTCAGGACGATCGTATCCTTGGCGCGTCCGGTAATGACTAGATCTCCCGTCGCAGTCAGGTATCCCAAATCCCCGGAATCAAACCACCCTTCAGGATCGATCGCCTTGCGGGTTGCTTCCGGATTGTTGAAATAGCCCTGCATAATCTGTGGCCCTCGCAACAGGACGATCCCCTGTTTCCCGGCGGGCAAAGGTTGGCGGCTTTCCAGATCGACAATTTTGGTTTCCGTATCGACGAGTGCTTCACCATCGGATCCGCGAATATTGCGCCAGGGGCGTCGCACATGGGTAATCGGGGCCGTTTCCGTCAAGCCATAGCCACCCAGAATATCAATGCCGACAATTTCAAAAAAGTCTTCTAGGTGATCGGCGATCGAACCGCCCCCACTGACCACAAATTTCAAATTCCCGCCCGTACCCGCTCGAACCTTGGCATACACCAAGCGATCGCCAATTTTGTGCAGGATCCATAAAACGGGGATTTGTAGGGCTGCGGCGAATTTTTGGCCCACCGATGGGGTGAGATTCTCCAAGCTCAGGTTTTGCAGAATCCGTTTGGCTTTGATGTAGCGATCGCTCTGGGTCAGGAAGAAATTAACCAGCTTTTGTTTATCCGCAGGTTGGGACCGGAACTGCTTTTGGATCCCTTCGTAGATCGATTCCCACAGTCGGGGCACACCGACCATATAGTGGGGGCGATGGTCCTTCAGATCCTGTTTGACATAGCGGATGTTGGTGTAAATCTGCGTGCAGCCCCGCGAAAAGATGAAGTACTCAAACGTGCGTTCGTAGCAATGCCAAATCGGCAGAATGCTCATCACCCGTTCCCCCGGCATGGGTTGGGCCACCCCAGAAGCCGCCACAACCTGATGCAACAGATTACCATGGGTCAGCATGACGCCCTTTGGCATGCCCGAAGTCCCCGAGGTATACATCAGCGTTGCCAAGGTGTTGCGGGTGAACTGGGCGGGCTTCAGGGCAGCGATCGACCCTTGGCTGAGAACTTGGCTAAAGGACAGCACTTTGTAGGTGGACTCTTCGGGCAGCGTTTCATCCGACAGCAAAATAATGAACCCGAGGGCAATCTCTTCCAATCCCGGACGCAGTTTTTGATAAGTCGCTAAATCTTCCACAATTAGCCCGATCGCGCCGCTGTGCCGCAGGATGTAGAGTAATTCCTCGGTATCCGCTTGGGAACTGCGTACCACATCCACTGCGCCCGCTTGCATAATGCCCTGGTCGGCGATGGGCCAGCGGGGACAGTTATCAGAAAAGAGTGCCACACGGGCTGGAATGGGATCCTGGGTGGGTTGAATGCCCAGCGCTTGCAATCCGGCTCCAAACTGCTGCATTTGCTGGTACAGCGTTTGGTAAGTGATCTGTACCGCTGGCTTGGCATGGGGATCGATAAGTGCGGTAATATTGGCAAACTTTTGGCTAGCGATCGCCCACATTGCGGGAATCGACTGTGCTTGCATGTAATCCTGCGATCGCGCTAAGTTTTGACGTTCCTGCGCTGCCAATCCTCCAGCCATAGGTGCTCTCCTAATCTCAACACTACACTCAACACTCTAAACCACTCTAAGTGAGAACCATTATTCCTAAAAAACCTCGACGTGGACGACAGAATTCACACCTGGAAGGTTGCTGGGTCTAGTCGTGCACATGGTTATTTGGGAGGGGCTATTTGAGAGGGTCTGGGTGTTAGCTAATCCTGGCTCTAGCCTATCGTTGGTCATCTCAGGGCAGGAGATCCCGCAGGACAGTCCCGCAAGTGGGCGAGGGGTTTCAAGCGTTCTGGATAGGTGTTTCTGGATGGGCGATGACTGAATAGATGGGATATAGATAGGAGTTGATGGATGTCATTTAATCGGCAAAAGGGGGAGTACCGTTTTGAGAAATTTACGCAGCTTGAGGAGTCCCACCGTTTGACGCACTTTGGGTGAAACTTGGGGTTCCACCTGATTGGCTTGGTTGATTTCCACCAACAGTTCAGCATATTCCTGGGCGGTCATGGGTTTGCCATCAATGGGCGATCGGGCTTCGGTGATAATTTCCGTCCGGAGAACTTCTTCGGGGAGATCGGCTGGAGCGGGATTGCTGGGTTCTGAGGGTTGAGGCAGCGGGGAGGCGACAGGAGCCGCGATCGCACGGGAAGGCGTCAGCCCAGCAGCCAAGGTTGACAAAATAGTGGTTAACACAGCCGTTAACATAGCGGTTAACACGGTCGATAACACGATCGCGGAGAGACTGACCCGGGCAAGGGAAGGGCTAGGGGGCTGGGCGATCGGGTACAAGGGGGGATGTTTAGCCAGTCGCAATTGCGTGAAAATATGCATTCCCATCTGTCCTCGTTAGAAGTAGACTGCTCTGCGGTGTTCTCAGTTCCTATCCTACTGATTATTTGCCGTTTATTTGCAGCCTGAGGTGGGGCATACTGGAAACAGTGTGCGGTATCACGGTGCCGTAGAAGTCAATGATGACGCAACTCAATGATGATGCAACTCAATGATGACGTAACGACAGCTAGCTTGCTAAAAAGCATAGGTTACTAAAAACAGAGGTCACTATAGGTGAGGTTGCTATAGGTGAGGTTACTATAGGTCACTAAAAGAACATAGGTTACTAAAAAACAGCCTGTGATTTAGATCGGTTAGTCCTGTCATTTAGATCACAATTCTATTTGCGATCGGGATGCCGATTGAAAACAGAAAATTATGCTATTGCCTGTCAAGAAAACAAGGAATAGCAATGAATATCAATCTCAAAAATGAACTAAATTTGCGATTGATTTACAGAAATAAAAAACAAAAGATTTCTTTCTTCTAGAAGTCGTGATTGATTTCAGTTTTAGACGTGATAGAGATCACTTCAATCCATGAATCACGATCATCAAAAATATAAAGCTAAAGCATCTTGAGGAGTATGCCTTAGGGAATATTTCTCGTCAGACAAATCAACAACAATGCAAGTCTTAGACCTCAAGTAAAAAGAAGTCAGACTCTATGTATGCAAGGCTGTCAGACCATTGATCGGGCTGTTCTTAACATACCCAGATTTGGGCGATCGTCTATCATTCATCTCTAATTTCTTTGAGTGCATTCGAATCAGATCAGAAAATCAAAAAAAATCGATATCTTCCACTTCATTTCACAACTTTTTCACCTTTGAAGTTTTAACTGAATTTAGAGCAGAGAAATGCAATCGAAATCACGAATGAGTTGAACCTTGTTTCTACTGAAATTACTGATTCGATGTAATCCTGAAACTGCTTCAAGATGACTAAATTTTCAGTACAGGTCATCACAACTGCGAAATAGAGCACTCTCAATGAAGTAGAGCACTCTCAATGAAGTAGAGCACTCTCAATTTTTAGCAGTCTGACACGTATCGAGCATTTTTGAAGTCACACATCTCAGCCTTAATACACAGGAGTCTACCACCATGTCTAAGTCTTTCATTCGCTCTATTGCTATCGCTTCTGGTTTGGTTTTAGGCGTGATTACAGGGGCTTCCGCTGCTTCCGCTGGGACTGCAACCGCCAACTTGGGAACCTCCGCTTCGGTCACTGCAAACTGCACCATCAGCACCGCTCCCATTGGTTTCGGTGCTTACGATCCCATCGTTGCCAACGCATCAATCCCGCTTGACGCAACAGGAACAGTAACCGTCACCTGTACCAATGGTGCTCCTACCGTAGTGACCTTGGGCCAAGGGTCAAATGCAGATACGGGTTCTACCGATGCTGCTCCACTACGTCGTATGGCTAACGGGGCAGCCATGATGAGCTATAGCCTGTATTCGGATGCTGGCCGCACTACCGTATGGGGCAATACAGCGGGTACTGGTACCAGCCAAAATGGAACAGGGTCTGCACAGAACTTGACCGTTTACGGTCAAGTTGCAGCGGGTCAAAATCTCGTAACGACTGGTAGCTATGCTGACACGGTTGTTGCTACTGTCTCCTTCTAGTGCTGTCTACTAGAAATCACTGATAGATAGTGAAGTGATAAAGCATGAGTTGCATAACCAATCATTTTAGGATTAATCAGCCTGGTGTTGGTTATGTAACTCTAATCAAATCTCCCGTGAAATCTATATAAGCAGGAAAGAGATTTCCTGCTTATCTCATGCATAGCTGCTTATGTTTCGTCTACCTGTTTCCTGGACATCTTCAACAGTTTTGGCTTCATTGCTGGGATTAGGGCTTTTAGGGCCAATCAGCTCCGCAGTTGCTAGTAACTTTAGTGTGAGCCCGATCCAAATTTATCTGTCTCCAAAAGCCGATCGATCTGCATCTAGTAAAATACTTTCGATTCGGAACGATAGTCCTAAGCCGTTACGGTTCCAAGTCAGTGCCTTTACTTGGTCACAAACCGCAACCAGTCCTGTCCAACTGGAGTCAACGGAAGATGTTATCTTCTTCCCGAATATGCTGAGTTTGGCTCCGGGAGAAAGTCGTAATGTTCGTATTGGAATTACGGCTGATCCTAGCGAACAAGAAAAAACCTATCGTATTGTGGTGGAAGAGTTGCCACCGCTGAAAACCCCGCAAGCTACTAACTCAGCGCTGCAAGTTCAAGTGCTCACTAAAATGAGCATCCCAATTTTTATCCAGCCAACCCAACCTAAAATTAGTGGTGAAATTCAGGCAATTCAAGCACAGAATGGGAAGATTGCTTTTCAGGTGAAAAATACGGGAAATACCCATTTCACGGCTCAACAAGTTCGGGTGAAAGGCTATGGTTCAACACTAGAGAAACCCATTTTCGATCGCTCCACAGCAGGCTGGTACATCTTATCCAACAGTACCCGCAACTTCGATTTAGAGGTTCCTAAAACGGATTGTGCCAAGGTTAAAGCCATTACGATCGAAGTGGAATACGGTACCAAGCAACGCTTGACGCAAAATGCTCAAACACCCAATGGTCTTTGTTCTGCGACTTCCCGTTAATTAAATCTACTAGTTAAATTGACTAGTTAAATCTATTAATTAACTCTGCTAACTACCAGTGTGTGCCTCTACAAGCTGATTCGTCAGAATTCATTTCTCAATTTATTCCTTATTCTCTAACTCCTAGGAATTACTTATGGAGTGGCCCCTTCGTTGCAGCCCCCTGCTTGCCTCCATTGCACTACCTACAGCCATTACAGTCTTCATTGCGGCTTCTCCCACGATCGTCCGCGCGGCAGATCAACGCGCAATTTTTGATTTAGTCGTTAACCTAGTCAAAAAACAGGAAATTCCCATTCGTCTGCGATCGGGGGATGCACTGGTGCGGCTGAAAGATCTGCAACAAGCGGGAATCAGCAATTTGCCCAAGTCCCAGGAAACGCTGAATGGGGAAGACTATGTGCGGTTGAGTGCCCTAGCCCCCACCATTCGCTATGAACTAGATGAAACTGCCACAACCCTCAAACTCACCGTTCCGCCTGAACAATTAGCAACGACGGTGGTCAGTGTCGCGAACCGCGATCGGCCTGCTAATCTGGTTTACAGCAAAAACACCAGTTTGTTTCTCAACTACGCAGTCAATGCCCAAGACTTTCAGCGCTTCAGCTTCTTTGGCGAAATGGGTCTGAGCTTTGGTAATCAACTGCTCTACAGTAGCCTCAATCGTGGGCAGAATGGCAAGCTGGTGCGCGGGCAGACGAATTTAACGATCGACAATCCTGGCAACATGACCCGTTGGGTTTTGGGTGATCACTTTGCCAATACGGACGAGTTAGGCGGATCGGCATTTTTTGCGGGGATTAGCTACGGGCGGGAATTTAGCCTAGATCCCTACTTTTTACGATCGCCCACCTTGGGATTGTCGGGGGCGGCACTGACGCCTTCCACAGTGGATGTCTATGTTAACGATGCTTTGGTGAAGCGGGAAGAACTGCCACCGGGCCCATTTCGGATTAAGGACTTGCCAGTGGTGTCCGGTAGCGGTGCGGCGCGGTTAGTGCTGCGGGATGCCTTTGGCCGAGAACAACAAATTAGCTATCCCTATTACTATTCCGCAGGGTTGCTGGCTCCAGGGCTGTCGGAATTTAGCTACAACCTAGGGTTCCGCAGAAATAACCTGAATACGGAAAGTTTCGACTACGGTGCTCCCGTTTTTCTCGCGCGTCACCGCTTTGGGATTACGAATTCCCTGACAGCGGGATTGCGGTTGGAAGCGTCTACGGGCTTGCTGAGCGGCGGGGCGAATCTGGCGGCTCGCTTGCCCTTTGGGGAGATGGGTTTGGCGATCGCGGCGAGCCAAGCCGATGGCCGATCGGGCAGTGCAGCGGCGTTGTCCTATGCCTACTCGGGTAAAAAATTTAGCTTGGGGTTTTCTGCCCGGGCCATGAGTCCGTACTATGCCACCATGAGTTTGAATCCGACGGACGATCGGGCCACCTTCGACTTCAATGCCTTTACCAGTGTTTCGGTGAGTCGCAATGTCAGTCTGTTTGGGCGCTATGCCTATGCCCATTGGCGGGATCAAGGCCCAACAACCACGATTGCCCTAGGCAGTACGGTGCGGTTGAATTCCCAGATAAATCTGTCGATTTCAGTGAATCGTAACCAGCGGCAAGACCAGGATTCCAGTACGGATCTGTATATCGGTCTGAACTACAGCCTTGGGAATGGCAGCACTGCTAACCTCTCCCACCAACGCAATGGCGAAACCCAGTCCACCATTGCCCAAATCCAAAAACCGATTGCGACCTACACCGGATTGGGCTATCGCTTCCAAGGCCAAACGGGGAGTCAAAGTACCACTTCCAATGCGATGTTCCAATATCAAGCGCCCTTTGGTCGGTATGAACTGACCCACGATCGCTTTAATGATCAACGCTCTACTAACTTAAGGGCTTCCGGTAGCATTGTTGCGATCGGTGGGAAGGTGATGCTTTCCCAGCCGCTGACGGGGAGTTTTGCCTTGATTGACGTGCCTGGACTGCAAGGGGTGCAGGGGTTGTTAAATAATCAGACTGTGGGGACAACGAATCGGAATGGCAGTTTGTTGGTTCCGAATCTGTTGCCCTACTACGGCAATCGCTTGGGCATTACCACCGAGGATATCCCGAATAACTATGATGTGGGAGGGACGGAGCAGGTGATTGCGCCCCCCTATCGGGGCGGGGCGGTCGTGCGGTTTGCGGTGGAGAAGGCGCAGGCGATTATGGGGACTCTGGTGATTGACAAGGGTGGGCAGTCGGAGATTCCCAGTTATGGCCAAGTGACGGTGGGGGGACAGGCGCGATCGGTGGTGTCGCCGCTGGGGAAACAGGGGGAATTTTATTTAGAGAATCTTGCCGCTGGCACCTATGGGGCGGAGGTGGAATATGAGGGGGGTGTTTGTCGGTTTTCGATTACGGTGCCCCAGTCCAAGGAGTCGTTTATTAAGTTGGGGCAGTTGCGTTGTGTGATGGCAACCCAGGAGGCAAAACGTCCATGAAGTTGCAATGGCTGAACGGAAGTACGCTGCGTTGGCTGTCCTATGGGCTGATCTTCAGCACAGTGGGGATGGCAAGGCCGAGTTTTGCGCTGCCCAGTTGCTCGATCGAGTCGGTAGTGGGAGTGAATTTTGGGGCCTATGATGTATTTAACAGTGCGCACAATGACTCTACGGGGAGTATTACCTATCGCTGTACGGAGGTGGCTCCGGGAACGATTACGATCGATCTCAGTCAGGGGAACAGTGGGAGTTTTGCAACGCGCCAAATGCGTCAAGGGTCGGATTCGTTGAACTACAATTTCTATCTTGATCCGACGCGATCGACGGTATGGGGGGATGGTTCTGGGGGAACGTCTCAGTATGGCCCGGTGGCTCCGGGGGAGAATGTGAGCACGTCGATTCCGGTCTATGGCAGAATTCCCGCGCAGCAAACTTCGGTGAAGGTGGGCAATTACAGCGATACAGTGACGATTACGATTAATTTTTAAGAGATATTGGTTTGGAATCGAGTCACTCTTGATTTGTGATGTCAAACGGGGTGGCTCTAGTTTTTGGGCTTCTTTCCACCCGCATTCCCAATTTAGAACCAGGAAATGCGGGTAGAAACCATACTCTCTACAAGGAGAAGCTCAATTATGTTTACAGGTTCTGGTAGCGATCGGGATTGTTCGATCGAACGGTTTCGGCCATACTTCCGGCTACAGCTTTTTGGTACGAAGGAAACGGTGCAGTCCATCATTAACCAACTCCATTCCCTTGGGTTTTTGGATAGGGTGTATTGGGGGAAACCGATGCCTGTGCCTGGTGTAGACGGGGCATGGGTGAGATGCTCAATCCATACCTGAATTCGCTTCGCCCACCAGCGTAAATGCTGCCCAATCCCGCGGATCGGGGAATTGCTCCTTCGTTTGTAGCATCGCTTGGCGGAGGGCTTGGGCCTTGTCAGGCGTGTGGGCTAGATTGCGATAAAACGCCGTCATCAGATAGGCCGTCGCCGTATCTGGCACCTGCCACAAAGACACAATCACACTCGGCACACCCGCAGCAAACAGCGATCGCGACAACCCAATCACCCCATCCCCCGTAATCTGTCCCCGCCCCGTATCGCACGCACTTAAAACCACCAACTCCGCCGACAATTGCAAATCCATCAACTCCCGCGCCGTCAGAAATCCATCATCCTGTCCTGACGGAGCTAGCGCGATCGCCCCCGGCATTCCCGTCCCATGCACATCATCCAGCAATCCATGGGTCGCCAAATGCACAATGCGCGCCTGCCCAATGCGTTGTAACACCGCCGCCTTGGTCGCAGATGAACCTAGTAACGGTTGCGTATTAAAAAGCGCCGCAATTTCCTTCGCTTCCTGCTCCGTTCCCGGTAGACTTTCCAACGTTTCTGGCTCTGCACCCTCCATTGCCGGAAGCTTCGGCATCGTGGGATTTCCTACAATCAAGACAGAGGTATTCTGGTGAAGTGATTTTGAATGTTTTGATGATGTATTTAGTAACGTATTAGTTAATGAAGTCGATATTGTAATGTTGGTAGATTTTCTAAAGTTTTGATCACTATGCTGAGACCTGCTAATCAAATCTAAAACTTGAATAGAAGGTGCTGTGACTAACGTATACTTTTCAATTAAATATCGGCCCTGTTCATCCTGAAACACTGCAAAAGGTACGAGAAAAAGAGACCCCTGCGGTACGAAAATGACACGATCGCTCGATTGTTTAGGTAATAAATCTGCAATTGGTTCAATCAACAATTTATGCAACGTTGTTAAAGGCGGTGGTGCATCGGCCTCGATCGTGCGAGTATCCGCCACCCGCACCACACTCACTTTTGCCCGTACCCCCACTTGCTCCCGACTCAGACTGACCAATTGTGGCAGAGATTTTTCCAATGCTTCCCCGATCGCCACTCGCCGCAGGGTAATCTTGCCTGTCGGCTGAATCACCCAAATCAACAACGTTGCATCCGCTCCCTGCCCCTGGGTCGTGATATCGTATCCACCATCCAGAATGGAATACTCCACGATCGTGGCCTTTTGCTGATGGGCGATCTGCCGAATCGTCTTCAGGTTAATTGGCGGTTCCCGCAAGGCCGAATGCGCTCTGCCAGGGGATATAGACTGGGGTTCTGACTGGGCTGTCGAATGGGATGTGGCGAAGCGCTGCGTCACCAAATCTGCAAAGGCACGGGCACGGCTCCACTCTGCCACTTCCAATGCGGCCTCCGGTTGATTCCGCGCCACCAATACCCGTTGTAAATAGCGATAGCTATCGGCAGTAATTTCCATGTCTCCGATCGCCACCTTGAGGCTATCCCGCTGCCCCAACAGTTGTCGCTGGCTTTCGCGCACCGTAATGGCTGACCGTAAAAATTGTTCTGCCTCCGCTAATTGACCCCGCTCAAAATTGACAAAGCCTAAGTTAAATAAAACATACCCCTCCACCTCCCGATCGCGAGTTTGCTGGGCCAGGGTCAGGCTTTGCTGATAGTATGCGATCGCTTGTTGGTACTGCCGTTGGTTGCGGTACACACTGCCTAAGTTAGCCAGCAGCCGTCCCAGCCGAGGCCGATCACCCAAATCCTGAAGAAGGGCCACACTTTGTTCAAGGGTAGCGATCGCCGCTTGAAATTTGCCTGCATTGCGATAGGCCCCCCCCAAGTTGGCTAATAGGCTAGCCTCTCCGGCTCGATCGCCCAACTTGCGAACCAAAACGAGACTCCGCTGTTGATAATCAATGCCCCGTTGCCATTCCTTGCGGGCGGAATAGACCAGTCCCAATCCGCTCAAAATGGCAGCTTCGCCCCGTGCATCTTTCAACTGTTGGGCCAGGGGCAGCGCCCTGTGATAGGTCTGACTCGCCCGATCGTAATCCCCAAGCGTGTAATAAACGAGGCCCAAGCTACTGAGCGCCTGTACTCTCTGGGCTTCGGCTTTCCGTGCTGCGGCCTGCTGCAAGCTCCGTTGATGGTATTCGATCGCCTTGGCGTAATTCCCCTGCGTGGTATACAAGCTCCCTAAACCATTCAGCGCACTAAATTCACTGTCGCGATCGCCCCATTGTTTCGCCTGGGTCAAGATATCTTGATAGGTCGCGATCGCTGCATCCAAATTTCCTTGGAGAGAATACGTTCCACTGAGATGAAAGAGAAAATGCACCTTCCTGCTCCAATCCTGCGGGGGCTGAACTAGGCGAAGTCCTTCCTGATATGCCGCGATCGCCTGATCCAAATTGCCCTGGAGGGTTTGCGCTTGGCCCCAATAGAACAACGCCATGGATAACCCCGACGCATGGTGCATCTGGCGATAGACTGCCACACTCTGGGTCAACGCTTGTAGCGACTCTGACGGCTGACCCAACGATCGATACAAAATGCCAAGGCTCGTCAGAATGCGGCCTTCCATCTCGCGATCGCGTCGGTTACGAGCCTGCTCCAAGGCTGCTTGGCACGATCGCAATGCCCCTTCTAGTTGGTGGGCTTGCCACTGGTGCTGACAGCGTTCCCAATCGGAAAGTTTGGCTGATTGCGGCTGTGGGGACGATTGTGGCTGTGGGGACGATTGCGGCTGGGGCGAAGAGGGAGGGCGTTCTGATCGTTGGGTTGCCATGGGTGCACTGCCCGGAGCCTGGGTGCCTGGAGATTGGGGCTCTGAAGATGGGAATGCGTGAGTTACAGAGAGGGTGGATGGCGCGATCGTAGCTTGTCCTAATAATGCAACCAAAGGAAGAACCATAGGGTTTGTCTGACGCTGGGGTGGAAGTTCGGTGGAAGTTCGGTGGAAATGGGCTGGAAGTAGGGTGGAAGGATTGGAGATAGATTCAGCGTTCCCCAAAATGGAAAAATCCGTAATCCTTCTTCGCGTGTCCCTATGTCGGCCTCGTACCATCCCCAGAC
Organism: Alkalinema sp. FACHB-956; assembly: GCF_014697025.1. Taxonomy (NCBI): domain Bacteria; kingdom Bacillati; phylum Cyanobacteriota; class Cyanophyceae; order Leptolyngbyales; family Leptolyngbyaceae; genus Alkalinema; species Alkalinema sp. FACHB-956. Next base: position 158,072 of record NZ_JACJRC010000003.1, on the reverse strand, counting down.
CGCTCTATGCGTCGGTCAGCTTGTTATCTATTGCGACGGTTTTTGATTTTCGTCCTCCACCATTGCACAAATCTCCTGTTTTATGTAGATAAGGTAAAGCAATGATGATTCATTCAGTAGTTCTATCTACTGGAACTGACTCATTAGCCATCAGAGTCCGTAGAACTTTCCTCAGTAATTTTTCAGATACCCTCGCGGCTATCAGCATCCTGTAACCCAAGATGCTGACCCTTTGGTTTCAGTGAATAGTGTAATCACAGGAAATGGAGCCTTGGATGAATGTCATTCAATCTGCGTAAATGTTGGAATCGGAAAGTCATCCTACGGATTCAGTCTATGGGACACCACGTAGGAGAGTCTTCTCGTAGAAGCCTGCTTGCATAGAAGTCTGCTGACATCTGCTTACAAATGTGCAAAGGCTACCTCAAATGGGTAATCTGGATGCAAGTTGGCCCATACCCTGGGTCAGTCCTTTGTCGTTTGATTTGTACTCGATTTGTACTCTATGTAGCCCAAAAATTGGTTGACGTTGCGCAATCGATGAGGAAGATCTCCCTCCCCCCTTGGGGCGATGGTCAGATGGGGGTGATGGTCAGATGGGGGTGATGGTCAGACGATCGCCCTTCACCTATGCAATGTCTACTGAGTGAGTGTTCCTATTGTTGGTCAGGCCAAAGATTTGTGAGAGCCACGTCATGTTAAGTCATACATTGAGTCAAAGAAGAATGGACGCGACAATCGATGTTTTAGAAAATCAAATTTGCCACCTCCAGCATCAGCTCCAAATCAAGGATGCGCTGCTTAATCTTTGCCTAGATAGTCTGCCTCAAGCTGTGAAATTGGTCTCTCTCAAAGACGGTCGGATTCTCCATGTCAATCGGGCTTGGCAGGAACAATTCGGTTATAGCCTGCTCGAAGCACAGCAACTGTTTCTGGTTGATCTCATTGCGCCTAATCGGGAATCAGATCAGGCCGATCGCACGCTAGAAGGATTCTATCCAAAGTTTGAACATCAGGAAGAGTCCATCGAAATGTGGCTCCAAACGAAGCATCAAGTTCCCGTCAAAATGCTGGCAGAAATACAGCTCCAAACATTGAGCCATAGCACGGAGGCAATGCCCATTCTTTTCTTAAGTCTGAGTCCGGTTGACTTAGTCAATGCAAAATCTGAGCAACAAGCTAATCCACTGGGTTTAGATCCCTTGGGTTTAGATCCCTTGGGCTTAGATCCATTGGGTTCCACCCCCCGGCAAGAGACCCCTGGCGATCGCCAGAAAACCTTGGAGGTCTGTGTTCCCAATCCAGACTTTCGTGAACTCTGTACCCACTTCGTCACCCGTGCTTCCCACGAACTTCGTACCCCCCTCGCAGTGATTGCTTCTTCCGCCAGCATTCTTACCCATTTTGGGGATCAAATTGATGTCAGCAAGAAAAATCATCACTTGCAATGCATTCAAACCTATGTGCAGCATACAACCCAGATCTTAGATGAAATCCTATTGCTGTACAAAGCGGATACGGGATATCTGGAGTGCCGACCCACTGCCTGTGATTGCCTGGAATTAATTGAAGAACTGGTAAAAGACCTCAATATTCAATCGCCCGATCGCTTAATTGCCATTTCAACAGCGGTTCAGCCCACCCGCAGCGCCCAATCTGAGGATCTGAACTCGTCCCTGCAATGGCATAAGGTTTTGATCGATCGGGGGCTTTTCCGGCAAATTTTCACCCATCTTCTGTCCAATGCTAACAAGTATTCCCGTCCAGAAAGTTTAATCAAAATTGCAGTGACCCTCCAGGAAGATACGATTCGCATTGCCATTGAAGATCAAGGCATTGGGATTGCCCCAGAAGATCTCTCTCAGATCTGTCAGTTGTTTCATCGTGGGCAAAATGTGGGTACTATTCCAGGAACAGGGCTTGGTCTATGCATCGTTGAAAAGTGTCTGGCATTGCATGGTGGTCAGTTAGAAGTTTGCAGTCAGCTTAATCAAGGCAGCATTTTTACGGTAACCATTCCCCGTTTAACTCAGGCCTAAGTCCAGCATCCTGCATGATGGTTTCCTTTTGATTCACGCATATTGACTAACGCATATTGATTAATGCACAGCGCCTAGGGCGATCGCCTAACGCATGCGTTGTAAATGCACGTAGTTTTACCGATTCATTCGCTTAAAAAAATAACTCGTAAAGAATGGCTAGATAGTTTTGGCGATGCTCTTAGGAACTACTGCTAGCCATCATGAAATGGGAGGTTAACCATGGTGGGAAAAATTCTAGTCATTGAAGATGAAGGGGCCATTCGGGCCAATATTGAAGAAATTTTGATGCTGTCTAACTATGATCCGATCGTAGCGCCCGATGGGCTACAGGGACTTCAGTTAGCCGAGCAAACGCAACCGGACTTAATTTTGTGCGATGTCATGATGCCCGAACTCGATGGGCATGGCGTGCTGCACTCCCTGCGGCAGAAGGAAACCACGGCGGGTATTCCCTTTATTTTTCTCACGGCTAAGGCCGATCGTCGGGATCTCCGGCAAGGGATGGAAGCGGGGGCAGATGATTACCTGACTAAACCGTTTACAGCGGATGAACTGCTGCGAGCGGTTTCCACCCAACTGACCAAACAAGCGATTTCCGAAGACCAAACCCAATCTCGGATTAGCCACTTTCGGGACGCGATCAAACATGCCCTGCCCCACGAACTCAATACGCCCCTCAATGGCATCCTCTGTTCCACCGACCTGCTTCTCAACGATCGGGATGCGCTAGAAGAATCTGAAATTGTTGAATTGCTGGAGTTTATTCGGACATCCGCAAAACGGCTCCATCACCTGACCCAAAATGCGCTGCTCTACCTGGATCTTGAAATGCAGAGCCGCCTTGGGGCACCTCCGATCCGATCGGCATCCGACGCCTACGAAATCAATGACATTGTTCAACATACGGCTAGAGAAGTTGCCCATCGGTGGAATCGTTCCCCAGATCTTCACATTGATCTGCAACGATCGACGGCTGGAATTTCTGCCGAATACATGGAAAAAATCGCGATTGAATTGATCGATAACGCATTTAAGTTCTCTGAGCAGGGCACCCCCGTCAAGGTGATTGGTCGGGTCGCTCAAAATTCCTATTGCCTTGACGTGATTGATCAAGGTAGAGGGATGAATGCCCAGCAGATCAAAGCCCTAGGAGCCTATGTGCAATTCGAGCGTTCAACCTATGAACAGCAGGGGATTGGGTTAGGGTTGATTATTGCGAAGCGTTTAATTGAATGGTTTGGTGGCAAGCTCACCCTCACCAGCCAGTTGGATCTCGGAACCCATATCACGGTGCATTTACCGGCGGCGGTGCCTGCATCCACAATTTAATTGCGATACGATCGAATCTTCCCCATCATTCTAGAGAGGTGTACCCAACGGAATTCTGCAGGACTCACTGTTATCAGTATTCACAGCTGTCAGGGCTCATTCTATCAGGGCTCACGGCTATCAGTCTTACTCTATCAGGGCTCACTACTGTCAGGATAGTTTCTAGGATCACCGATTCTCTCCAAGGTAACTCACAGTTGGATCCTGCCCAAAATGGAGGGTGATTACAAGATTAGGATTTTTGAAAGCAGAGATTTTTGGCCAAGATAGTGAATGCTAGAACGAATAAGCCTTATATTTCAGTGCTGATTTGCTCGCCTAACGATCGTACCTCCTATGCCCTTCGATCTGCCTATCTCGATCCTCCTCATTGAGGCAGCCAAGCCATTGAGAGACTGTTATCTGCAATGGTTGAATAACGATTGGCGATATCAGTTTGAAGTGAATACTTGCCTGACGCTAGAAGCCGGGCTGATGTATTGTGAACAGCAGCGTCCCCAACTCATGGTGATCGGTTTCAGTGAGGCGGTCGATAGAGATACCCTGCTCACGGCTCAACAACCGTTGCAAGCATTGGGCATCCCCTGTCTTTGGATCGGCCCCGATGACTTTAATCCCAGACAACTAGGTTTAATAGACTCTCGGGAATGGAGCTACCTATCGCAGCGGGTTCTCCAACCCGAACTCTTCTCCCTCACGATCCACTCTCTGCTCACCCTGGCTCAAGTGGGTTCGCCATGGCCCGCGCCTACTGTCGATCGTGCCCTATCACGTCAAACGTGCTATGACCAACTCGCCCAAATTTCTCCGGTGGGCGTCTTTTGGCTCAGCGGGACGGGCACCTATGAAGAGTTCAACGATCGCTATTGCCAGATCACGGGTTACTCACGAGCCGAATTACTTCAGGCTGACTGGATTGCAACCGTTGATGAGCAAGATCGTGGGCAGATCATCACGTTATGGCAGTATGCTCTCCAGACCCAGAGTGAATTTATTGCGGAATATCGATTTCAACATCCCAGTGGGCAGATCCGTTGGGTCTATGGACAGATTGTTCCAGTTTTGGATCAGCCGACTGCGCAGACCAGCTACCTGGGCACCATCACAGATATTACCGATCGCAAACAGGCCGAAGCGGGTCTTGCCATTAGTGAAACTGGCCCACTGAGTGGTTCTGAAATTGCCAACAGAATGCTCTTAACTCATACCGTTAATGGCCAAATCACCTATGCTTCTCCGCAGTTCTATCAATTGGTGGGTGTTGAACCGGGTGCGTTGCAAGATCAAGCCCTGGGTGCCTTCATCCATCCGGAGGATTGGCAAAACTATGGGCAATTGCAACGATCGGAGCTATTGACACTAGCCTACCAACCGATCGGACTTGAGCTGAGGTGTCGGCAAGCGCGAGGCAATTGGTGCCAACTCAGTGCGCAAGTTTCTCCCATTCGCAGTCACGCGGGTAAGGTGTTGGGGTTTCAGATTGTGATCTACCAAGTGAGTCGATCGCAACCCTCCAGGACGGAACAGAACCAATTTGAAGTGGCGCTGCGCAATTTAGTCGAAGGGACGGTCTCTTCCACGGGCGATCGATTTTTACGAATTCTTGTGCATCAAATCACCCAAGTGCTAGGCGTCCGTCAAGCGGCGATCGGCACCCTAGAAGGGGATTGGGTTTCGACCTTAGTGGTTTGGTCGGATCACCAAGTGTCTCCCAATCTTCGCTACCCGGTTGCTGGCACCCCCTGCGAGCAGGTGTTCCGCCATGGCGTTTACCACTGTGCCGAGAATCTGCAACAGCTATTTCCCCGAGACAAAAATTTGATTGCCCTGGAAGCAGAAAGCTATTTGGGGGTTGCCATGCAGGATGGAGAGGGCACGACCTTTGGGCACCTCTTTATTCTCGACAACTTGCCCATGCACGATCGGGAACACTTTGAACGAATTTTGAAAATTCTGGCTGCCCGTGCTGCGTCTGAACTAGAACGGCAACGGGCGACTTCGGCCCTGCATGAACTGAATGCCAAATTAGAACAGCGGGTGCAGCAACGCACCCACGAACTGACCTTAACCAATGAAAAGTTAATTGCAGAAATTCAACAGCACCAACGGACAGAAGCGCAACTCAACCTTCAGATTGAACGATTGAACTGGCTGTATCACTTAGTGCTGGATCTCAATCAGGCGGAAACCTTAGAGGAGATTTATACGATCGGCCTCAATGGCATTTGTCAAACCTTACAGGTCTTTTCGGCGGCCATCTTAATTCCGGACGATCGGGGTATTCCCCGCTATCAGGCTTCGGTCGGCCTGAGCCAGAATTATCAAACCGCTGTGGAAAGTCATTTTGAAACCTCCCAAACGGGGTTGAATGATCAGGTAGTGATTCTGTCGGATTTTAGTGATACGGCGGGCATTCCCTTTTTGACCCATTTACGGGCTGTGGAGTCGATTCAAGCGGCGGCGTCCTTTCCCCTGTGCTATCAAAGTCAGAACCTGGGTAAAGTGATTGTCTACTACGATACGCCTCATATTTTTTCGGAAGAAGAAATTAAGATTGCCAAGACGGTTACGACCTACATTGCCACGGCTATGACCCGTAAGCAGGGTGAAAATGCCTTGCAGGAATCCAAGGAGCAACTCAAGGCTGTACTCAATGCAGTTCCCGAAACGATTTCCTGGGTAGGTGCCAATCAGACGTATTTGGGGGTGAATCGTAAAGTTGCTGAACAATTCCAACTCCAACCCGAGGACTTCACCGGGCGTCCCGTTGGCTTTATGCAGGAGGAAAGTCAATTTATTCAGTTCGTTAAGGAGTTCTTTGCCTCCAATCAGCAATCTGCCAGTCAAGAAATTACCTATGTCGTTGATTCGGAATCCTTTACCTATTTAACGATCGCGCAGAAATACAATCGCGAACAAAATGCCGTCTTTATCCAAATCGATATTAGTGAGCGAAAACGCGCTGAAGATAAACTCCAAATTATTAATGATTGCCTTGCGGATGCCAACCTGGAATTGGCTCGGGTGACCCGCCTCAAGGATGAGTTTCTGGCCAATATGAGCCATGAATTGCGCACACCGCTCAATGCCATTCTAGGCTTGTCAGAAGGGTTGTTAGATCAGGTCTATGGGGATTTAAATGCTAAGCAACTTAAATCGATCGGCACGATCGAACGAAGCGGGCGGCATTTGCTGGAGTTGATTAACGACATTCTAGATTTAGCAAAAATTGAATCTGGCAAGCTGGAGTTGCACATGGCCATGGTGGATATTCACCATTTATGTGAGTCCAGTTTGAGTTTTATTCGTCAACTCGCCACGAAGAAGTCTCTCCAAATCCATTTGCAGGTTCCCGCTGAGGGCATCTATATTCAAGTGGATGATTTGCGGATGCGGCAATCACTGATCAACCTGTTAAGTAATGCGGTGAAATTTACACCGGAACAGGGTCAGATTTCATTGATTGTAGAGCTGGATGAAATTAATCAAAAAATCAATTTTCATGTGATTGATACTGGGATTGGGATTGCCCAAGAAGACCTCAATAAACTCTTTCAGTCCTTTGTCCAAATTGATAGCAGCCTCAATCGTCAGTATGAAGGTACTGGCTTGGGCTTAGCGCTGGTCAAACGGATTGTGCAGTTACATAACGGGACGATCGCGGTGAAAAGTGAAGTGGGGAAAGGCAGTCAGTTTACCATTACACTTCCCTGGCAACTCAAGAATAAGCCTTGGCTGAAGCCTCAACCGACGGTGACGATCGAACCCCTGCCCACCTATGAACCGGATGAACCCGTACAGCCGAGTCAGCCCGCACCATTGATTTTGCTGGCAGAGGACAATGAAGCCAATCGGGAAATGCTCTCGGACTATTTAATCGAACAAGGATATCGCTTAAAAATGGCAAAGGATGGTGCAGAAGCCATTCAAATGAGTCAAACACTCAAACCCCAACTGATTATTATGGATATTCAAATGCCGGGAACCGATGGCTTGATGGCGATTCAAAGTATCCGGTCTCACCCGGCCACCCAAGCGATTCCCATCATTGCACTGACTGCGCTGGTTATGCAGGGCGATCGGGAACGATGTTTAGCCACCGGAGCCAATCAATATATGACGAAGCCGGTGTCCTTAAAACAGTTAACACTTACCATTCACGAGTTATTGCAACTACCTCCCCTCACTTGTTCGATTAGCCCATAGCACTCTCTAGGAACGACACGGACGGAAAGCCTGTATGAATGAAACTACTCCCTATCTCTTGGTGATTGATGATGAGCCAGACAACTTTGATGTGGTGGAAATCCTGCTGTTTAAAGAGGGCTATCATCTGGAATATGTGAACAGTGGCCCTGCGGCCTTAGCTTTCCTCGAAAAGCAGATTCCCGATGTCATTCTGCTCGATGTCATGATGCCAGAAATGGATGGCCTAGAAGTGTGTCGTCGGCTCAAAGCCAGTCCTAGTTGGCAGCATATTCCCGTAATTATGGTGACTGCGCTGAACTCGAAACAGGATCTAGCCAGTTGCTTAGAGGCTGGGGCGGATGATTTTGTTGGAAAGCCTGTCAATGGGATTGAGTTGCGGGCTCGGGTTCGATCGATGCTACGTATCAAGCAGCAATATGACGAGCTCCAGCATCTGTTGGCCTTAAAAGAAGATTCTCTCCAACTGCGAGAAGATATGTCCAACATGATTGTGCATGATTTGCGCAATCCTCTATCGACGATCGTCCTAGCCTGCGACATTTTGGAAATGGCTGGGATACAAGATAAGCAAGCGAAGAAGGTTGAACAGATTCGTGGGGCAACCCGTCAATTGGAATGTCTGGTAGATAGTTTGCTATTAATGGCCAAGCTGGAATCGGGACGACTCGTCCTCAATCCTAGTCACTTGGATTTGGAAGATCTCTGTCACCAAGTTGCTGCAGAATTTGAGGAAATTGCGACGCAAAAAGGGGTTAAGGTTGTCCTCGATCATCCTTCCCACAAAAAACAAGTTTGCCTTGATCCCCTCCTGATTCAGCGAGTGTTAGATAATTTAGTCTCAAATGCGATCAAGTTTTCACCTTCCAATAGCCAAGTCACGATCGCAGTTGAATATCCTGAAGAGATCCAAATGCAAATTCATGTAAAAGATACGGGCCGTGGGGTCAGTGAAGAGTTGCAGGATCGCCTCTTTCAGAAATATGAAGTCGGGGAGGGGTTCCAAGGGGTTAAGCAAACGGGCTTGGGCTTGGCCTTTTGTAAAATGGCGATCGAAGCCCATGGGGGGCGAATTTCCTTAGAAGCGAATGAACCCAAAGGTTCTATCTTTACAGTTGCGATTTAGCAGGATTCCCTAATGTTGCGGTTCAGCAAGGATGAAGTGAAGATGAAGTAATTACTTGGGTTTATAAAGCGGTCATCTAGTTTTCCACTTTTGGCAATCACACTAACAGTATAGGGTTCAGGTTACGCCGATGCTGTTACAAAACAACTTCTATAAAGTGGGCTTAGTTGCAATTTTGACAATCTCTACAGTGATTACAGGCGGGGTTGTTCTTGCATTAAAAGTGCCCAGTGAAGTGAACGATTCGCAGAATTGTGGGAATACTCAGGTGTTTCGTGTAAGCGATCAACAGTGTTACTCGCTTCAGGGAGAGTAATTTCTATCCACACAATGTAGCGACTTAAAGGTAGCGACTTAAAGCGATTTACTAGGTAGAGATTCACTAGTTTCTGAAATGAGTGTAGTGCCCATGATGTAGTTTCAATGCGTGTCGATACATAGTATGCGAATTCTAATTATTGAAGATAATCAGGATCTGGCCACACAATTTGTGGATGCCCTCTCTGAGCAACACTATCTCATTGATACGGCTCAAGATGGCCTGATCGGTTGGGAAATGCTGCAAGCCGTAGAATACGACTTGATTATCCTCGATGTCATGCTACCTCGACTGGATGGAATTACATTGTGCCGGAAATTGCGGGAAGATGGGCAGCTAGTACCTGTCCTGATGCTGACGGCTCGAGGCACCAGCCACGATCAAATTATTGGCTTAGACTCTGGTGCCGATGATTACTTAGTCAAGCCGGTACGGTTAGCAGAATTAAATGCCCGAGTTCGCGCTTTACTGCGCCGTGGACAGCAGCTTCCCATGTCATCTGTCCTCGAAATTGGGAAATTACGGCTGGATCCCTGTGCTTGTGAAGTTTCCTACGATGGTAAGCCCTTGGCTCTACGCCCCAAAGAGTTGGCACTTTTAGAATTATTCCTCCGGCATCCCCAGCGGTTGTTTAGCCGAGGTGCGATCATTAATCAACTCTGGTCGTTTGAGCATGAGTTGCCAGAGGAAAATACGGTTAAATCCCACATTAAAGGATTGCGCCAAAAGCTGAAAACGGTGGGAATGGAAGATCTCATCGAAACGGTCTATGGCCTCGGATATCGATTAAATACAACGTTTGCAGCGATCGCGACTCCATCTTCAGAACTGCCCCTAGAACCCGCTGTCCCCGTTACGGAACCGGAAGCGCCCTCGGAAGTTTTGAGCTTACTGATTGTTGAAGAACAACGCACGATCGCAGAGCAAATTGCACAACAGGTAGGAGCACAAGGTTGGAAACCCTACATCACCGCTAATCCAACGGAAGCAAAACCTGTTTTAGATTGGTTAGCTCCCAAGGCCGCCATCATTAGTACGAACTTTTTGAATTCGGGAGAGGAAACGCTACCCTTTGTTTTTCACTTATTGGAGCATCATCGAGAGTTAGCCATTTTTATTTATAACAATCAAACAATTCTCGATCGTTGGCATTTAGTTGCCTGTACACCCATTGTCAGTGAAGAGGAATGCTTAAAAGCGCTGACGACCGGATTGATGGCTCACCCCTGACCCCCGTCTGCCGGAGGGACACCATGCGCTCTTGTTTCATCGATCGACGCAATTACAATCGATGGGGCAAGAGCGTCTGAAGATCAAACTTAGTTTTGCCCCAGGGCGCTCCAACGTTGTGCTCTAGGGCGCTCTAACTCCTGACAACCACGCTAACGCAAGCTTGTACTCGGGTTTCCCAGCGCTGATCGGCTGCGAGGTGACCTACTTCACTTGGGTGGAATCTACATCCACCGTTGTTTTATGTTCGTCTGACACAGTTGCTGTAGGCTGCGAACGTCGATCGCGAAATTCCTGGAGTGCTGCTGTCAATTCGGTGACCAACAACGTGATCAACAACCCATCATCAATCCAGCCAATAATTGGGAACAGATCCGTCCATAGATTGGGTGGGCTGACCAAATAAACGATCGAACCTACAACAATCAGCCAACGATACTTGGAATTACGAACCAGTTGTTGGTACACATCAGAAAATACTTGGGTCGGTAGTTTCATAACGAATGATTAAAGCCAGAATCAGAAAAGATTTGAAATGGGCTAACCAGAATCGATCAATATCCTCGATCGGACGGAAGAAAATCGCTCAGCAGTCTGTGCTCAGTAGTCTGTGTTCCGCAGTCTGTGTTCAAGGGTCTGTGCTCATGTGCTCAGCAGTTTGTGCTCAGTAGCCTATTGTGTTGCGATTTCGCTGTAACCTAACAGTTCCAAAAGGATGATTGCTTTCTATCCTGGCAGATCTTTTTCAAAATGGACGAGAATCTCCGGGTTTGAAATCCATCTCCCTCTTTGTCCGATCGCTAACTAGCTGCTCCAGCAGAGGTTGCTACAAACACCAGACCCAATGAAATGCGATGAAATGCGATGAAATGCGATCGCAGGTGGCAAATGATTAGTTGAACGATGGGTCGAATATCTGGCCAAAGATCTGGTCAAATATCTGGTCAAGCGGTTGGTTGAACATCTGGTCGCATCCCCTGCTTGCATCAATTTGCCAAACGTTTATACCAAGATGCAACCTACCAAGAAGATATTTCGTACCATAAAACGGCGCTTTTGTTCTAAATGACACATTCTTTAATATTTTGGATCGCTATAGTAGAAGCTAATTGGATCCTCAATGAAGCTAATTGCTATTCTCTCTGCTTAGGAAGGTGTTATGGGACTCACAAAACGGGTAGAAATCCGAACTCTAGATTCGATTAAAGGCGGAATGGCTGAGTTTTATACCCCCCAGTCGAGTCATGAAACCATGCTTGTGAGTGTCGCGGCAGGCGCGATCGATGATTTGTTTGTCCACCGATCGCAAACCGATCAACTTTTAGTGGTACGGGGCAGTTTTGTCCTCGTGGTTCTCCAGAATCGTCGCTATCAATACATCCCGCTCAGCGAGACCCATCCGGTTGTGGTGACCATTCCTCCAGGTGTTCCCCATGGGGCCATTAACCCCAGTCAAGACCCCTGCGTCCTAGTCAATGCCGTGCTGCGGCATAGTGCTCCCTACGATCGGGACTATGTGCCTCTACGGCGACCCTTTCCCTATGATTTAAATTCGGCCCATCGCCAGCTGCAAGACCTGCAATGCCGACAAATTGCCTGAAATTGCCTGAAATTGCCTGAAATCTCCTAGGTCGTGGTCTGTTTGTAGAAGTTCTTCTATCTCATTCACTGCTTTATTTCACGGCCTTATTTCATGGCCTTATTTCACGGCCTTATTGAATTGCCTTGTCTGATCCAGTCATTGGCCGATCGCAGATTGGTAGGGCATTCCTTTTGTAAATTTAGATTGCTCTGAACTGACTTGTCACAGAGTTACGCTAAATTGCGACACAAACTGTGAATTCTCCCATGCTAGATTCTCTGAAAGGTTTATTCTGGGATTAGGCTTTACTGATGCCCGCCCATGCCTTTGACAATTTTGGTTGCAGAAGATGACCCTGGGACAAGACTCTCGGTAAGCGATTACCTAGAGTCACAGGGCTATATTGTATTCAGTGCGGACAATGGTAAGGATGCGCTCGCCCTTGCTCAAGCCCATCATCCTCACTTGATCATTACTGATATCGCCATGCCGCAGATGGATGGCTACGAGCTGGTGCGACAGGTGCGCCGATCGCTGGATATGCGGTTGCTGCCGATTATCTTCCTCACGGGCAAAGCAGATGTGCCCCATCGAGTGCTGGGGTACCAATTGGGCTGTGATGTCTATTTGCAAAAGCCGTTTGAATTCACTGAATTAAGTGCTGTCATTCGCAACTTGCTAGATCGGGCGCAGATCCTCATGGACTGGAAATTAAGCCGGGAATCTGGCAACCTAGCGGGAGGGAATGGGGATGCCCCACCCCAACAGGCGTTTTCCTCGATGAACAATCTCAACCCACCGCGGACGTTCTCAGTGGATCTATCGAATCATTTGGAATTCAGTCAGCGGGAGCAGGATGTCCTGAAGTTATTGAGCAAGGGCTTATCGAATATCCAAATCGGTGAGCAACTTCACCTGAGCCCCCGTACGATCGAAAAACATGTCAGTAGCCTCCTGCGTAAAACAGGTACAGGCAACCGAGCTGAATTAGTGCGCTACGCCGTTGAGCACCATTTAGTTATCTAGCTGTTTGTTGATCTAGCTGTTTGTTGATCTAGCTGTTCGTTGATCTAGCTGTTCGTTGATCTAGCTTGAACTCTTCCGTGGCTGCGCGGGCAGCTGAACGCGAGTCGCTTAAATTTCGTGGCAGTGGTCAAATTTTTCCCGAGGCTTTCAGGTGATCTAAGAGTCCAGAACAAGCATCCATGAGCAAGTCAATGACAAAATTAAATCCAGCCTCTCCCCCGTAGTAGGGATCGGGTACCTCCTTCAGGTCGTGCTGGGTACAAAATTCGCACATCAAGCGCAACTTATCGCGATACTGACCTTGTCGGTCTAAGTAATAGAGATTTTCGTAATTGTCCTGATCCATTGCCAGAATCAAGTCAAATTCATCAAAATCGTAGGGTTGAAATTGTCTGGCTCGCCCTTTGAGTTGAATTCCAAGCTGCCGCTGCGCAGCCACATTCATCCGCCGATCGGGGGGACTGCCCACATGGTAGCTGGACGTTCCTGCTGAGTCGCATTCAATGAGATCACCCAAACCTCGCTGGTCAATCAGGTAATTCATAATATTTTCCGCAGAGGGCGATCGGCAAATATTGCCCAAGCAGACAAACAGCAAGCGATAGGAAGCAGCCATGGCGAGAATCATCCCCTTTCAAGTTATCGAGCTATTAATCGAGCTATTTAATAGTAAAGACGTGCCATAGACACGCCTTTATGAAGCTTATAAGCCAAGTCTGGTGGATGGATCACACGGTCGAGATCAACCGAACCCCGGTAGATTCAAACCACCCGTCAGTTCTTCCATCCGTTCACGCATCGTTGCCGTGGACTTTTCGTAGGCATCTTTCATGGCTGCCATCACAAGATCCGAGAGCATGTCAGCGCCCTCATTCATGGCTTCCGGTGAAATTTCAACTCGGCGCGGTTCTTGGTTTCCACTCATGTAAACCTTAACCAGGCCCCCTTGAGCAATCCCTTCAATTTCCATTTTCTCCAGATCTTCCTGGAGTTGTTTTGCACCTTCTTGAACTTGCTGAGCTTTCTTAATTGCTTCAGTCAGTTCCTTCATCTTACCGAGACCGAAGCCACCAAATCCCTGTCCTTGTCCCATAAATTCTCACGCAGGTACGAGTTGAGCAGCCTCCATTATGCCATCGATCGGAAATTGTGCAGGAGGAAGCCTGAGACTATTCCAAATCTCAACGCCCAGATCCCTATACTCAGAATCCCTGTACCCAGATCCCTATATCCAGAATCTCAAAGCCCAGAATCCCAAGGCCAGACTCAAACGGACCCCAAAAAAGAAAACTGTCCTTCCAGAGCTGGATCACGGCCTGTTCCCGCAACTGGAGGACATTCCTACTCAGAGTCAGCTAACCCTGTGCCGTTAGGCTGCTTGGAAATCCCCTAAAATCCGGACTTCCGGTTCCAAGTGTAAAGACCATTGCTGTTCAACGCGGCGTTGTACATGGTGGATCAATCTAAAAATATCCGTCGCGGTTGCTTCTCCGCAGTTCAGGATAAAGTTTGCATGGCGTTCAGCCACCTTAGCGCCCCCAATCTGATAGCCTTTCAGCCCTGCCTGCTCAATTAACCAACCGGCTTTGTATTCCCCAGGATTGCGAAATACACTGCCACAACTGGGCCGATCGTAGGGCTGGGTGCTGTGCCGTTGGTTAAGATGATAATCGGTATCTCGCCGTACTTCGATTGGATCAAATCCGGGCTGCATTTGGAATGTCGCTTGGGTTACGAGCCGTCCCCCGCCTTGCAAATTCGACGTCCGATAACGATAGGCTAACTGATCGGCTGTCAGCACTTCACAGGTTCCGTCCATATTGAGCACTTGGACTTCTACTAGAATGTCAGAAATACAACCCCCATGGGCTCCTGCATTCATCACTACCGATCCGCCCACTGTGCCGGGAATGCCAACAGCCCACTCCAGTCCTCGCCAGCCGCGCTTAGCGACCCGTTGGGCAAGCAGGGGTAACATTGTTCCGGCTCCTACGGTCAATTGGCCGGTTTCCTCATCAAAGATCATTTGCTTGAGGTAGCGGGTTCCCACCACCAACCCCGGTAGACCTCGATCGCTGATCAAAAGATTGGATCCTGCTCCTAATAAGGTAATGGGAATTTCCCGCTCAACCGCCCAAGCCAGACTCATTTGTAACTCTTGCACCGTCTGGGGGGCAACGTACCACTCCGCAGGGCCACCGACTTGAAAGGATGTCAGGGTTGAAAGTGGAACATTAGACTTAATCAAACAGTCTGTACCAGGGAAACTCACGGTCTTGTCAAGCAGGATTGAACTGAGAGAGGAAGAATAACGGAGACTAGCAGGTGCTCCCAGCTCATCAACCGTGGGCAGGGGGTTCCGAGAAAGCGTCATAGTATTACCGTTGCTGACATCCTAGTAGGAAAACGAATGATCGGCTGTCCAAGTTTGAGATGAATTGAAGCTGCTGGACAAATCCCTAGAGTCTCCATCCAAACTTCGAATAGAATAATTCCCTCGCGTTGGATAGAAAATGACACCCATCAAATATGCGAAATTTTTTCGGCCTGCTCCCGCTGGTATGCGATCGCATCAGGAATAATCTGATTTAGGTTTCCAGCACCTAAAAAGATCACGAGATCACCCGGTTGGAGGTTGTGATTCAGAAATTCGCTGATCTGGGGGAGAGAAGGCTGGTAGTGCACGGTTCCAGCATGATTTTCGGCAATCCGATCCGCTAAATGCTGACCTGTCATGTTACCGGGATTTGCTTCACCTGCACTGTAAATATCGCTAATGATGACTACATCTGCATCCACAAAGGATTGGGAAAATTCCGGCAAAAAAGTCAGCATTCGGCTATAACGATGGGGCTGGAAAACCGCCACTAGCCGACGGTACGCGCCCGCCGCACTGACCTGTAACCGAGCGGCTGCCAGTGTGACTTGAATTTCGCTGGGATGGTGAGCATAGTCATCGATAAACCGGATTTGGTTGGCTTCACCCCGGAGTTCAAAGCGACGACGTGCGCCTTCAAAGGTAGAGAGGGCGGTCGCGATCGCAGCAAAGTCCAAACCTAAGAAACGCCCCACCGCCAACGCAGCTAGGGCATTACTCAAGTTATGGGTTCCTAGGATCTTTAATTTCAGATCCCCAAGGTATTCTCCCCTTTCATAGACTTGGGCCACTGTGCCATCGGCGTCATACAGGACATTTTGGACGCTGTAGGTGGCTCCTTTTTGAGGATCCAAGCTATAGGTAATGGTGGGCTGAATTCGATCCAGCACCGTTGGACAATCGATCGAACCGACTAGTGTTTTGCAGTGGCTTGCAAAGGTTTGGAACGTTTCTACAACTTCTTCTAAGTCGCTGTAGTGATCGGGATGATCCAATTCAATATTGGTGATGATGCCAATCTGCGCGTTAAACTTGACCAAGGAACCATCAGATTCGTCCGCTTCAGCCACGAGATAATCGCTTTTCCCTGCTCTGGCATTGCCATCCCAGGCCAGAACTTCTCCACCGACAACGATCGTCGGATCCATTCCTGTCTCAAGAAGAAGGTAGCCCAGTAAGCTACTAGTCGTCGTTTTACCATGGGTTCCCGCCACTGCGATCCCCTGGTACTGCTGCATCAAACCGGCTAGAACGTCAGAACGATGTAGGATAGGACATCCTAAGGCTCGTGCTGCTTGATACTCTGGATTCTCTGGGTGGATCGCAGTTGAGCAAACAACCTGTGGCAGGAGTTTCGGCGGCATTGCATCCGCTCCAGTTTCCTCTGCAATCCCAGTCACTCCTCCAACGGCAGCGGGCTGCCGCGATCGGAAAAATTCCAGATTCGCAGCACTTTGTTCTAAAAAAATATGAGCCCCTTCTGCCCGGAGACGCTCCGTAATATGGGTCAACCGAAGGTCAGATCCGGAAACTGGCAGCTTGCGGTGGACAAGAATGTGGGCGATTGCCGACATCCCAATTCCGCCAATTCCGATGAAATGAAACGGTCTTCCGCTGAAATCGATCGAATTCAGCATTTTAGCTCCTCACACCGAACACCACACCGAATAACACGCGCTATCATAGCAAGAATTGCTTTTTCGGAACACACAATCTCCATACACCTTGGATAGAGATTTATGGGATCAAATTCGCTTCATTTAGCTAGATAGTCCTTATTAATCTTTGAAGACTTGACAAGGAATTTTAAGCGTTCTTTCTGATTTGAGCAAAGTATTGATTGATACGCTCAATTCCATAAAAGGCATTTTGAGAATTTTTTCTCTAAAAGTTAAAGGCTGTTGAATTGACGATCGAAGGATAACGCTTCTTAATTGATCTACCTGCGATCCATCCATTAATCAGTACAAGTCAGTACAGAAATAAGTACAAAACTGTGATCCGATATCTATCTGATATCGACCTAAATATCGACTTTGATCAATTTGTTCTCATAACCTAATCCAGTCTGAATCTGGGATCTAAGAGATTGGGCAAGCCCCTGGGTATCTTAGCTCTCTAACTGGACGAAACTGCTTCTTGGTAGGGGGATTCAGGCCCTGTAATCGATCGTCTCGCCCCCTCGATCGTCTCGCAATATCTAGCACAATTTAGGGTCTCCTGTTTCCTATCTCCTGTTTCCTATCAGTCACCCTTGCCAAGGGCTCTAGTACAAAATCGGGGAGTGCAGTATACAGGGTGCAGTTGCGAGTGCAGTCATTCGTTATTGCAAGAGCATTCGTTATTGCAAGAGTCATTGCATAGGGGCATTGCAAGTATCCGGTCTCTTGTGCGGTTCTTCTAGCCCCGCCTTGCGCCTTGAGAAGACCTGAAATTGCTATTAAAACTGAGGATTGCTATCAAAATAAGTATTCCTAATCCTTAAATACTGATTCATAGTGACTATTAATCTACCAAAATTCTAATTCCTCATCGTTTCTATCTTTTCTTCAGGTCGCCTAAGTACGTCTATTCAAGGAATTGGGCGAAAAGTGACCCCTGATTTGGGCAGGCAGGAAATCCCTCAGACTCGCTACGAATCGGTCAGCCTTTTAGGATATGATTGATTCCGTCAATAGGTATTTACTAACAGAGGGCAAGACGCTGTGATTAGAGTCGCGATCAACGGCTTTGGACGCATTGGACGTAACTTTTTACGGTGCTGGGCAGGTCGGCAAAGTAGCAACTTTCAAATCGTCGGTCTAAACGATACCTCCGATCCCCGGACGAACGCCCACTTGATTAAATATGACTCCATGTTGGGCCGGTTCAATGGTGAAGTCAGCGCTGATGACAGCACCATTACCGTAAATGGCAATGTGATCAAGTGCTACTCCGATCGCAATCCTGAAAACTTGCCCTGGAAGGATTGGGAAGTAGATTTGGTGATCGAGTCCACTGGGGTGTTCACCAGCAAAGAAGGTGCCCTGAAGCACGTCAAAGCGGGTGCGAAGAAGGTTCTGATTACCGCGCCTGGTAAAAATGATGATGGCACCTTTGTGGTGGGTGTAAACGAAAGTGATTATGATCACGATCGTTGCCAAGTCATCAGTAACGCAAGCTGCACCACCAACTGCTTGGCTCCGATCGTCAAAGTGCTGCATGAGAACTTCGGTATTGTGAAAGGCACCATGACGACTACCCATAGCTACACCGGCGATCAGCGGATCCTGGATGCTAGCCACCGGGACCTGCGTCGGGCAAGGGCTGCAGCAATCAACATTGTTCCCACCTCGACTGGGGCAGCTAAGGCTGTTGCTTTGGTCTATCCGGCAATGGCAGGGAAGCTCAACGGGATTGCACTGCGGGTTCCTACCCCCAACGTATCTGTTGTGGACTTGGTGGCTCAAATTGAAAAGAGCACGATCGCAGAAGAAGTGAACAGCGTGCTGAAAGCAGCTTCTGAAGGCGCGATGAAGGGCATCATCAAATATTGCGATGAGCCTCTGGTGTCTTCTGACCACGCTGGAACCGATGAGTCTTCGATCGTTGACTCTGCTCTGACCCTGGTCATGGGCGGCGACATGATTAAAGTTGTTGCTTGGTATGACAATGAGTGGGGCTACAGCCAACGGGTGGTTGACTTAGCAGAAGTCGTTGCGACCAAGTGGAAGTAAGTCACTCCGAGCCATTTGAAAACTAGAAAAAGCTCTGAGAAATCACTGTTTGTTACAACAGGATTTTAGTAAGAGAATTTGACAGAAGGTGGGTTCTTACCGAATCCACCTTTATTTATTTACTTTATTTATGATTTTGGTATTTACTGCTGTTATATCGACTGTATGAATATTTACTATTGCGACATTTGCGATTGCGATGCTTGCTGTTTTGGTGTTGAGTGTTTTGGTATTGAATATTTTAGTGATGAATGTTTTGGCATCGAGTGTGCCAATGCTGCGGGTTGTGTAGTGGATTGATGCCCAGTGATTGATGCCCAGTGATTGATGTGCAGTGGATGACTATCCTGCATCACGGTGATTGGGCAGGGGGCTGAAATGTTGAAATCCTGCTGCTAGGTCGCCTGCATCTAGATCGATCGATATCCTTTGGCCTGTAGCTGCCAGAAGCTGTATGGTCGGATCAGCAGTGATTTGGCCAATCACCTGAACAGGCGTAGACAATGGTTTGAGCAGTTGTGCTGCATCCTCCGGGGGGAGACAAAGAACTAATTCAAAGTCTTCTCCTCCGTAGAGTGTCCAATCAATGCTTTTGGGATGGGTTTGTAAAATAGGATGGATCGGTAGATCATGAATCTGGGCTCCCACACCACTGGCCCGACAAATTTGCACGATCGCATCCGCGAGTCCATCACTGGAGTCCATGCCGGCCACCCGATCGAACTGTGCTGCTTGTCGTCCAATGGTTAATTGTGGCCTGGGATATTGGTGGGCTCGAATCAAGGTTTGCCGATCGCCTTCAGAAAGTTCGTACCCATCGGAAGCGCTGATCCCTGACTCTGCGCTGTTGTCATCCAATAACACCTCCAATCCAGCCCGAGATAGGCCATGGTAACCCGTCAGGACGATCACGTCTCCGGGCTTCGCCTGCGATCGTTGGATTGCATGGGCTTGCTCCACTTCACCCAACGCGGTAA
Source organism: Alkalinema sp. FACHB-956 (assembly GCF_014697025.1). Taxonomy (NCBI): domain Bacteria; kingdom Bacillati; phylum Cyanobacteriota; class Cyanophyceae; order Leptolyngbyales; family Leptolyngbyaceae; genus Alkalinema; species Alkalinema sp. FACHB-956. The sequence continues at coordinate 138,142 of NZ_JACJRC010000003.1, read as the reverse complement.
TTGAAACGGTTCGCACAGGCGATCGAACCAAGTCCCCTCCCAAAATAGCTCCCCCAAAGGTTTGCAAGCAATCTGCCATGCCTTGATAGAGGTCGTTTACCCAAGCAACCGGCGTGTTTGGCGGTAATCCCAATCCCACGGTTAAACCGATCGGTTTTGCCCCCATGGCAGCTAAATCGGACAGGTTTGCGGCCACCGCGCGCCAGCCAACACTATGGGGCGGTGTGGTGCGATCGCTAAAATGCACCCCATCGACCAACACATCCGTTGTCATGACGAGGGCATCCTGCTTGGGGCGGGGGATCACGGCTGCATCATCCCCGACTACCCCGATCGGACAGAATTGCTGGATCAGTTGGAGCAAGCCTTGCTCACCCAGATCACAGATTAATCTTGTATCGATCGCCTCAGGATGGGCGATCGTGGTTTCACGACGATTGCTGCTACCCATAAAAAAAACTGGATAAGACCTGCTTATCCAGCCTACTTGAGAAATAACCAATCGAAATATTGACCAAGGCTCTAGAGTGATAGAGGCTCTAGATTGCTCAAGGCGCTAGGCTTTAGGTTGAACCAAATTTTCTGCGCCGCTGACCACCTTGGCGGAGATGATTTTATCGGTTCCCGCTTTTAAGGTGCGCAGAATATCATTGCCTTCCACCACATAGCCAAAGATGGCATATCGGCCATCCAGTAAGTTAATGCCTGCTGGTGTCAGTTCTGGTTCAAAGAGGAAGAAGAAGAATTGGGAAGAGCCGCCGTTGGGATCTTCATCCGATCGGGCTAAGGCCATGGCACCGTAGGCTGAAAAGGGTAGCACGGGCTGATCCAAGGGGCGACCCGCGTCTTCTAAAGTGATACCGTAGGTGGGTTCTTTATCCCCTTTAGCCAGAACTTCTAGGGGAATGGCCCGATATTTCTTCGTCTTCGGATCCACAAAGCCGACTTCGGGGCCTTCGGGATCGCCAACTTGCAGGATATAGAAATCTTCCGATCGGGTGAAGGGGAGATTGTTATAAAATCCGCGCTGCACCAAATCCACAAAATTGCCCGCAGTCACCGGCGCACTGTAGCCATCCAGCACTGCTGTCACCGTTCCTTGGGTGGTTTGAATATCCACCGTGGCCCGTCCCTTTAATTGAGGTAAATTGCTGTATTCTTCAGGCACCTCATAGGGATAGCCCTGCACCATCAATTCCTCAAAGCTACCAATCCTATCCAGGAGGGCGGCCCGCTGATCCAACGTAGCCTGACGATTTTTGGCTTCTAGACCCGCTTGCATCTGGCCAATCTCTGCCTGAATGTCTCCCAGCAGTGCTTCCGCTTGGGGCTTGCGATCGTCGGGGATACTGCCGAGCAAGGCGGCCTGCTTATCTGCCACAACTCGCTCAGCACGGTTGAGATCCGCTACCACTGCGCCCCATCGTCGATTGGCTCGCAATTGCTGGGAAATATCTTCGATCGCGGCTTGGAGCTTCCGAACCTCAGGATTTTCAATGGGGAGTGCATAGCGCAGTAACGCTTTTGGATCCGTAATAGCATTCCCTTGGGGCAATGCTTGGGTGCTGGGCATCCAATAACTCCAGGCCAAGCAAGCCAGTGCCAGAACGAGTAGCTGGCGCTTCAACCGATTCCAAAAAGACATAGTTATCCCATCGATCGCACGATTTCAATCCTTGTGATGATTGTGCCACAGTCAGGGAGCCCTCAGGCCGAGCAAATATTGAAGCGATGGAAAAAGAATCAACAGCGCTGGCGTTGAGTGGGTCGATCGCCCTAGTCATCTAGAAACGCCTCAGAAAAGTCACGAACAGAACGTCACGCGCAACGGTACAATAAGTTGCCGAATGTTTTGCCGAATGTATTTTAGTGACCCATGATCTCCAGTAATGATTTTCGCCCTGGTGTCAGCATTGAGCTTGATGGTGCGGTTTGGCGTGTCGTTGAGTTTCTCCATGTGAAGCCCGGTAAAGGTGCCGCTTTTGTTCGAACTAAATTGAAGAACGTTCAAACGGGAGGGGTGGTTGAACGAACCTTCCGAGCTGGGGAAACGGTGCCGCAGGCCACACTGGAAAAAAGCACCATGCAGCACACCTATAAGGACGGTGATGAGTACGTCTTTATGGACATGGAGACCTACGACGAAGGTCGGCTGACAGCGGCGCAAATCGGCGATCGGGTGAAATATCTGAAAGAAGGCATGGAAGTGGATGTCGTCAAATGGGGCGACAAAGTCATGGAAGTGGAACTGCCCAACTCCGTTGTTCTAGAAGTGATTGAAGCCGATCCTGGTGTTAAAGGGGATACTGCAACGGGTGGAACCAAACCGGCTAAAGTCGAAACCGGAGCAACGGTGATGGTACCTTTGTTTATCTCAGTGGGTGAAAAGATTCGTGTTGATACCCGCGATGACAAGTATCTGGGTCGTGAGAACTAAGCGAAATCTCATTTCCTAGAATCACTGTAATCACACCACCATCATTACAATTCAGGACTCATAGCTTCCCGATCGGGAGTTATTGGGGCATTTATTTGAGGGAGCAAGATTAAGCCGTGGCACTGAACTTCAACGAACTTCGTGATTTACTCCTAGCTTTAAATCAAACGGACATCGCGGAGTTGACGTTAAAGAGTGAGGAGTTTGAACTCACCGTGCGGCGGGGCACAACAGCCGAAGCCATTCCTGTCGCACGGGTTGAGGTTCCAGTTTTACAGCAGCCCGTGATTGCTGAGACTGCGGCCATTCCCGTTGCTGCTCCTCCAACTGCCCCCGCTGCGCCTCCCCATACAGCAGACCAACGGTGGGTTGAGATTAAGTCACCCATGGTTGGTACCTTCTATCGCGCCCCTGGCCCCGATGAACATCCCTTTGTCGAAGTGGGCGATCGGGTGCGTTCTGGCCAAACCGTCTGCATCATTGAAGCAATGAAGCTGATGAATGAAATCGAAGCTGAGATTTCAGGGGAAGTGGTCGAAATTTTGGTGCAAAATGCCCAGCCCGTTGAGTTTGGTCAAGTGCTGATGCGGGTTAATCCTGCTTAGGCCAGCGAACCCTGTAGGACACCAGGGACAAGGCAACGGTGTCTCTGGTGGTTTTATTGACTTTGATAACTCTATTGCTATACGACGAAATATCAGCATAAGATGTGGGGATCATTGCTACTTCGTTATTTGGTTTTCTTGCAGCCTATATGGAACCAGTAGCATCCGTGCCCCAGGAAGTTGTTCAACAGGTCGCCGACTACTTTAGTGTGTTAGGCGAACCGATGCGGTTGCGCATTTTGAATTTATTGCGTGATGGTGAGAAGTGTGTGCAGGACTTGGTGGAGGCGACGGAAACCAGTCAGGCCAATGTCTCTAAGCACCTGAAAGTCATGTTGCAAGCGGGAATTTTGACTCGCCGCAGTCAAGGGACTTTAGCATACTACAGTGTGGCGGATGAGCTGATTTTCGAGCTGTGTAATCTGGTCTGCGATCGCATTGCGACCCGGATTGAACAGCAAGCTCAGCATTTCCGCTCCTTTAGCCTTGCCAGCAAACCCGACTCGCAGTAAGTGCCTGGGTATTAATGAACTGTATTAATGCACTGTTCAATGCGCCATAGCAGCGTGCTACCGATCGGTCTATGTTTGGCGCTTGTGAGTTTAACTACTCCCTGTGAGTTTGACAACTCTTTACTGTGAGTTTGTCTACTTTTGAGCTGACTTGAGATCGGCTCCTGTGTAGCCAGTGGTGATCCACAATAAAGCCCGACCGCCATCTCGAATTGTTTTTGCCATCGGTTCCTCTGGGGTAGGGGGAACCGATTCAATTTTGACTGGATGGAAAATAATGCCTCGACTGCCCAGAACAATTTCGCCAATCAGGCTGGCACGACGCATGTGGTAGTCGGAGGTCACGAGATAAATATTACGAATTCCTCGCGCTTGCAGTTCGTCGGCCAGGGTGGTGAAGTTTGTCAAAGTATCCACGGCACGGTAGTCCAGATGAACCCGATCGAAGCTGACACCGGCATCATTAAACACCCATTCCGCGTATTCCTGGGGCGCACCGGAAGAAATCCAAATGGGGAGTTGAGGATGTTTTTGGGCAAATTTTGCTGCAAATTGTTCGCGGCTTGGCTCGCCTCCTAATACCAGTACCGCCTGGGGTTGGGTAAACCACATTCTTGCTTGGCGATAGCCCAAGCCCACGAAAATAGGCAAGAACAGCAACACCCACCAAGGGAAACTGAGTTTTCTCCGTTTGGCCGTCTGCCGTTGCAGTTGCCGCCGTTTGAACACCAATGTGCCCCGTCCACCCATGACTAACTCGCTATGAAGTTTGCGCGATGCTGCTACGAATTTCCCAGGAACGCGGGTTAAATCAGTAGACCTTGTAGAACTTTAAAAGATGGCTAGCGAGGATCACTAGACTTGTGGCGAGCAACTTAGCGAGGAGAACGTCCCTCCGATTCGGTAGATTTGGACTGGGAGATCGCGGCTTTAATTCTAGGAAGTTCCAGAAATTCTTGGGTCGCAGCAATCAGCCGATCGCCCCACAGGTTTTCCTTTAAAAATTTGATATCACTGTAACGGCTATCTAGCTTCACAGCGGCTTCACCCAGTTTCAGTCCTTGATCTTGGTCGCCTGTCTGATAGGTTGCTACGGCTAAGGCCAGTTTTGGCTCTGCCCCAGTACTATCTGTTGCAGCGGCAACGGACAGCTTCCAGAGTCGAATCGCTTCCTTAACGTCTCCGATCTCGTACTTGATCAACCCAATATTGTTCAGGGGGTACCAAAATTTTTTATCCTGGGCGTAGGCTTTTTCGTAGGTTGCGATCGCCTCGTTCTTTTTCCCGGACATCAAATAAGCATTTCCCAGGTCAAACAACGCACCGGGAACATTGGGTTTGAGCGCTAAGCCCGATTGCAGGGACTCGATCGCCTTGGGATAATCTTTTTTCTGGAAATAGGCATTGCCCAAGCGGAACCAAATTGCAGATTCCTTCGGTTCTAGGGCCTTGGCCTTTTGTAGGGCAGCAATACTTAGATCAGTTTTGTTATCAGCTAGATATAGCCCCCCCAACACCGACCACACATCCGGATTCTTGGGAATCAGTTGGGTTGCCAACTTTGCACGGGTAATGGCAAGGTCAAACTGTTGCAACTGTGCCAGTTGAATCGATTCTCCTAACAGGTCATTGCCCTCACGTTCCAACTGCCGATCGTCGAGATGGGGCAAATGGGGAACCAGGTAAGCGATCGCAGGACGCCTTGCAATGCCGGAGTTCAACAACAGGATAGTAAAGAGAAGCGCAATCCGTTTATACACAGTGGTTTAACAGGTTGGGTTTAACAGGTTTAACAAATGATGTTACAGGGGTCTGAAGTCTGACACCGTTAGCTTAATCGATCAAGGCTATCTTGGGGCAGTCAAATCAAAATTTTTTTTGTACATCACTGGCAGAAGGTTTGATCTATGCTATTAAGCTTTGGGGCGCTCACTCCAGTATAAAACGTTCCTTGATTCTGATGGCAGTGCCCAGTTTCCCTCCCAATGGTTTCTATGGATCCTTACTTTAAAGTCGAAGTTCTCTCCCAAACCCCGAATCCCCAACAGACCATTTATGCGGCCATGCACCAAGACTATGCTGAAGGCTTTGTCTGGGATGAGCGCGATCGCTTCCCCGATGAACCCAAAGCTGGGGAGGTCGTCATTCGTAATCTGCTGGCGGGAAACCGGGGGCACTTTGGGCCGATCGAGCATCCCCAAATCGTGCTGAATTGTGGTTGGTTTCCCCACAGTGTGATGCAGCAGGCGAGAACCCACCGTGTTTCTGTCAGTTTTGATGTGCAGTCCGGTCGATACACCGGGCAGAGAATTCTGGATGTGGTGGATGGTAAGCGGGAGCTGGAAGAAGTGTTTTATCTCCGGCCCGTGGGGTTTTATACCGATCGCCAGGGTGCGAAGTATGAGTACACAGCTACGGCTCGCCAGACCGATCGGGACTGGTGCGAAAAACTCGCTCAACACTACGCCCACAAAATTCGGGTTGAAGGCTATGCTGAGGAGCACGCGCGGGACTTGATCCCCTATGCAATTCGGCAGCATTTTGTGGTGAGTTTTAACTGCCGGAGTTTGATGCACTTTTTGGACTTGCGGGCAAAAAATGATGCGCAATTGGAGATTATTCAACTTTGTGAGTTGATCTGGCCGCATTTTGAAGCTTGGGTTCCCGCGATCGCGGAGTGGTACCACAAAAACCGCTGGGGCAAAGCTCGACTGTCTCCCTAGGGGGTTGAGCTAGGGGATTTAACCTAGAGTATTTAACCTAGGAGGGGTAACTCTGATTTAACTCTGGTTTGACTGGGGTTTGACTGGGGTTTGACTATAGGAGGTTGAACTCTAGGGCTGACCTCCCGTGGAGAACCGGGGAGGAAATGGATACCTGTGGGGAACTTGGGGCATGAATTCAATGCACGATCGGCAATTTCAGTCGGTAAAATGCTCTAGACAAAAGCGGTGGCAAATATTATCGGTGATACAACTTATCGGTGATACAACCCTTCGGTAGTAGAAACATCGGTGGCAAAAACGGTGGGGGAGAAACGACGATGAACTTAGTCGATATTTTCAACAAGGGCGGCCCAACCATGATTCCCTTGTTGCTATTGTCTGTTTTGGCTGTAACCGCAATTTTTGAGCGGATTCGCTTTTGGTTTACGGTTCTGAAACAGGAGCGGGAAGTCGTTAACCGAATTTTGGATGCTTCCCGTCGCGATTGGATGCTCGCCAGTGAAATTGCGCGCCAAGCCTACGACCAACCGATCGGGCGTTTTCTCTACGCTGCCCTGAGATTGCAAGCTCCGGATCCAGATCTGTTTCGCTTGGCCCTGGAATCCGCCGCTGATGAAGAAATTGCTGGGATGCAACGGGGGAATAAGGTTCTAGAAGCTGTGATTGCCATGGCTCCGTTGCTCGGTTTGCTGGGAACGGTTTTGGGATTGATTCAAACGCTGTACTCCATCACGGTGACAGCCTTGGGAACGGAAGCCTCTAAGGATGCGGTCGGCGGGATTGGGGCATCGTTGATTAGTACGGCAACAGGGCTAATTGTGGCGCTGGTGGCCTTGGGGTTTTATCGCATTTTTCAAGGGTTGATCTTTAACCAAGCCAAAGTGTTTCGCCGATCGGGGAATGAGCTGGAACTGCTCTATCGGCAAAAATGGCAGTATGAGCGGCAAGGGGATCCAACGGCTACGATCGAGATGACTCGGGGAGAAACCGTAGCCCCGATCGTCCTGCCTGAAGATTTGACGAATGAGATTTCCAGCCTAGAGGGATAGTCCACGATGAAAATCAACCTAGATTCCCCCACCGATGAGGCCCAGGTTCAGATTCTGCCGTTAATTGACGTGATTTTTTGCATTCTCACGTTTTTTATCCTGGCAGTTCTGCAATTCCAGCGGCCCCAGGGGATTAATCTCAATCTGCCCCAATCGAAAACCAGCACGGTTCAGCCCTTAGAGAAGTTAGTGGTCACGTTGACCCAAGATGGCGTTCTCTATGTGGATAAGACGCAGATCGATCGCTCTCAACTAGAGCAAATGCTGAAAACCTATCGGGAGAAAAATCCCAATGGTGTCCTAGTGCTAAATGCCTCCCCCAACGCTTTTTACGACAATGTGATCCAAGTGTTGGATACGTTGCGGGCTGTGGGGGGCGATCGGGTGGCCCTAGCGACAACAACCCCCATCACAGCTCCCTCCGTAACCCCTGGCTTAACCAACCCGACGCCCTTTCCTTCGATTACTCCCTTTCCCGGTGGTATGACGGATCCGCTGCTGCAACCGGGGGCTCAGCCTGGAATGCAACCTGGTATCCAGCCCGGTATCCAGCCCGGTATTCAACCGGGTGTGCAACCTGGAATGCAGCCCGGTGTTCAGCCTGGAATGCAGCCGACTGGACAACCCGGCAGTTTACTGTTTCCTAATAGTTCCACAACTCCGATCGATCCCAATACGGGTTTACCTGGTGCAGTGCCTAATTCACCGGCGATCGGATCCCCAGTCAGTCCCTCCAATGGAGCCCCACCCCCGGCTAGCAATTGATTTAGATGAGCAGTTGATTTAGATGAGCAACTGTTTGTACGAGCAACTGTTTGTACGAGCAACTGTTTGTACGAGCAACTGTTTGTATGAGCAACTGCTGGGATTGAGGTTGATTGGGATTGAGGTTTATGAAGTAAAACTGTTGACTTTTGGCCTTTTTCTCTGGGGAAACGGGGTAAATCCTGAATTTAACTGGAAAAAAAATCGACTTGGCGGCAAATGCCTTGATTCTAAGAATATTCCAGTTTTCAAGACATTTACCTGTTAGGAGACTCAGTATATGGGTTGGCTGATTACAATTTTGGTCACGATCGTTGTTATGGCGATCAGCTTCTACCTCATTTCAAAATTGCCGATCGGGGTTGAGATCGATAGCCCGGAAAAAGCATTGGCCGCCGCTGTGGTGTTCGGAATTCTCAATGCGCTGTCTCAGCCCTTAGAAAATCTTTTGAACTTCACCATTATCTTCTCGCCAGTTTCCCTGATCATTAACATCATCATTTTTGGCTTAGCCGCATGGCTTATCGAAGGCTTCCGTCTTCGCAATGGCATTATCAGCGCCATCCTGGGTTCCATCGCGCTGACGATCGTGTATTCCATTCTGCGCAAGATCTTGATTACCGTCGGCCTGATTTCCTTACCCAAAGGAGCGGCCATCTTATTACCCATCTTTTTGAGCCATACCTTAGGTTAATTTCAAGAGGTTAATTTCAAGGCACACCCAAAACCGGCCTAGGATTGCAACAAAGCAGACCTAGGATTGCAAACATTTACGGAAATCCTGAACGATCGTCGTGTTGCCACGCGATCGGTTGACTAGAATGATGCAGGGACACTCGGAAACCTCACCGGAAGTGTTCCTGCTATTTTTGTAGCTCATTTATAGAAGAAAGTCTGGTGCCCCCGTCGGCCAGAGTTATTGCAGTTCTAGCATTTGCCCATGAGTTCTCCCCAACCGCCTAAAAAAAATCCTGTGACCCGTCTGACACAACTGTTGCAGACTGTGCCCACGCGGGTGCGCTTTTCCAAAATTCGGCTGCAAGCCAATGCCAAAGTGCCAGAATTGCGGATTCAAGGGGGCGGCGAAACCCAGGCTCAGGTCTATCCTTTGTTAGGCGAGCGCTATCTCATGGGCCGCAGTTCCCAGCAGTGCGACATTGTGGTGCGCAATCCCGTCGTCAGTCAGGTGCACGCTTCGATTAACCGCGATCGGCAACCTCGCAAAATTTTAGGCATCATTCCCGGTCGCCAACGGTTTGTGATTCGGGATGAAAATTCGACTAATGGTATTTATCGCGGCAAAAAACGGTTACGCTCTGTCACGCTGTACCACAACGATCTGTTTACCCTGGGGCCTACGGATCTGGAAGGGGCTGTCCGGGTGCAGTACTATGATCCCCCGGCCTGGTACCTACGAGCCATTCGCTACGGTCTCTATGGGCTAGCTGGGGTATCGGCTCTGATTGCAGGGACGATCGCCATTAGCTGGACACAGTTTTCGGTCTATCCCTTGCCTAACTCGGTGACGGGGCCCACGATCGTCTATGCCCGCGATGGTGTGACTCCGTTAACCCCCATTCCTCCCAACACCAGCCACCAGGATGTCAAATCGATGTCCCAGGTGTCGCGTTATCTCCCTAGGGCGGTCATGGCTTCGGAGGACTCGCGGTTCTATTGGCACATTGGAGTTGATCCGATCGGCACGCTGCGGGCGATCGTGACGAACGTGAAAAGTGGGGGCATTCGGGAAGGGGCCAGTACCCTGACGCAGCAACTGGCACGGAATCTGCTGCGGGACTATGTGGGCAGCGAAGACTCCACCGGGCGGAAATTTAAGGAAGCCATGGTTGCCCTCAAGCTGGAAACCGCCTATAGCAAAGATGAGCTCATGCGGATTTACCTAAGTCGGGTTTATCTCGGCTTTGGCAACTATGGCTTTGAAGATGCGGCACAATTTTACTTTGGCAAGTCAGCCAAGGATCTGGATCTGAATGAAGCGGCAACCTTGGCGGGTATTCTTCCTGCACCCAATGCGTTTAACCCCGTCAAAGATTATCAGTCGGCGGTGGAATATCGCAACCGAGTGCTGACCCGCATGGCCGAACAGGGCATGGTCAGTCAGGAAGAAGCCACGAAGGCCAGACGATCGCGCATCGAACTCAGTCCCAAGGCCAAGGAAACCCTTGCCAATACCATGGCTCCCTATTACTACAGTCAAGTGTTAAGGGAACTCGGTGACCTCTTGGGGGAGAACGTGGCGCAGGAGGGTAACTTTGTTATTCAAACTGCGCTGGATCCTCAAATGCAAAAGGCTGCGGAACAATCCTTAGCCAATGCAGTGGCTAATCGCGGAGCCGCAGCGGGCTATTCCCAAGGGGCGATCGTCACCCTAAATGCAGCCACGGGAGAAGTGCTGGCCTTGGTGGGGGGGGCTAATTACCAAGAAAGCCAGTTTAACCGTGCTACTCAAGCCCAACGGCAGCCTGGTTCTACCTTTAAAATCTTTGCCTATACTGCTGGTCTAGAGAATGGCATTCAACCCTACCAATCCTTTTCCTGTGCACCCTTGAATTGGGATGGACAAAGTTTTGCGGGCTGTGGCGGGGGCAGTGAAGATTTGTTTGCGGCAGTGGCGAAGTCGGATAATGCGATCGCGCTGCGGGTTGCCCAGGAAGTTGGACTAGATCAAGTGGTGCAAACTGCGCGCAAAATGGGAATTACCTCCAAGCTCGATCCGGTACCGGGGTTGGTGCTTGGGCAAAGTGAAACCACTGTGTTAGAAATGACCTCCGCGTTTGGAGTGTTAGCGAACCAAGGACTGAAAGCTAGACCCCGCACTATTACTCGCATTTTGGACAGTGGGGACTGCACCGATCGCAATAATTTAGCCACCTGCCGAGTGGTCTACGAAGCCCAACAGGAAGCCCCGACCCAAGTGGTGGCTCCAGAAGTGGCGGACACGATGACCAGTTTGCTGCAAGGGGTCGTGCGCAGTGGTACCGGGCGGGCCGCGGCGATCGGACGGGGCGAAGCAGGCAAAACGGGTACTACAAACGACAACGTAGACCTCTGGTTTATCGGTTACGTCCCCAGCAGCAAAGTAGTGACTGGGGTGTGGCTCGGGAATGACGATAACGCGCCCACGGGAGGGAGCAGTGCCCAAGCTGCTCAGCTCTGGGGAGAATACATGAGAAAGGCGTTGTAGATTGTCCTGAGCCTCTGGGTACTCGCTGTGAAAACCTGCTGTGAAAACTGGCAGTGAAAAACGGTCGTGAAAACTGGCAGTGAAAATTGGCAGTGAAAAACGGTCATGAAAACTGTTAGTGAAATCCTATCGTGTCGGTGCTAGGGCGAAAAACGATCGCACAGTTCGTGGCCCGAGTACTGCGATCGGTGAAATTTGTGAAGATTAAGATAAAGAATCCAAAAAATGTTGACAACAATTAAATATTGAGGGAACTGTCCTTTAGATAATGGTGACTTCTGGGTTGGTAATACCGTGTATTTGCGGATAAGTCGCGGTGATTAGCAAGTTTTCCAAAAATAATTTTTAAAATATACAAAAATAAATAAATAACACTCACTTTAGGCTTCTGTCCTGGGGGAGATTGTATGCTGATATTGGAAAAGTTTTAATGAAGTTCGAATGAGTTGTTGACTGAATAATATCGCTCCATAAAATCTAATGAATTCTCCAAATTCATGGGTGCAAAACTCTCAATCATCAGAAATAATTAACGCTCCGATCGAGCCTGATAAGTCCGCTCGTCGATCGCTTTCTACACTGCATCTTCCGGCAAATCTCACCTTAACGGCCATTCCTCCAGAACGCATTGGGGTTGATGGCCAATACGATCACAATGGTCTTGCTAAGCGGGTTGTCCTGCAATTGCAGGAACTGTTTGGCATTGATCTCGTGAAAAATTTGCGTATTTCTCAACGGGGGCGGGTTGTGATTCTCATGGGCAACCTACCCGACGGAATGCTTGCGAAATCTCTCATGGAGGCGATTCTCTCCGTAGAAGGGGCTTTGTATGTTGAAGCTCAAAACCTCTCCATCACAGAAAAATTGCCTCGATCGTTATGAGGGTCTGCCGATCGGGATTACCGAACAGGATTGCCGATCGGCCCATCACAACCACCTAGCGATCGACCGGATGCTGACCGTAGGTGGGCAAGGTTTCTGACCAGTGAGGGCGAATTCCTTGGTGCCATCGCTGTTGGGCCAGTTCTAGGACTACAGCGGCATACTCTCCTTGAGCCGTTGGTGCTTCAATCAGGTCGTAATTCATCGGCAAGGCTTGTAAAGTTCTGTCCCAGGCTTCAGGTTGGTAGACCCGTTCAGGTTGTACGGGCGTCAATGACTGTTGGGGCAGTACCGGGTTTGGGTGAGGTTCGGCCTGCGCATATTGCCATTGAAAAATTCCCGTATGTAATTCTCCCCGTTGGGCGGGCATTTGAACCGCGATCGCCTGGTTAGGATCCCCCTTGGCCCCAGCGATCGCCGCTAGGCTGGAAATGCCAAACAATGGAATCTGCAATTGTTGCGCCAATGTCCGGGCTGCTACCACCCCTAGGCGAGTTCCTGTAAATCCCCCTGGCCCTTTGGCAACGGCAATAAACGCCAAATCCGACCAGGTTTGTGGTGCTAGGAAATCTGCCAAATATTGGTGCAGTAGGCTAGACACCTCACGACCCAAATCCCAACTCTGGCAACGCATTGATTGCCGATCGTGGACTGACGCGATCGCCAAGCCAAAGGTGGGGCTACTGGTATGAATCGCCAAGCCGTAGCAAGTTTTTGGAGAAGTAGCGGAGTGGGACATCTCAGAAATAGTCACAGACTGAATTGAGGACAGGATTGATTGCTTTAGCCAGAATAATTGCTTTAGTCAGAATAATTGCTTTAGCCAGAATGATGACTGTAGCCAAATTGTGGCGAGTGATAAATCATTTCCAAAAAACTTTGAGAGATGAATATCAAGAATGATCCGTTGGATTAGCTGTTTTCGCTTTCCGCAATGCCTGTTGAAATCCTAGGACAACAAAAATATTGGACAGCGTGAGAAAGGATTCTGCACTGCCATGGAGCCAATCAACATTAGCTAATTCCTTCCCATAGGCAACCTTTGCATAAATGCCAGCAGGAATTGTAACCGCAACAAAGACTAGTAGGAGGTAAAAGCCGGCCAATGCAAGTTTGGGCGTTTGGCGAGAACGGGTCAAAAACCACAGAAAACCCAAATAGGGAAAGAGAGATAGCGCAAATAATGATTCCTTAGACATGGGAGAAAATTTGTGGAGTCAGTAGTGGGCAGTGAGCCGGTAGTGGACAATAATTGTTGGCAGTGATTGTTGGCAGTGGCTTTAAAAAAATAGTGCCTTTAAAAACTTTAAGTTGAGCAAGCCAGTTGGTCGAGAGTTGGGCAAGTCAGTTGGGCAAGTCAGTTGGGCAAGTCAATGATGCGAGATTCGGCCAGATCCTAATCTAAGGACTCAGTTTAGCGTTTCGCCAAATCCACCAAGCTGCGGCCATCATTGTGCAATTGCCGATCGCTGTTGTTGCGGCTTGCAGGGTCACCAACCAACCTAACCCCGGTAAGTTATCAAAAAAGTGCCAAGTACAAGCACACATTGCACTAATCAATGCTGGCAACATCCCCCAGGACAGCGTTTTCCACGCAGGGTAGCCCATCACTTCGGCATACCGCCACACCAGCCAAATGGCAGCAATCCATTCAATGACGCTAGAGACGTGAATAATCCAAGTAGGAATGGACAAGGCATTCATGGGCGATTACTTTGAAAGACGGGTACTGAAGTATAAGGTACGCTAATTCCTTCACCATCGCGATTTTTCATTCTGGCGAAGCTGTGACTGATTCCAACCAACGATCGAACCCCCTTCCCTCCTCTCCAGCCTCAGAACGAGCGGTTCTGTGTGGCTACTACGGCATGGGCAATGCAGGCGATGAAGCCCTGCTGGTGTCCCTGTTGCAAATGCTGCCGGAGCATATCACCCCCGTTGTGCTGTCCAAAGATCCCCACCAAACCTACGATCGCTACGGGGTCGAAGCCTACGATCGTTGGAAGCTGGGGGAAATCCTCAAAGCCTATGAGGGGGCTCGCTATTTCATCTGGGGGGGCGGCAGTCTCATGCAGGACACCAGCAGTGCCATCAGCCCCCTGTACTATGCCGGATTGATGAAACTGGCGCAACTGATGGGCCTGCAAACGATCGCTTGGGCGCAGGGCCTTGGCCCCCTCCACAAGTCCTATAATCGCTGGATGACCCGCCATGTGCTGAAACGCTGTCAGGCAGTCAGTGTACGAGATTTGGGTTCCGCAGGGCTGCTCTCTCGCTGGCAGATTCCCCATACCCTTGCGCCGGATCCGGTTTGGGCCATGACCCCCCGCCAGTCCCCCACCTTCGATCGCCTGACCCAAGGGTTACCACGGCCCTGGGTCGCGGTGAATGTGCGCCAACATGCAACGCTAACTGAACCGTGGCTAGAGCTGCTGATTCAGGCCCTGCAACAGTTTCAGCAAAAGGCTCGGGTTTCTTTTGTCTTCTTGCCCTTCCAACAGAGCCTTGATTGGGCACTGGCCCAACGGCTGCAAACCCAGTTTCCCGATAGTCCCATTGTGCTACTGGAGGATCCGCAGCAGGTGAAGGGGATTTTTCAGAAGGTGGATCTCACGATCGCGATGCGACTTCATGCAGTCATTATGGCGGCAGCAGAGGATTGCCGCTGCTATGCCCTGAGCTATGACCCTAAGGTGTCCCAAGTGATGCAAGCCCTGCATCTGCCAGGACAGGAACTCGGTCAGTTGTCGTCTGATCCTGAAGTCTTAGTACAGAAAATAGTACAAGAATGGCTTGATCTCTTGGGTGCGAAGACCTGGGCTGCCCAATCCTATCGCGAGAATTTAATCCAACAAGCGATCGTTCATCGTGAAATTTTGTGTCAAGTGATGCGGTAGTTTGCAACAATCTAAAAATTTTTAGAGGAGTTTGTTGCTTTTTCCAATGTTCTGGGTACCCTAGCCTCTGCCCGTTATCACCCCTGTTGTGGATATCTGTTTTCAGTATTCCATTCCAGCGACCTAAAAGATTCCCTGAAACCTTTGTCGATGTTGAGGAAATGGTATTTGTTGGGGCAATCTTTTTCGTTGCATCTCCGTGAAATCCCTAGGTGATCGAAGTGATCAATGAGATCACGGTAATCCGCAAGATCAAGCACAGCGTTCTAGTGGAATTGGGTTATCCTACTTACTGTCATCCCTTTAGCAGAAATGTTGCCGGGTTTATCCGATAAAGGGACAGAATGGGTGAATAGCCACTGCCAGGAGTTTCTAGGGAATTTGTTATGGCCCTGTATTCTCTGGATCGATTTTCCATCTAGAACTCTTCGACGGACACCTTGAGGAGCCCCTATCATTCAGGATGAGTTAACAATGAGTGAAGCCGCAGTTCCTAACCCCAATTCTAGTCAGCCTTCTAGCCAGTCTGAACTAACTCAGATTCAGCCGACTCAGTTGCGATCAACCGCGCGATCGACAGAGTTATCGGATGAGGTAGCTGCCAGGTCAGATACCTCAGCAGCAGGCAATGAATCCATTCCCGGCAATGGCAGCCATGACGGCAATGACGATGGTTGGACCACGGTGACCTTTCCCCATGCAACGAGTGTTGATGCGTTGCCTGAAATTACGATGGCGGAAGTGACCTGGAACTTGGGAGATGGGGCAGCGGCGATCGGGGGAGAGGCTGGGGGCGAGCCGACTGGATCAGAGGGGTACGCTAGCAGCAGCAAGGAAGCCTCATTCCAGGAACTACAGCGGCAGAATCAAGAACTGCGGGAGCAAGTGAGCCAACTAGAGAGGGCGTTGGCCACGTCCCAATCCGCTCTGCGGGAAGAAATGGAGCGCTGGGAAACCCTAGCCTTAGCTCAACCTCAAAATACAACGGATCAAGCCGAACTGATTCAGCAGCATAACCAAGAATTGCACAAAGCGCAGGGTCGCATTCGAGAGCTCTTCCAAGAATTGGAGCGCTCCCATCAAACGGCGCAAAAGCAGCAGATTTTGGTGGAGACGATTACGGTACAGCTTCAGAGCAGTCACGAACAAATTGCTCAGCTAGAGCGGGAATGTGCGCTGGCACAACAACGCTACACCGAACAAATGCAAACTTTCCACCAGATGGAAATTACCTGTCGCGATCTCCGATCTCGCCTACACCGTCAACAGCGCTACACGCTGCAATTTAAAGCGGCGTTGGAGAAATGTCTGGATGTGCCCACAGCCACCTACATGCATAGCTCGGTGCCCGATGGGGTGGAAGAACCTTCCCTGGTGGCCGCAGACCTTGATTTACTTCAGGGGCAACCGGTCAAATTAAGCATTCCACGTTCGCAGCCGGTTCAGCCCTGGTCGGCCTCCTATGAAGAGAATGAGACCCTAGATCCGGCCTTTCAGGCTTGGATGAATGCTTTTATGAATGGTCAGCCGGTTGAAGCTGCGGTGGCATCTGACTCAGTGACATCTGACTCAATGGTGGTATCTGATTCGATCGCTGCGTCCCATGAGCAAATACCGCCGATCGTGCCCGACGAGATAGGTTCATCTGGGGATGAGCAACCTATGGTCAGTTATACGATTCAGCGGCAGGTATCTTCTGAAGTAGATCATGCAACAGGCCCAGGGGGCAGCGATAGACTACACAGCCCCTTGGGGGAAACGACCGTGCAGGGTGAGGCCCCCGATCTCTCCTTAGGGGATTCTGTCCTGGCTGCTGATTTAGCGGATCCTGATGCATTGTCTAGTTCGCTGACAGCTCTCCCGACCGTCCATCGGTTAGACAGTCATCTAGCCAGCCAGTCCGGCGACCTGGCCGACAATCTTCCGGTGAGTTCCCAGGATACGCCCCCACAGCAACCCAGTCTGACTTCGATCGCAGGGCGAGTGGTTCAGTGGCCAGGGACGGTAGACGCTGCAAGAAAAATTGCTACAAGAGAGGCTACTGCAATGGCCTCCAGTCCTTCCACTAGTGATGGGGATGGTGCAGAAGCGGCTTCTCCCCTGGCCCATCTAGGTACTCCAGCGGCAGGTGAGGCAGGCCGTCCAGCCCAGCCGGG
Source organism: Alkalinema sp. FACHB-956 (assembly GCF_014697025.1). Classification (NCBI taxonomy): domain Bacteria; kingdom Bacillati; phylum Cyanobacteriota; class Cyanophyceae; order Leptolyngbyales; family Leptolyngbyaceae; genus Alkalinema; species Alkalinema sp. FACHB-956. Next base: position 120,908 of record NZ_JACJRC010000003.1, on the reverse strand, counting down.
TGCTGACCACGATCGCGATTCTGACCACGATCGATCTGAGATCGACGACCCCCTTGCCCCGGACGTTTTCAATGAAATGTCAGAAATTGCCCCCATCCTCTATCCGACGCGATCGATGAAAAAGCGGGATTCACTATCAGCCGTTGAGCTACCTAGTTTTCCCCGGCACAGCTAGTTCCCGGCACAGCCAGTTTCAGGCATAGCTAACAAGACATTGCCAAGGCGTTCATTCGATTGCAAGCAGTCCGGTTCAAGAGATGGCTGGCAGGTAACCCGGAAGCTTCCTGGGGGACTCTACTTGGCCGTAGCCGTCCACCAAGCCAAGGCATAGGATTGGCTGAGTGCATTGACCGCTTGGCGGAAATAGACCCGGATTTTGTAGCGGCCAGTCACTGGAACTGCTTGAAAGACATGTTCTGTGCTGTCTACTTCACTGATGGAAGCGGCTACGCTTTTGCGGATATCGTTTTCCTCGATCGGCATGAGGTACAGATCAAGATTATTAAGACCGCGATCGTTGAAGCCTTCACCAATGTCGTACTGGCCATTTTGGTTGCGATCGATCAGCTCCACTTGGCGACTCCAAGTCAAGGTGATGGACACGTACTGGCCTGCGGCAATGGGTTGATTTAAAACATAGTCCCGATACACTGGACTGGCCGAGATTCTGTCAGCAGTGGGGTCAGTGGGTGAGTTAGAAGTGGAGCCAGATCGGGCGTTCACAGATGCTGAATGCCGTTTTCGATCGTTCGGTGAGTGAAGGACTTCGTTATAGTCCCATCCGATCGCGGGCACGGACTTCTGGGGATTCCACTGTCCTGCACTGAATTGTTGATAGGCACGATAGGCATTCAACTGACCTGCCCCCATCTGAAAGTTCAAGGGAATTTTGGGGGATTGAGCCGCATCGCTCTCCAGCCAAGTTTGATTGTTCTTCTGAAAAATTGTGCGGGTCATGCCTAACCGCCGACCATCGGTGTCCTGTAATTTATCGGCGGAATTCATTAATACCGCTTTCATGACTTCGTGACGACGGGCATCGATCGTCCAAGGCAGACGGCAGCCCTCGCCCCGTTGGCAGGATTTTCGGAGTTGGCGATCGCCGTATTCTTGCAGCAGCGCCACCGTTCCAGTAACGTGGGGCGTCGCAAAGCTGGTGCCGCTGGTCGTCACGACTTGACCATCCAGTCGTCGTACATTGACTCGATATCCCGGTGCAGCCAAGGCGATCGATCGACGGTTATTCAGGTTCGACTCAATCCCCTCATTGCGTTTTAACACCGATGGGCTGCTATCCCCAATATTAGAAAAATCGATCTTGGCATAGCGATCGTCTACCCGTTGGGTAAAGGCGATCGTCATCCCATTGTAGTTATCAGTTGGAATGGGAATGCCGCCTTTGCCTTGATTGCCTGCGACCACGTACAGAACATCATGAACCCTCGCAGACCAATCTAAACATTGGGTGAGGAGGGCGTTGCCATCTAGCACGGCCTTTGAACGTGGATCCTGTCGTAGGGATTCCCCAAAACTAATGTTGATGGCCCGCACATCCCCCCCATTTTGCATGGCGACGGTTTGGGCTGCGAGGCAGTCTTCCTGCTGGGCCCCTCGGTTCATGGCTCCGGCCCCCGCCACATACAGGCGAGCATTGGGCGCAACGCCTCGGATGGCTTTACTGTCACTGACCAAGAGGCTGGCCACCTGGGTCGCATGGGGGTCAACACTGACATTCCGTCCCGGCTTACGATCGCGGAAAAAGGCATCGACGATGGGAACATGGAAAAACGCCGATTCTGGTTGAATCCGCCGACTGCGATCCTTGGCTTTGTCCACCCCAAACTTAGGAGGGCGACCCACTTCTACTTGCCCGATCGCAATTTTGCGCCCGGTTAAGTTATGGGGAGATTTCTGGAGGCGTAGGGCATCAATGCCTTTATCGCCAATCGACGAATCTTCGATCGGAACGGGTTGGTTAAACCCCATCAGACTCCAAGAGATCAGCACTAAACTGACCAGGAATCGTTTCTGGGGGGAGAGCAGCGTGTGAATCAGCCAAAACTGGGGTAAATCAAGACCGTTTGCGCTTGATTCCCGTAACTTTGGCCTGAATTGGCGTATCATGTCCTACTTCCGATTTTCAAATCCCCACTATTTACACCCTACACCCTGAATTGGCCTCCGACCGCGCAATCTCACCTTCATTCAAAATTTGTCGATTTCCTCACCAAAATTCTGAAAGGAAAGATTCACATTTTGTTAAACTAATCACAAATTTGTTGTCTACTCGTCGTCAACGACCCACTGCCACCATGACTTCAAACAAGCCGATCGTTATTTCCCCGTCGATTTTGTCTGCTGATTTCAGTCGTTTAGGAGAAGAAATCCGTGCGGTAGATGCCGCTGGAGCTGATTGGATCCATGTTGATGTGATGGATGGTCGGTTTGTTCCCAACATCACGATCGGTCCACTGATTGTGGATGCAGTCCGTCCCCACACCCAAAAGCCCTTGGATGTGCATTTGATGATCGTTGAGCCTGAGCGTTACGTTGCAGACTTTGCCAAGGCAGGGGCTGATATCATTTCCGTCCATGCGGAACAGAGCGCTACGATTCACTTGCATCGCACCCTGGGCATGATTAAGGATCTGGGTAAGCAAGCAGGGGTTGTGCTGAATCCTGGGACTTCGTTGGAGACGATCGAGTATGTTCTAGATCTGTGCGATTTGATCTTGATCATGAGCGTTAACCCGGGTTTCGGTGGCCAGAGCTTTATTCCCGGCGTTGTGCCCAAGATCAAGCAACTGCGTCAAATGTGTGATGAGCGTGGCTTGGATCCTTGGATTGAAGTGGATGGTGGCTTGAAGGGGAACAATACCTGGCAAGTGCTGGAAGCAGGGGCCAATGCGATCGTGGCTGGGTCTGCGGTGTTTAACGCGCCGGATTATGCTGCCGCGATCGACAGTATCCGCAACAGCAAGCGTCCTGAAAAGGAATTGGCGGCGGTTTAAGGTTAATTCCAGACGATCGGCTCGCTAGCATATTCTCGCCAGCACATTGAAGCCAGATCTCGTTTCCGGGAAACTTCACTCGAGACAAAAATTCAAAACCTAAAAATCAGGAAGAGTGGGTAAGTTCGTTACCCGCTCTTTTTATTTGCTCTTTTTATTTTCGGTAGGTTGATTTCCAGTAAGCAGAACCGACTAGGATAATTTGTCGATGATAATTTGTCGATAATTTGCCCAGTCCCGCTATAACCAGTTGGGCAACAATGTCAAAGTTTGGCTTTCCATGATGATCATGATGCCTAAACCGATCAATACGAGAGGTAAAAGCAAGTGCCCATAACGCGCCAGAATTTTTACGATGACTGGATGGCGGGTTAGGAAATAGGCGATCGCGCACCAGACGCCGACCAGGCCAAAAAAGACGACCAAAATTAAGCCAACCGTCGCCACAGGTTGACTGGCAAACAAAGGTACGTAAATCCCCAGATTGTCGCCCCCATTGGCGACGGTAATGGCCGCAACTTGGCCGATCGGCGAACTCAGTAAAGCGGTGATTTTGCGAGAATTTCGCTGGGGCCGATCGGGGAGGGCTATGACATTGACTTGCTGAACGGTTGCTTCGGGTTCTTGATGCAACAGTTGGTGCAGGCCAATGGCGATCGGGAGTAACCCCAACAATCCCAACCAGGGCCGAGGCACAATCCAACCGCCTAAAACACCTGGTAAGCTGGCCAACACAAGGATCAGAAATCCGAGATATTGACCAGTAACAATTTGCTGAGCCCGAATTTGCTGAGCCCGAATTTTCTGAGCTTGAACTAGCGACCCCTCAGCTTTTCGTCCATGACTGGGTTGCCCCTCTGTTGGTGCAGCATCTCGATCGCCAGCAGAATACACTTGGCTGAATAAAATCGTTAACAGAATCAGATCATCAAGATTAGTGGCAATGAAGGCAGCGATACCTGTTGTAATTGCTTGCAATACCCAATGCATGTAATGATTTGCAATATCCAATGCATTACTAAAGTGAATCTACTGTAACAGAAAAACACATTCGATCGAATAATCCAGGTTCATTATTCTCTGAACGGTTCACGACTAAATCGTAATTTGCTGAATCATTTACAGCTACATTATTAATCGCCTGATTGATAGTGTTGTAACAATGCTACTATCTCAGACTGACTGAGCATGTTGGTAATTGCAGGGGTGAATACAATTGTTCCTAAATCTAGCTCTGGAAGTGATTACGATCTGTTGCAAGTTGTCATGGGGGATTCTCCAGATCCATTGACAGCGCAAGACAAAAGCATTGGTTTCCTATCCTGCTTTACAATTGCCCCTGAGCCATTCTTTCTGATATTGTCACGAAATACTCATTTTCATGAGTCAATAGCTGGATTGCCTGGGTTGAGTTGCCGATAGTTGCCGAACCCTTGCTCTGGAGCCAACCCCTTCCCACCCCACCCCCGAGCGAATATACTCCAGGCGAATACATCAGCATTCTTCCCCGCCAACTGCACATAGAACCTTAGCTTTGTAACCGTAGATACACAGCCAAATGCAGAACTACGCCTCAATAGAGACTATGGTTCTGCCGCCCCACGCCAACAATAGTCCACCTCGAATGCCCACCTCGTCAGATAGCCTGCTTAACCCAGCGCACCTGCTATTTGACTTGCAGCAAGCCACCGAAATTGCCCAGTCATTTGCGGGATGCCTAGAGCCAGAATTACTGGCGCAATCTCTGACTGATGGATTAGTTGAGCGATTTAATTGCGCCTTTGCCCGCATCTGGTTATTAGAATCCAATCAAACCCTCTTGCGGTTGGTCGCCTCATCGGGCATGTACACCCACACCAATGGCTTTTTTGGCCGCGTGCCCATGGGGGCGTATAAAGTGGGCAAAATCGCCCAAAACCGCGTCTCCTTTTTGAGTAACAACCTGCCAGAAGAACCCTGGGTGGGCAATCGGGAATGGGCGATCGCCCACCAAATTCGCGGCTTTGCTGGCTATCCCCTCGCGATCGGTCAGCGCGTCATTGGCGTACTGGCCCTGTTCAGCCACCATCCCCTCGAACCAGAATTTCTGGAAGTGCTGCCCACCCTCAGCACCCTAGTCACCGTCGCCCTCAGCACTGCCATCCAATACCAAACAGAAAAGCACAACTGGCAACTGGCCGTGGGGCATAGCAGCAGCGAGATTCCCCTCTCCGACCAAATCGCTAAAATTCTCAGTGGGTCGCGGTTGACCATGCTGGGGACAGAACGCACCCTTGACCTCTCGACCCACTATCTTTTGCTCAAACTAGCGGAAACCCTCAACCAGGCCGCCTACACCCGACTCCTGTATGACGACCAAGGTGTATCCCTAGAGATCACCGTTTCTAACCCATCGCCAGCCGCCACCGACCTAATTGATGGCCATCTTGCCGAAATTCAACTTCTCGCGTCCGGGTTGGGGGGGCAACTCACCACCCAACCCCTCTCCAACCAACGGGCACTGCAAATTCAACTCACCCTTCCCTATCGCCAACAACCCTCCGATCTGCGGCTAGAAATTGCCTGTACTGCATCCGTCCTGCAACTGGCCTGCACCCAACTTGCCAGAGCCGCCGGATTAACCCCCTGCCGCGATCGCAATGCCCCCGTCCTAACCGATCAGCCGAGTACGATTGCAGGCGATCGCAAAATTATCTGGATCGCCACTACCCCAGTTTGTCCAGCGAAAATTCAGGCCAAAGTTGACCTATCGATTTCACCAGAGCAATTGCGGCAGGTCGTCGAGGCGGTGACGCAGGGGCAAACCTGGGGTATTCGCGCCAGTGAACTGACGGAACGGGAACTGGAAATTCTCACGTTATTAACCCAGGGGCACCGCGATCGCGACATTGCCGAACACCTGTTCATCAGCGAAAGCACCGTCAAATTCCATCTCAACAATGTCCTGGCTAAGCTTCAGGTTCGCACCCGCTATCAGGCAATTTATCAAGCAATTCAACAGGGATGGATTTAGTTGCCACCTACCCATATCGCTAGACTTGGAACTTCCGTATTCACAGATACAAAGGCGCATAAATCGCAACTTTAGGCTGGCTGTAAGTTGCACAACAGAGGCTTTTGTATCCTATGAGCAGTCACCATTCAGTCGTCGTTGTTGGTGGTGGGCAGGCGGGGTTAGCCATGAGCTATTGCCTGAAAGAACGGGGCATTGACCATCTGATTTTCGAGAAAAATCAAATTGGTTATGCATGGCGAGAAAAACGCTGGGATAGTTTTTGTCTGGTTACACCCAACTGGCAATGTCAACTACCGGGATTTCCCTATCCGGGGAGTGACCCCCAGGGATTCATGGTGAAAGATGAAATTGTGCAGTACATCGAAGCCTTTGCCGCTGCCTTTGAGCCACCGATCCGCGAAGGTGTAGCGGTATCGCGGCTGTGGAAAGACGAAACCCACAATCGCTTTGAACTGGAGACCTCGATCGGCAGCTACACCGCCGATCAGGTGGTCATTGCTACAGGTGGCTATCATCGACCCAAAATTCCCCGCATGGCAGAGCGACTGCCGTCCACCGTCCAGCAAATTCACGCATCGGAGTATAAAAATCCAGATGCCTTGCCACCGGGAGCCGTGCTGGTAGTGGGCACTGGCCAATCGGGGTGCCAAATTGCCGAGGATTTGCATCTGGCGGGTCGGACGGTGCATTTGAGTGTGGGCAGTGCGCCGCGATCGCCCCGTCGTTACCGGGGTAAAGATGTAGTGGACTGGTTAGATCAGATGGGGTACTACGACTTACCAATTGACGAGCATCCCCAAAAGGACAAAGTCCGCGCCAAGGCCAACCATTACCTCACCGGACGGGATGGTGGGCGGGAGATTGACCTACGGCAGTTTGCCCAGGAAGGAATGCAACTGCACGGACGGTTACAGCGGATTGACGGGACAGCACTGCAATTTAATCCCGACCTGAAGCAAAATTTAGACCAAGCCGATGCCGTTTGCGAAAGCATTAAACAGACCATTGACAAGTTCATTGCCAAAAACCATCTGGATGCCCCCACCGAACCGCCTTACCAGCCCGTTTGGCATCCCACCGAGGAGCAACCCGCGATCGATATGGCAACTGCCAATATCCAAACTGTGATCTGGTGTACGGGGTATGAAACCGACTATAGCTGGGTGGATATGCCCGTGTTTAACGGTAAGGGCTATCCCAGTCATGAGCGCGGCGTAACGCCCCTCTGGGGGCTGTATTTCCTGGGGTTGCCCTGGCTGTATACCTGGGGTTCGGGGCGATTTTCCGGCATTGCACGGGATGCGGTCCATCTGGCCGATTACCTGACGGCACGGCGACGGATTTCCACTAACAATGCCTGGAGTGTGGTGAATGAATTTTTGCTGGGTTCGTAGTCCCGATCGCCTATCGATTTAAACAGGGATGACAGGCCGATCTCCCCGACTTCAGCCCATTGGCGATCGCGAACCTGACGCTATGGGTAGTCTTCTGGACTCGGTAACTGGAGATACAAATCCCCGTTCTGACAACCTCATAATGGGGCTGGAAACCCAGCAAAACAAAAGGAAGCAACTATGGCTGAAGTGACTGCCCCAGCGCATCAAACGGGTGATTTCTTTGTTGATTACGAAGAAAAGGTTTTTCCCGATGTCAAAGCCGAACCGGGTGAAAAAGCCCTGGTGACCTTCCACACCGTTGCCTTTGAAGGCTCAATTGGTTTTGTTAACTTGCTGCAAGCCACCCGACTACAGCGCAAGGGCTTTGAGACTTCAGTGCTGTTGTATGGCCCCGGTGTAACCTTGGGTGTGCAGCGAGGATTTCCGAAACTCGGTGATGCTGCCTTTCCGGGTCACCAAAACTTCAACGAGCAACTGACCAAGTTTATGGCCGAAGGTGGCAAAGTCTATGCCTGTCGCTTTGCGCTACAAGCCCTGTATGGTCACGGCGAACCCTCGTTGATTCCTGGCATTCGCCCGATCAATCCGCTGGATGTGCTGGATTTGGTGTTGCTGCATCGCAAAGATGGAGCCTTCATTCTCGATACCTGGACACTCTAGGATTTTTACTCTTCCAATCACCCATGGATTATTCACGCATTGTTCGTGCAGCGGCAGTTCAAATCAGTCCAGTGCTGTTTAGCCGCGAGGGCACAACCGAGAAGGTCTTGCAGGCGATCGCCAAAGCGGCCTCGGCAGGGGCGCAACTGGTGGTTTTTCCCGAAACCGTTGTGCCCTACTATCCCTACTTCTCCTTTGTGCAACCGCCCGTCCTGATGGGCAAAGAGCACATGCGGCTGTACGAAGAAGCCGTGACGATTCCAGGGCCAACCACCGATGCCGTCAGTCAGGCTGCCTGTTCCCACAATATCGTCGTTGTCTTGGGAGTCAATGAGCGCGATCACGGCTCCCTCTATAACACCCAACTGATCTTTGATGCTGATGGCACCCTGGTACTGAAACGGCGCAAGATAACCCCGACCTACCATGAGCGCATGGTGTGGGGGCAAGGCGACGGAGCCGGATTGCGAACGGTGGACACCGCCGTGGGCCGGGTGGGTGCGTTGGCCTGTTGGGAGCATTACAATCCCCTGGCTCGCTTTGCCCTGATGACCCAGCACGAACAAATCCACTGTGCTCAGTTTCCTGGGTCGATGGTCGGGCAGATTTTTGCCGATCAAATCGAAGTGACCATTCGCCACCACGCCCTGGAATCGGGTTGTTTTGTGATCAATGCCACGGCGTGGCTGTCGCCGGAACAGGTGGGGCAAATTACCCCGGATGAAAAGCTGCAACGGTTCCTCAGCAACGGCTGTAATACGGCAATTATTGGCCCGGAGGGGAATCACCTGTGTCCGCCTGTGACCGAGGGAGAGGGCATGGCGATCGCTGACCTTGACTTCTCCCTGATCACCAAGCGCAAACGGATGATGGACTCCGTGGGGCATTACTCCCGCCCGGACTTATTGCAACTGCATGCCAACCTGACGGCTCAATCTCTGATTGCCCCCACGCCGGTTCCAGACTTCGCCCCACTGGATTTGCCCGTTCCAGACGCGAATGCTGTTTCACCTGTGTTCACCCTGAATGAATCCCCATGAAACCTCCCCTACCCCCGTTTACCCTAGAAACCGCCAAAGCCAAAGTCCAGGCGGCTGAAGATGCCTGGAATACCCGTGACCCAGAGCGTGTCGCCCTCGCCTATACCGAAGATTCCGAATGGCGCAATCGGGCTGAGTTCTTGCAGGGACGCGCCCAGATTGTGGAATTTCTCAAGCGGAAATGGGCGAAGGAGTTGGACTATCGCTTGCGAAAGGAACTGTGGTGTTTTCTGGAGAATCGTATTGCGGTGCGGTTTGAATACGAATGGCACGACGATTCTGGCTTCTGGTATCGCGCCTACGGCAATGAAAACTGGGAGTTTGCTGACAATGGGCTGATGATGCGCCGATTCGCCAGCATTAACGATGTTCCGATTCAAGAATCCGATCGCAAATTTCGCTGGGAGCGGTAACCCACATGACTCAGCAACTGAATCAGCAATCGACGAGTCCGCTACACCTGACGAAGCAAGAGCTCATTGCTCAACTCCAGACCTATGGGTTGCAGTGGATTGAGCCGACATCAACCGTGATGGGTCGCAAGGGGGGCGCGGGGCCGTCCGATCACAAAGCCATCACCATTGATGACACGACGGTGATGGTGCCGATCTTTACCGAGTCGGCGACGCGATCGCCCTATGCGGCTGTGCTCGACTCCAGACCCGGTCAGGCCAAACTGCGGTTTCACGATCGCGACATCGCCCAGATTTCCTTTCCCCAGTGGCCTCGGTTTTATGACCTCAGTACCGCCGATGGGATTCCCTACTGGAAAATCGCCCTGCTGCACAGCCGCGACGTACTCGCGACTACGGTCTTGCAAACCTGTATGCGCTACAACGACACGGCCACCGCTTGCCAGTTTTGCGCCATCGGCCAGTCGCTAGAGGCGGGGCGCACTATTGCCCGTAAAACTCCGGCTCAACTGGCGGAAGTGGCCGAAGCGGCTGTGCAGTTGGATGGGGTGCGGCAACTGGTGATGACCACGGGGACGCCCAACACGAGCGATCGCGGTGCGGCCTACCTGACTGAATGCGCCAAAGCGATTAAAGCCAGGGTGAATTTGCCGATCCAGGCGCAATGTGAACCCCCGGATGACTTTGTTTGGTTCGAGCGGATGCACGCCGCTGGAATTGAGAACCTGGGGATGCATCTGGAGGCTGCCGATCCAGCCATCAGAGCCACCATCATGCCTGGAAAAGCGTCGGTGCCGCTCAGTTACTACTTTGAGGCATTCCAAGCCTCGGTGAAAATCTTTGGCTGGGGACAGGTGAGCACCTATCTCCTGGCTGGATTGGGCGATAGTTTGGAAACCCTGACGGAGATGTGCGATCGCCTGATTCAAATCGGGGTCTACCCCTTTGTTGTGCCCTTTGTGCCGATTACGGGCACGCCGCTGGCGCACCATCCTGCCCCCAGCAGTGAATTCATGCAGGCCGTCTATGGGCGCGTCGGCGCAATGCTGAAGCAGTCCGGGTTACGCTCTGCCGACATGAAAGCCGGATGCGCCAAGTGTGGAGCCTGTTCTGCCCTCTCCAGTTATGAAGCTGCTTGAACTGTCTAAGAACCATGACTTCCTATCAATTCAAACTGGCGACTACGCCTGAAGAAATCGCGGCTTACTATGCCCTGCGTCAGACCATTTTTGTCCACGAACAACAGCTTTTCGAGACCAGCGATGTGGATGACATTGATGCGATCGCCTATCCCATCATTGCCGTCCAGGCCAACGCGGCGACTGAACCCAATTCTGGCGACTCCGCCGACCAGATTGTTGGTGTAGTGCGAATTTATGAAACGAGTCCCGGTTTCTGGTATGGCGGGCGATTGGGCACCCATCCGGACTATCGCAAAGGCTGGCAAATTGGGAAAGGGTTAATCTACAAGGCGGTGACAACGGCCAATACCTGGGGCTGTCAGCAATTCCTGGCTACGGTGCAGCTTCAGAATGTGCGGTTTTTTCAGCGGTTGCACTGGCAGTCTGTTCAAGAAATGACCATTTGCGATCGCCCGCACCACCTGATGGAAGTGGATCTCAACTTTTACCCGCCAGCTAACGAGATCCGGCCTGCCCGACCCTTTCAACAAGTCAGAGAAGCGTCCTGATGCTAACTGCCCTGGTTGCCCACCTGCAAACTGCGATCGGTATTTTGCATAAACAAGATATTCAAACTACCGCCCAGGTTTGCCAGTCGGTCACGCCGCGATCTCCCTTCCCGGTTCAACTGGGGGATGACTGTGCCGCCATTCCCGACGGCGACGGCTATTTGCTGCTGGCCAGTGAAGGCATGATGCCGGGTTTTGTCGAGCAAGACCCTTGGTTTGCGGGTTGGTCGGCGGTGATGGTGAATATCAGTGATATCTATGCCATGGGGGGACGGGCGATCGCGGTTGTCGATGCCCTGTGGAGCCAGTCTGCTGAGCAAGCGCAACCGCTCTGGGCGGGGATGCAAGCAGCAGCCCGTGCCTACAATGTCCCCATCGTTGGCGGGCACACCAACTGCCATAGTGTCTACAATGCCCTCTCTGTCTCGATTTTGGGACGAGCCAGCCGCCTGATCACGAGCTTCGATGCCCAACCGGGGCAACACTTGCTGATGGTGGTAGATCTGCATGGCGCAATGCATCCCCGCTTTCCGTTCTGGAATGCCGCCACCACCGCAGACCCTGCGCAATTGCAGGAAAAGTTAGCGCTGTTGCCCCAGATTGCTGAGCAAGACCTGTGCAGATCGGGCAAGGATATCAGCATGGGTGGCATCATTGGCACGACCCTGATGCTGCTGGAAACCTCCGGTCGGGGTGCCATTCTGAATCTGGAAGCCATTCCCCGTCCTGCCCATGTGCCCCTGGAAACCTGGCTGACTGTCTTTCCCAGTTATGGTTTTTTACTCAGTGTGGATGCGGCTCAAGTGCCCTTAGTGCAGCAGTTGTTTCGCGATCGCTCCCTGGCCTGCGAAGCGATCGGTGAAGTCAATGGCAGTTCTGAATTGGTCTTGCAACTGCAACAGGAATCCATCAGCTTTTGGGATTTAGCCCACCGCCCCCTAACGGGATTTAAACCAGATTTGTAGATTTGTCAGCCGAGCTAACCCCTATGACAGGGTAACTGATGCATTACGTTAGCACTAGCGTATCCTAAGTTTGATTACACCTTTCCACTACACCTAAAATCGTGTGTCTAGTAATACATTTACCCACCTCCATAAGAAATCTGAAAATAGGCGGAAAGCTTCTTGCAATTTAGCTAGATCGGCACATTATGCGAAAAAATCGGCATAAGTAGTAAATTTAGTACGTTATGCCGAATTATTCTGCCTATCCACCCAAATTGAAATCTTAGGCAGAATAATTCAGCCTATTCATTGTTATGCCGCTTACGTTTCGAGTTGTGGCAGTAGCTTGAAGCTCATCGGTTATTGCTGAGATAAGGTTGAACATAGTTCTATTAGTCTTAAAATATCATTAATTGCTGATATGATGATATGCGAAAAGCTTCAATTAAAAGCAAAACATATGGTTCTGTCTGCTCGATCTCAGTCCACTGGTTTGAAAGCTAAACTCTTTCGTGGGTTTTCTGATTCGTCACGATTGGCGATTTTGGAGGCGCTGCGATCGCGTCCAATGACCGTGAGTGAAATTGTTGAAGCAACTGGGCTATCGCAATCTAATACCTCAAATCATTTGGGCTGTCTGCGAGATTGTGGTCTAGTAAGTGCCCTACAGCAAGGACGTTACACGAGCTATCAACTTGCTGATCCACGAGTGACTGAGATTTTGGAAATAGTCGATGAATTACTGGCTGATGTAGCAAAAGGCGTTTATGAATGCACTCGCTACAACTGCTCAAAGAACAAATAACAACAAGCTAATCAGGAGGCACAATGTCAGACTGTGGATGTCACATGGAAGCAAAGAACGCGGCGGAGCGTAAAACGCTGCGAATTCTGCTATTGATCAATGGCGTAATGTTTATCGTCGGGATTGTGGCAGGAGTTTTGGCACATTCAACTGCCTTAGTTGCCGACTCATTAGATATGCTTGCAGATGCTTCGGTTTACACGATGTCGCTTTTTGCGGTTGGCAAATCAGCGCATCACAAGAATCGTGCAGCGACTCTCAGTGGTATTTTTCAGATTACATTAGCCGTGATGGTTGTCGTCGATGTGTTTCGACGGTTCGTTTGGGGGAGTTCACCAGAATCAGACTGGATGATAGCAATTGCTCTCTTGGCGCTGATTGCTAATAGCTATGGTTTATACCTTCTCTCAAAGCATCGTAAAGGTGAGGTACATATGCGGGCAAGTTGGATATTTACACAGAATGATGTCATTGCAAATTTCAGTGTAATTATCGCAGGTTTGCTAGTGACTCTGTTCAATTCTCGATATCCCGATCTGATGGTTGGATTTGGAATCGCAAGCCTAGTTGTTTGGGGTGGAATCAGCATTATTCGAGATGCACAACGTGACAGAACAACGCAAAAACGGATGTAGTAACGCGGCATAACAACCCCAATGCAGCGGACGTACAGGGTCTTCGCGCTTCGTTTGAGTCGTATCTGTCGCCGCTGATTGGGAACGTTAGCTGGCTTCAGTTATAGGTGGTGGGAGTGGTTTTAAGCGCATCTGTGAGTGTTTAAGATTGTGTTATCCAGGAGTGATTGGTCAGGTAAGCAGCGTTTGAAAGTATCGCAAGGAGTTTGGCAGAATGGGAAACCGCAACTACTACGACACCATTGCTGATATTTATGATCAAACTCGCTGGTTGACAGAATCTGTGGCTGAGGAAGTAGCAGACTTCATTGTTGAATTGGTGAACGCATCGCCTGAGACATCGTTTTTAGAACCGGGTGTCGGCACTGGCTTGAATGTTTTACCATTCGTCAGACGGGGCTACGCTGTCACTGGCATTGATGTGTCCGAAGAAATGCTTGATCAGTTCCGCCGAAAATTGCACGACGTTCCTCAAAATCTGAGCTTGATCCATGCTGATGCTTCAGAATTGCCGTTTCCAGATCAAAGTTTTGACGTGGTGTTAACTGTTCACATGGTTCATACTGTTGCCAATTGGAAGACTTTTCTTGATGAGATCAATCGCGTTCTGAAACCGAGCGGGTTCTATCTCAATGCCCAATGGATTACGCCCCCTGCTCGTATGGAATTTGAGCGGTATTTCCGAATGATTCTGTCAAAATATGAAGAATTACGGGCATCAAAGCCTGTAGACAAAGTAATCGAGGAGATCAATGTTGAGGAGTATTTTCACAGCAAAGGTTATCAATCGACCTATGTAGTTGCAAAGGAATGGAGGGTAAGCAACACGGTTGAGGAGCTTCTAAGTTTTTTCAAATCGCGGGCATATGGACTTTGTTGGCGAGTCACCGATGAAATCTTTGCTCAGGTCATGGAAGAGTTTGAATCGTTCTGTGTTGAGCATTATGGTTCGCTCGAAACCGAGTTATTATCTGAAGCAAAGTTTGAAATCTGGTCGTATACCGCCAGCTAACATATGTTAGTAGTCATCTGACTGTCGCCTGTTGCATAGCGTCACTGACCTTTCCTCTGTTATAGGCAATTCTGATGTCTCCCGTATTGCTCTTGTCTACCCATAATTATGCAGGAGTCCGTAGTTTACCGCTCAATCTGGCAAGATGCTCAGAAAGAAAGAGATCGGGCGATCGCACTCAACTTCCTCAGAGATGGGTTATCGGTTGAAGCTGTTGCTCGTGGAACCGGATTATCGATCGAGGAAGTCCAGCAACTTCAGCAACAACTCAACGGCTCCGCACAAAGCTGAAGTTGATCGATATACGGAGAGTTGATCGTAAAAAACGGCATAAACCCGTTGGAGTGGACAGTTGGGAGTCTTTTCGCCCGGAACGTTGTACTGCTCAAAGTTATCGGTGGGGCTGCCCTTGAAAGCTACGTACTGGAATTCAGGATTAAAGCTATCTGCCTATAGCTTTCGGCAAGTTTTTTGTTAAAGAGATGGGCGAGAATTTGACACTGTTATTCTAGAGCTGAAGTTTTGAGAGATTTAATTTAATGTTGATTCAGTTGACAGAATCTGATTCACAGATCCTTGAATGCTTTCCAGTCTTAGCTCAACTACGTCCACACTTGAAACAAGAGAATTTTTTAGAGCAAGTTCAGCGTCAAAAGCAAAGCGGTTATCAGCTTTCTTTTTTAGAGCGAGATGGCCAAGTGCTAGCTGTAGCAGGGTTTTGTATCTCTGAGTGCTTAGCATGGGGACGATTTTTATACGTTTATGATTTAGTTGTTGATGAAGCAGTTCGGTCAGAGGGGTATGGACAAAATCTATTTGAATGGTTGATGGAATTTGCAAAGAACCATGATTGCCAGCAGCTACATCTAGATTCAGGCGTTCAGCGTTTTGATGCTCATCGGTTCTATTTGCGACAACGCATGAACATTGCAAGTCATCATTTTTCGCTAAACTTGTGATTGTCGTGCATATCACCGTACGACAACGCTGTTGCAGCAGACTGCCGAAAGGCGCTGTGTGTTGGCAAAAATGATTCTCAAATGAGCTTTGTAGTGAGGGCACATTAATGACTCAACTTTTTGGTGAAATCTAGGTCGTGAATTATGCCACCTAACCCTATGTTGGAGCGGTTGGAGCGGACATCTGAAATTCCGATGCAGATTGCCCTATTCACCTATTCCACTAAACCCAGAGGCAGCGTCATCCATACCCTGGAACTGGCCGAGGCACTCCAACACCTCGGTCACACCGTCTGCGTCTACGCTTTGGATAAAGATGGCAGCGGCTTTGGCCGATCGCTCACCTGCGCTTACCAACCCGTTCCAGCCAGTGCCGCTCCCGCCGCCATTGACCAACTGATTCAGCAACGGATTCAAGAATTCGTCACGTTTTTGGATGGGCATCTAGCCAATTGCCAGTATGAGATTTTCCATGCCCAAGATTGCCTGAGTGCCAATGCTCTGGCAATATTACGGCAGCAGGGTAAAATTCCCCATTTTGTCCGTACCGTGCACCACATTGAGGATTACCAGAGTATTTACCTTCAGCAGTGCCAGCAGCGATCGATTGAGGACGCGGATCTGTGCCTGTGTGTCAGCGACTACTGGCAGCAGCAGTTAGCCCAGCAGTATCACATCCACGCCCCCAGAGTGGTGAATGGCGTAAACCGCGATCGCTTTGCGGCTCCCCTACCAGACCCACAACCCCTCCGCCAACAATGGGGCATCACTGGAACTCCCGTATTCCTGACCGTTGGGGGCATCGAACCGCGCAAGAATACCCTGCAAATGCTCAACGCCTTCGCCCAAGTGCGTCAGACCCTGCCCCACGCCCAATTAGTCATTGCCGGAGGTGCGACGCTATTTGACTATCAGACGTACCGGGAGCAGTGCTTGCAACGGATAAAGGAGCTTGAATTGGAGCAGGCGATCGTCCTCCCTGGCGTAATTCCCGATGCCGATCTGCCCAGTCTGTATCGCTGTGCCGACAGCTTTGTCTTCCCATCGGTGAAAGAGGGCTGGGGCTTAGTGGTGCTAGAAGCCCTAGCCAGTGGGTTACCCGTAATTGTCTCCCAGCAGGCTCCCTTCACCGAATTTCTGACCCCTGAGCAGGCCCTTTTCGTTGACCCCTCCAACCCCGATACCATTGCCCAGGCGATGTTGCAGAGTGTCCAACCCCAGGTTGCTCAGGCATTGGTGCAAAACAGTCACACTGTGCTGGAAACCTATTCCTGGAAAACGTCCGCTACAATGCACATCAATCATTATCAAGGATTCACCCATGCCAGAAATGCGCTTCAAAATTCAATGGCCTGATGGCACTGAGGAAATCTGCTATTCCCCGTCCCTGGTGATTAAGGATTACTTCACCCCGGATCAGTCTTATCCGTTGGATGATTTTGTAGCACGATCGCGCACTGCCTTAACCATCGCCAGCGATCGCGTGCAAGCCAAGTATGGAATGCCCTGTAGCCTCGCCCTGAATCAATTAAGCAAAATTGAGCGACGAGCCGATCAGTTCCAACAAGAAGCAGCCATTCCCATTGCCGTTAAGGTTATTCAATTCATTGAATGAGGTGTAATCGTTCATTCCCCATCAGGGGAGGAACAAGCGGGCGTAACTCGCAACACTTTTCCTCTGGGGGATGTGAGCGGATTCCGTTGTAATTGCTTATGTAATTGCTTGCAATACCCAATGCATTACTAAAGTGAATGCGCTGTATTCGGCGAAGCCATTCGATCGATTAATCCAGGTTCAGCATTCTCTAAATGATTCATGACTAAATTATGATTTTCTGAATCATGAGCGGCTAGATCACTTAGATGATGGGTATTGGGATGATCATTACTGTGATTCATCCCATGCTCCGAAGATTGCACCAGCAAAGCCTCCGCGTCGGACGAGATTGCTGCAACTTGCGGGGGTTCTACGCCATCCTCCTCTGCATCATTGAGCGATCGCACCAGTGGAGATAAGTGCTCTATGACCCCGTTTGCGACTGCTTTTAGTTTGTTACAAAACTCAGGACTGACATCATTGGGGACAAATTGATGAATGGCTACATCCAGTGCGTTCTCAAGTTCAGGAGGCGTCACTCCATTAGGTAAAGCCGTGAGTTCTGTAGATTGAGCAACTCTCGCATCAACTGTTTGGAGCGAGGAAACCGTTAACCTTTGGGAAGACTGAGCCAACTGATTCGATCGAGCTTTCGATGGCTTACCATGCCGCTCTAAAGTCTGTCGCGCGAGATTCATCCAGGCAGAATCATCGGGTTGCAGCCGTCTGGGTAACGCTTTTCGTTGTTCTGTCGAGAGGAGATTTCTGGGAAACCGATCGCCCACGAGCCGTTCAAATTCCCCCGAAAAATGCGGGGTTGGGTGCCGTCGCCGCCGCCAGATTTTGAGGATTTCATCGACGGAGATGGCTTTGTACCGCCCCTGGTACAGTGCCTCAATCACGGCGAGCCGAATCCATTTCGGTGAATAGTGGGCTTGCCAGTCCTCTAGTAAGTCCTGCAATGATTGATTTCCCAAGTCAAAACTATAATGCCTCAGCAAAGACTCCGCGTGGGCGATCGGGCTGGAGGCCATGGCTAACGAGGATGAAGGAAGCGGTGTTGAATAGAAGCGTTGGTCATGTTTTGCCATGGTGATTTGTGTGCAGTTTCACTGATCTGGAATGCCCTTAACCTTTGAGTTTAGTCAATTTTTTCCTGGCGATCACCCCTAGCTACCAGATTTCACGACAATTCTTGTGTTTCAATTGGCACCAACCAGTCCCATGGGCGCACATCAATCGCAGATCAGTCAATCGCAGCTCAGCTAATCTCAAAGAAGTCAAGCTGCTGCCTTCAGGGATCTGGCTGGAATTCGACCAGGACTGACTCTAATGGAACCGTGTGCTAATGCGTGTTCTAATTGGGCCGAGATACCCCAGAACCCACGGGAACTACATCACTCCCACTGAAAGGTTCAGATCCCCCTGACCAGTTGAAATCATTAATCGTTAGGCTAATGGAACCCAGGGATAGCACAGGGTTATAACGCAATCGAACGCTATAGGTGCGACGGCTATATTCCACAAAATAGTCTGTACTAATTTCTCGGGTTGGATCCAAGTTCCAGGCCGTTTGTACCCCGAGCCGAATCGGGCCATAGATTTGTTGTACGAGACCCACGGACAAAATGCTGTTGTCTACGGCGCGATCGAACAAGAAGGGCGACAGACCATCGGGCAGTGTGCGGGAGTAAGTGACGTTAAACCCGGTGTAATCAAAGAAAGGTCGCGAGAAATGGCCAAACTGACCCGATAGACTGGCACTCAGCACCACATTATTTTGTACATCGCCACTGCTGTAGGCCGTTGCCACCCCGGTCGATCCGAGTCCCAGTGAAATATAGGGAACTACCGGGGTTGGAGTATAGCGGAGTCCTTGGGTCGGTGTTGCGGGCAGAGGTTTGCCTTGCCATAGGAGGAACCCTTTGCTGAGAGCCACGCTGCCTTGGAATCGGCTGAGACTAATGCGATTGTTATCCCGAATTGGTTTGAGCAGATCGATCCGATCGGTATCCGCATTGATGTACTGATAACCCACCTGATAACTCAGGTTAATGCCCGTTTTGCCTAGGGGAATGCTAGGTGAGAAAAACAAGGCTCCAACACTACTCTGCACATCCTGGAAGCCCAGAGAGTTGTTAAATAACCGATCGCGGTAGCTGGCCTCCAAGGCCAACACATGGGGGCCCCAACCCGTATTAATGGGATGAGCGGCCCGCAAATTGGCCCGGAAATTGGTTTCAAACTTATCGAAATTAAAGCTCGTCAGGTTGGCGCTGCCTCGAATCACCCCCCCATTGCCAAAGGGTGCAACTAACTTCGCTTTGACCCCTAACCAATCCGCAGCCGATCCACCTTCCTGGACTGCCCGTTGCAGATAAAACTGCGGCGTTACGACGAACTGCACTGGCCCTGGAGGCAGAATATCAAAGGGACGCTCGATGAATAAGCCACCCCGATCGTCACTATCAAAGCCAATGCTAAACAAACCGGGCTGGCGGGGACGGCGATCGATGACCACGCGATTGCGCAAAAGGGGCAAACTGAAGCGCTGATCAAACACGAGGCGAGGTTTCTCTGCCCGAATTTCATCCCGCAGGGGCGAAAGACGGGTAAAGGTCGCTGTCTTGGCCCGTAGTTCCAGTTCCGGCGGCGAGAAGGGGTCATTGGTAATCCGCACATCCCGCGCTGTCCAGCCTTCGGGATAAAAGTCTGCATCCGCCGCTTCAAACCGAACCCGGCGCACCCCCTGGCCTCCCCGAGGCGGAATCACTTCTCCCCCACTGGAATTGTTCCGGGCCCCTAGGGTAAAGCTGCCACCGGGCCCACCCGTGACATTCTGCGCCGGTTGGTTGGTGTACACCCGATCGATCACGGGCTGGGTCAGGACGGCTCCGGCGGAAATATCCGTGGGCAAATTGGGCGCAAAATCTGTCCCAGCACTGGGCAGGAACACATCCCCCCGTAGCGATCGCACCTTGCCTTCCCCTTGAACGAAGTTATATTCAAACCGTTCGCCTTGCAGTACCTGATCGCCACGGGTCAGTTGCACATTGCCATCAGCGACGGCAAAGCGATTGAGGAGATTGACCTGCAAGCGATCGGACTTCAGCAAGGAGCCGCGAAACCGCATAGACACGTTGCCCTCTGCGGTAAAAATTTGTCGCCGTTCGTCGTAATCTTGGCGATCGGCCTTCAGTTCCAGCAATCCTTCCTGCGCCAGCTTTGCGGTTGGTGTGGAAGGCGTTGCGGTAGATGGCGTTGCGGTAGATGGGGTTTTTGTTGTGTCGATCGGGGGTTGCCCAGGGCGGGAGGGTAAAGCAGATCCCTTGGGCTGATTACTCTCCGGTGGATTACTCTCCGGCTGAGGCCCCTCAGTGGTGGGTGGTAACGGCGTCGTTAACGGCCTTGCTGGACGGAATTGCGTTTTTGTAGACCCTGTAGATTCTGTAGATTCTGTAGAATCTGTAGATTCTGTGGCACTTGTAGAACTGGCTTGGCCGGGAGAATTGGCTTGGCCTGAGGCATTCTGCGATTCCAGCAGATCTTGGGAAAGCGTCTTTTGTGAAATCATCCAGCCGGAAGGCTCGATCGTGACCTGGGCCTCAGGGAAAACATTCGTCGTTGCATCCACCATCAACGTATCCGCCGATAAGGAAGGCCGAGACTGTTCAAACGATCGAATGTAGGCTGGCGGGTCAGGTGGCGCAACCGGATAGGGCATAGGAATCCAATCAACTCACAAAAAAAGGACAGAGACTAGCTCAGGAACAACCGGGCTAAACATCTGACGTGGCAGATTCTAGAAGGTTGCACACCCAAGGATAATCTACTGCCCTCAAACTCGAATGGGCAAATCCTGAAAATTAGTCAAGATCGCGACGGTTGGGGTTCCGGGCGGGATCGTTGTTCAGGAAGCCGAAGAAGAAAACCAAAATAAAGAAAGCAACAACGATGTTAACTACGATTTTTAGCGTAAGCATGGGAATGACTCCAGCAAAACGAACACGATCGGTTGTCAAAAACGGGAAATCCCGTAATACCAAAGATGATTCTCTATCTTACCTGGTATTGCAGCCCGGTTGGTCAACCAGCCCAGTTTAGCGATGCCCAGTTTAGCGGTGTTCAGTTTAGCGACGGGATTTAAACCAGCGCCATAGGGTCAGGATGCCTTGCTCGACCCACACCAAAATTCGATCGCACCAATCCAGCACCTTTTCCCACCAGGTCTGCTCGTACCCCAGGGGCGTGGCTTCAGCCTCTAGCCAAGCAGCGGCAAATTTATCAGGCTGGGTGGTGGTGGTATCTGCTTCAACGATCGCGTCTGTTCCCGTTAGGGTTTCCGCATCGTTGGTGACTGTGTCTTGCTCGGTTCTCGTGGATGAAATTGCCCAATTGTCGAGATCCACGCCAATTAAAGCGCGAGTCGAATTGCTCGCGGCTTCTGGGGTGGAGATCGCATCTACCGTTAAACTGGCAAAAATCTTGGTTCGGAGTGCACCCCGCCGATTGAGGACGATCGCCTTCGTTCGCTGCTGGCCTGCTTTGGGAGTAGCTGGGTTGGCGGCAGACTGGGTTAGGGCGGACAGTGGATCAGCCAAGGTGCTTTGGATCCATTGCTTCAGGGTGCCGCCAAGGGTCGGTTGAGGTTGACCGGGGAGTGCGGTGGTGACGACGCCAAACAGCGTGGTGGGAACATCTTCTGCGGGAACGAGCCAGCGATCGAGCCAGGTGCTGGATGCCGAGGTTCCAGCCATACTAGGGGCTCCAGCGCCAAATAAGTCCTGGGAGGTGAGCCAAGGATCCTCGACCACCGTGAAGGATTTGGCCTGACCCGGTAGAGAGGCAACGGTGGTCGCCGAGGGATAGAGGGTTTTGGCTGCCTGCGCTGTGGCCCTTGGCCCAAAGAAATAGCGAATGGCCGCTTGAATTAAGTCTGGCACCTCTCGTAGTTGGGGGAGCCCATGGCCGAGGGTGTCGATCTTAGCCCGCAAGGCAGCCCCGATCGTATTCCAGCGCAACGGATTGGCTAATCGTTCGGGCCGTCCTGAGGAACCCATCGCCAGCGCTGAGGATGCAGTAGAGGGCCGTAAATTGGGTTGGAAGCCTTGCAGTAGGGGCGGATTGGATCCCGTTAATTTGGCCTCTTGGAAAAGATTAGCGGAGACAGCGATCGGGCTGGACTGGATCCAGGCCATGAGTTGCCAGAATAGCCGTAACGGGATCGCCATCGTGGAGCGATCGTGAACCACCAGCGCCCCCCCTGTCTTGAGTTGGTGGCGTCGCCAATAGCGATAGTAAAGGGCTAACTCAAAAATAATGCGCCGCTTGAGTTGTTGCTGCTGCGTCTGGGTCAGCACATCCAGCACTTGGTTGTCCGTAGACACCAGCACCATCCGCTGGGTAGACACCAGGGAGGCCACGCCGCGAATCTCAGTGCCTTCCGTCAGCAAAGCTAGCAGGGGATCCACCTGCCCGACGGGAGCCGGCGCGATCGTATTTTGGGTCAGGGCCGAGATAACTTTTTGAATAGCAGCATCGGTTGCCACAGGCTCATCGGACTGATCAGCCCCTGCCGTCAGCCACAGTGCCGCCTGCCGTACCCCCGCATTAAGCTGCTTACCCACCAGACGGGACGCTTGGAAGACCGCATAAATCGGGTAGAGGGACAACTGCGCCCCCCAGATCGCCGCCAATTTGAAGTTACGCCAGAGCACTCCCGCCCGATCCTTCAGTTTTTGGGTTTGACGGGAGAAGAAGTTGAGAAATTGACTTTGGTAAGGGCGATCGAGGGCCATAGCATCCCACCCAATGAAACAATAAAGAACTGGAGCACCTGTCGCAATGACCCACTGAATTGGGTCTTAACCTATTTCACAAAAATTTTCGCGAAGTCAGTGATCCCTAACGTGAAAATTGTACGCCTTCCCTTTGAAGAAGATCTGTAACTGATTATGACAAACTTGCCAGATTCGATCGAACTTGCAACACAAACATTGCACGGTGTAATCCAATCCCTGCGAAACCAGGTACAGCAAGACACGATCGCAACTTGGCAGATTGTAAACAAGAATTTAGCCAGCCAGGATTTAATTGGCCAGGATTTAACTAGCCAGGATTTAACTAGCCAGGAGTTAGCTAATGCGGCGGCTGTCCTGCCCGATTCCCTCCCCCTTGCTGTTCCCAACGCAAAGGGGCATCTGGCCTGGGACAAGGGGCGTCACGTGATGACTCTGCATCAGGCGTTTCAGTTACCGCAATACCTCGATCGCACCCCGCTGGGCCATTACGACCTGACTGGGCTAACGGCACGACTTTGTTTGACTTGGTGGGCGGAACTGGCGGAGGTTTGGGTCAATGGCGAAAAGGTGCAGGAAGGTGATTTATTTGACCATTCGGCACGGATTGTCCTGAGCCCATCTGTCCAACCGGGCGAGCGGGTGGAGGTAACGCTACGGCTGGTCAGTCCCGGTCACGATAACGGTGCATTGATGCGATCGCGGTTAATTTTTGAATCGGCCTATGATGAGTTGGATCCTGGGTTTGTGGCCGATGAATTTGCGGTGGTGACGCAGTATCTAACGACCTTTGCCCCGGAGGAACTGCAAGGACTGGCAAACCAAGTTGCCCAGATTGGCGCGGAATTGCGATTAACCCCAACGGCTTTGGCCGATTTAAGAAACAGTTTGGTACCCTACCGCGATCGACTGAAGGACTACACGATTTATCTCCTAGGTCATGCCCATTTGGATATGGCTTGGTTATGGACGGTGGAGGAAACTTGGAAGGCGGCGGAACGAACCTTTCGATCGGCGCTGCAATTACAACAGGAATTTCCTGAATTAACGTTCTGCCACACGACGCCCGCGCTGTATGAATGGATGGAACAGCACCGTCCGGAATTATTTCGCGAAATTTGCCAGCGGGTGCAGGCGGGGCAATGGGAACCCGTGGGGGGACTGTGGATTGAACCGGAGTTGAATGTGATTGGAGGGGAATCGATCGCCCGTCAGATCCTCTATGGGCAACGCTATTATCAATCCCGTTTTGGAAAAATTAGTCCCATTGCTTGGCTACCAGATACCTTTGGGTTCTGTTGGCAGTTTCCGCAATTGTTGCAACAGGGTGGTGTGAGCTATTTCGTCACGCAAAAGTTGCGCTGGAATGATACGACTCAGTATCCCCATGAGGTGTTTATTTGGCAGGCTCCCGATGGGTCTCAGGTGATGGCGTTGATGTCGGCTCCGATCGGGGAAGGGATCGACCCGATGAAGCTGAGTGATTACTGTTGGGACTGGCAGCAAAAAACGGGCGATCTTGAACCTCTATGGCTCCCTGGAGTGGGTGACCATGGCGGTGGCCCCACCCGCGACATGTTGGACTTAGCGACCCGGTGGCAGCGATCGCCCTACTTCCCCAACCTGGAATTCACCACGGCGGAAACCTATTGCGATCGGCTGCAATCCTCCTTGCCCATGGCCGAATTGCCCCTTTGGAATTCCGAGTTGTATTTAGAATTCCATCGCGGTTGCTACACGACCCATGGGGATCAAAAGGCGTGGAACCGGGACTGTGAAAATGCTCTCTACTGCGCGGAATTGTGGGCGTCTTTAGCGACGTTAGCGATCGGTCAGCCCTATCCCAAATCGGCATTGGAAACGGCTTGGAAACAGGTGTTGTTTAACCAATTCCATGACATTCTGCCCGGTACGTCGATCGCGGAGGTTTACCCCACAGCGAATCAAACCTGGGAGCAGGCGTATCAGCAATTACAGGCGATGACAACCGAGGCTCGGCGAGCGATCGCGCAGGCGATTCAACCGTTAGATGCTCTCTCATCGACCGATCGAATGATCGTTGTCTTTAACGATCTCTCCTGGTCGCGGAGTGGATGGGTTCGGTTATTTATTCCAGATTTGTTTATTCCAGAATGCGCTGGGGTAAGTTCTAATCAATTCGATGATGCGATAATGGTTGATCCCCCTAAATCCCCCTTCATAAGGGGGACTTTGAAGGATTCAAGAGATGAGGTGAAATGCCAGATTCGATCACATTATCAGGATGGCCGATCGGGATGGCTTGTAGAATTCTGGGCGGAAGCGATTCCACCGATGGGATACTGTTGCTATCGACTTTCGATCGAAGACTCCAGTGATATTTCAGAAATCAGTAAAGACAACATTACTGAGATTTGCGATATAACTTTTGATCGTAATCAAGATTATCAGTTAGAGAACGAGTACTTGCGAATCGTTATTAATCCAGAAACGGGAAATATTACAGAGCTATTTGATAAAATTGATCAGCAAAATGTTTTTAATGGTGAAGGAAACGTATTGCTGAGTTTTCAAGATCAAGGTCAGTACTGGGATGCCTGGAATATTGATCCAGATTATAAAAATCACCCGTTACCGCCAGCGCAACTACGGTCGATCGCATGGTTAGAACAAAGTGCTACACAATCGCGGTTGCAAGTTATGCGAACGATCGGGCGATCGACCTTTACGCAAATTTATGTGCTGGAAGCCCATTCGCCGTTGTTGGAAATCCAAAATCAAGTGGATTGGCAGGAAAAACATGTGCTGGTCAAAGTTGCATTTCCAGTCAATTTTTCAGCGGAGTTTGTCAGTTACGAAACCGCCTGTGGCGTCATCGATCGAACCACGCGCCCCATAACTGAAGCCGAAAAAGCCCAATGGGAAGTGCCGGGACTGCGCTGGGCGAGCTTGAGTGGAGAGATCAAGGGGCAAGCGGGTAATCAGAGAAACTATGGCCTGAGTATTCTCAGCGATCGTAAACATGGCTACGACCACCAGCCCGATGAAATTCGACTCACGCTGTTACGGGCACCGGAATGGCCCGATCCCCAGGCCGATCAAGGTCAGCACCAGTTTACCTATTACCTCTATCCCCATGCCGGAAACTGGCAAACTGCTAAAACACCCCAAAAGGCCATGGAAACGACGTTGCCATTACCCGCGATCGATCTCCCAGCCCAAGCCTTGCAGGGCGATTTGCCACGGTCAGGAAGCTTATTAACTATTCCGATCGATCATCTAATACCCATGGCGTTCAAACAGGCGGAAGATAACCCAAAACAATATATTCTGCGCTGTTATGAATGGCTAGGAGAATCCGCAGAACTCACGATCGACGGATTGCTAGCGTTAAAAATAAGCGATCGGGTGGACTTGCTGGAGCGATCGCTAGAGAAGCCAAACGGAACTATTCAACCTTGGCAAATTGCGAGTTTTCAGCTAGAGCGATGCTTGCCGTCGGTGCTGGATGCTTGAGCCAGCAGGTTGTAAACCTGTGCCCGATCGCGCAAAGCGGGTTGAAAATCTGGTTTATTCGATAGTGCTGTTTCTAGGGAGTGCAGTGCCTCTTGGTATTGCTTCAGTTCCATTAAGATCCGACCCCGCCAATACCAAGGCACATGGCTTTCTGGCTTAATGTGAATTGCCCGATCGAAGCAGGAAATCGCTTCCCGATAGCGTTTCAGCTTCACGAGTGCACTGGCTACACAGCACCACAGGGACGGATTATCCGGCTGACGAGTAATCGCCTGATCATAAACCGCGATCGCTTCTTCATAGCGACCTAAGGCAACTAGCACATTTCCCCGTGCTTTCAATGCTTCTGGGTCATCTGGATTAACCTTGAGGGTTTGGTTATTCCCCATCATTAAAACAGAATGATTTCTCACCTTTTCCCACAGGCCGCCCCGCATTAAGAACGAAGAACTGGGTTCCCCGCTGTGACGATTAGCCAAGGGAGAGGCTGATTGTGCCACCGCCAACGCAGAGATCAAACTCGGTGCTTCAGTGGTTACGACGGTTCCTCCCGTCATGACGGTGGAATCTTCCATCTCGTCACTCCATGGGGTTTGCCCTTCATTCTGGAGTTTTTCCAGGGTCCGGGTTTTGCCAGCGAGGGCTGAAGTGAGTTCGGGGTGGAGTTCCAAGGCTTGGTGATAGGCCAGCAGCGCTTCCTCAGAATTGTTCAACTTCTCAAGCAGCCAGCCCCGATGGTGCCATGCCTTCGCGAGGGAACTCTTTTGATCTAGATTTTCCGTTCCCCCATGGGCGATCGCCTGCGTGATGCAAGTCAAGGCTTCTTCCCAGCGCTTCAACTGACTGAGGAGAATTCCCTTTTCAACCAGCGCCCTAAACTGGTTAGGCTGGCTTGCCAAAATTCCATCCAGAAGGGTCAGTGCTTCTTCGTAGCGCTTGAATTTGGCGAGGGTCATGCTGTGCAAAATCCGGTAATGCACATTGGTGGGTTGCTGCTGCCGGAGTTGTACCACGACTTCTAGGGCTTCTTGGCAATGTCCCGCCTGCAAGAGCCGTTCAATTTGTCCCCGCGCCATCATTAGCCGTTTGCGACTTTCCACCGCTAGTTGGAAGGTGGGTTTCATCTGAATGGCCCGGTTGTAGGCCACTAGGGCTTCATCCCACTGTTCCAAGGCTTCAAGTAACTTGCCCCGATCGTGCCAGGCCCAATAGTTATCCGGTTGCAACTGCACCACATGGGTATAGCAATTGAGGGCATCTTCTAAGCGTTGCAAATTTTCCAGCACCATGCCGCGTTTCAGCCACGCCTTACAGTGGTTCGGCTCCAGTTGAATGACGCGATCGTACCCTGCGAGCGCTTCTTCAAAATATTGAAAACTATCCGCCGCCAAGGCCCGCTTAAACCACAGTTGGGCATCCTCGCCTTGGACTTGCAGGGCTTTGTCGTAGGCCGAAATGGCCTCCCGATAGTGGTGCCGTTGGAGTAAATAATCCCCCCGTTCCTGCCATGCTTTGCCCCCGTCCTCCGGCGAGATGACCTCCTCCAATGTTTGCAGTTGTTCAACGATCGCGTGGGCAGAAGGATAGCGTTGTTGGCTATCGTAATGCACCATGCGATCGAGGATATCGGCTAACTCTGGGCTCACTTCCGCCTGATCCCGCCAGATGACTTCCTGGGTGTGGGGATCTCGCTGGAGATGCTTGGGTGAACTGCCTGTCAGGGCTTGAATGGCCATCATCCCCACGGCATACAAGTCACTCTCAAAACACGCCGATCCCGCTAACTGCTCCGGAGGGGCATAGCCGGAGGATCCCACAATCATGGCTGGATCCTCTGCGTGGGAAAAAGCCATTTGTTTAACCGCCCCAAAGTCAATGAGGACGATTTTCTGATCTCGGGTGCGGCGAATCAGGTTCCCTGGCTTGATATCGCGATGTACGACTTGGTGATCATGGACAAAGATCAGCAGCGTCAGGATATCTCTAAGAAAGGCCCGCACGTCTGATTCGGGTAGCGGCAGCTTGCCTTTCCAAGCTTGGCTCAAGACCGTCCCTTCGATGTATTCCTGAACCAAATAAAATTCTTGATTTTCCTGAAAGTGAGCCGTTAGTCGAGGAATTTGATCGTGGTGCCCCAAGGCATGGAGAACTTCGGCTTCCGCGTCAAATAACGTTTGGGCCGCGGCAAGCACGATCGCATTGTTCACCTTAGGCTTGAGTTGCTTGACGACACAAGCAGGTTTGCCCGGTAGGTGGAGATCCTGCGCGAGATAGGTTTGTCCAAACCCACCTCCCCCTAGCTTGCGAATGATTTGGTATCGCCCGCCAAGAATTTGGTTGGACATAGCTGAGGCACAAGACGATTGACTAACCGAAACAGAATGTGAGGGCATTGCAGAGGACGCCAGGAGGAACCGTTAGGTATAGCTTTCCCCTCGATCGCATAAAAGACGCAAGGTTGAACTTTGGAATAGAGGACTGGGGACTAGACTTAAGCAGGAACCCAAGACTCCGGCCCCTAGAACTCATGGGAGTTGCTCTAGTGTGTTGGTCTAGTGTGCCGATCGGGGCTGCAAAAGTGACCGGCCTTTCACAAACTTCATCGCGCCTTTATCAATCGCGTATTAATCGCGTATTAATCGCGTATTAATCGCGAGAAATTCCATGGGCTGCGATCGCCTTCGATTGAATTAAAGCTATAGATAGGTCTTTAAAAAATCTATACTCCTCGTTTCATGGCCCGCTGCATATCCCGCTGGTCTTCCCGGCGGCGCACGTCTTCCCGTTTGTCATGCAGCTTTTTCCCACGGACGAGCGCTAGGTCAATTTTGACCCAACCGCGTTTGAGGTACATTTTCAGCGGTACGAGGGTCAGCCCCTGCTGTTCCACCTGTCCAATCAGTTTGCGGATTTCCTGACGATGCAGCAGTAACTTTCGTGTCCGTCGAGGATCGTGGTTAAAAAATTGGGCGGCGGTTTGGTGGGGAGAAATGTGGACATTCAACAGGAGCACTTCCCCATTGCGGATCAGGGCAAACCCATCCCGCAGGTTGACCCGTCCGGCCCGAATGGATTTGACCTCCGTGCCAACGAGTTCAACTCCGGCTTCGTAGGTCTCCAAAATTTCGTACTGAAAGCGGGCCTGACGGTTGTCGCTGACGATTTTGAAGCTTTCTGATTTATCTGTTTTGGTGGATTTGGTATTCATAGTATTTATTTTAGAAGACCCCAGAGCATCGGTTCTAGTCGGGTTTGGGTTCTAGTTGGGTTGGAATTATAGGCCAGCGAACCATTCGTAGCCTTGGTCTTCCCAAAATCCGGTGCGGGGTTGGTAGATGCCACCATAGGCGAGGGCGGCTTGCAGGGCGGGATCACGGGGTCGATCGCGCAACCAGTCCGGCGGGAGTAGGCTATCGGTCAGGGTCACGCGGGTGACCCATTTGCTTTGCTTGTAACCCAGTTTGATGGGGGCGGCGAGGCGCAGGGGAGCACCGTTGGGGATGGGTAATTCCGCGCCGTTCATTTCGTAGGCCAGCAGGGTTTGGGGATGGAGCGAGGAGGCGATGTCCCAGCTTTCGTAGTAGCCGTCGGCGGATTGGAAGTAGGCATATTTGACGTCGGGTTTGGGTTGGGCCAGTTGCACCAAGTCCCGCAGCGCGATTCCGGCCCACTGGACGATCGCCGCCCAGCCTTCCACGCAGACATGGCGGATGACCATGGAGGTTTTGGGCAGTTTGTAGAGTTCCGGCAGGGTCAGTGAGAGCGGCCGATCGACCGCTCCGTCAATCTCCAGGCGAAAGGTCGATCGATCTAAGGTGGGGTAGTAGCGGGAATAGCCGTTGACCAGGAGTTTGTCCGGTTCGATGCGATCGCGGGAAAATTCCGGGACGGGCTTTTGGGGATTGAGCAAGAGGGATTCGATCGACTGGTTGAGCGGTTCCGACAGTTGACCGACTAAGTTGGCCAAGTCCGCCGAGGCACACCCCCCTAGGGCCAAACTTGTGGTCGAAAGGCCAGCCATGCGCAAAAAATGGCGTCTAGTCCAAAGTAAATCAGTCATGGTTCACGAGACATTCCAATCTAATCTACAGCCCAGTCTAAATCTACGTCCAATCTACGTCTATTTGCCCAGTCTATTTACCCAGTCTATTTGCCCATGGAATTGCCCAGCGTTATACCAAATTGATTTATCAATGCTACAGATCCGATCCCCCCTAGCCCCCCTTAAAAAGGGGGGGATTTAGTCAA
The DNA here is from genome assembly GCF_014697025.1 of Alkalinema sp. FACHB-956. Lineage (NCBI taxonomy): Bacteria > Bacillati > Cyanobacteriota > Cyanophyceae > Leptolyngbyales > Leptolyngbyaceae > Alkalinema > Alkalinema sp. FACHB-956. The sequence goes on along the minus strand of NZ_JACJRC010000003.1, from coordinate 90,185 downwards.
ATTCTTTCAAAGTCCCCCTTTTTAAGGGGGATTTAGGGGGATCGTCATGGGTTGCAATCACAGGTTGATTTGGTATAATTCCTATTTTAATTTTATAAAAATGAAACTTTTTTCGTGTGCTTTCATTTCAAAAATCTGAAAATGTTGAACAAATATACAATGCCAAAATGACAATGCTAAGATGGTGGGCCAATCTCTGTAATAGATATGGATACTGTGATTAGAATGTTGTGTGTTATATGAATTGCTGCAATGTATAAATAACAGCAGTGCAGAAAGGACTGTACTGACCGGACGAATTAGGCCGATCGTAGCCTTCGATTAGCTTCTGTATGTCTTCAGTGGTTAAAGTCTCAAAGTCTACTAAGGCACCGTCGATCGCGGCTTTGCGTTGATTATTCAACTTGATGTGATCAAGCCTTAGCTTTTCGATCGTGGTTTGGGCTGCATCGGCTTTACTGGTATCTTGAGTCGGCAGAATTTCGCCGGATGCTGTGTAGCGGAAGTAGGTGGTGCAGTCTGGTTGTAGGGGCGAGACGGTGCGGTGTGGGTCGTACCATGCGCCTTTTTGCTGGCCGCAGAATTCCTGTAATGGGCGATGGATTTGTTTCGGTTGCGGGGTTTCTGCTTCGGGATAGCCGGGACAGGAGGCCAGTAGATTGGTGTAGCGTAGATGCAGGTCTGGATACAGGGTGCGGGGTTGGAAGTGCTCAATGTGGCTGTTGGTTGGGGTGATGCGCTGCCCACAGTAGCAACAAATGTGACCCTGCTCGGCAATGAGGGCTTGGTGCACGATCGCTTTTTCGGGTTTTTGAAAGTTCTCCCAGGTGGGCTGCCAATCGTCGTTGGCTTTCTGTTTCCATTGGCTAAATTCAGCAGGCTCGGATTGTTTTTGGATAAATCTCATCGTCCCAAAATCTCTTTCCGTCGAATCATGACATCGGCTTTGGCAAATTCCGGTTCGTCCATGCCGATTAGTTGTTCTAGTTCTGTTTTGAGTTGTTTCGCTTCCTCTAAATTACCCTCATCAATCAACCGAAATAGCGCTTGTAAATCCTGTTTAAATCGTGCTGGCCGATCGGGGACATCCATCACCAGTTCTAGGATTTGATTGACATCCCGGCCTAGGGAAACCTCTGGGTGACTGGCTGCAATCCGATCGTCCACTTGATGGAGGAGATAAATATTGTCTGGGGGGAGATCGCTGATGATCAGGGGGGAGTGGGTTGCAAGAATAAACTGGCAATTGGGGAATGCATTTTGCAACGCAGGAACGATCCGTCGCTGCCATTGAGGATGTAAGTGCGCATCAATTTCGTCAATCATAATAACGCCCGTACCTTGCAGCGGATTATCGAGGCTGGGATGGTGAATCGCTAGGCGACGGGCAATATCTGCCACCATCGTTAACAGTGATTTTTCACCATCAGAAAGCTGGTTAATCGAAAGTTCTTGACCCTGTTTGGAAACGGTAATTCTGAGGCGTTGGCGGCGAACCCGCAGATCGGAAAATCCCGGCAGAAACTGGGGAATCGCCTGACGGACTGCTTCTAATTGCCGATCGCGATAGCTCGGCTCTTGTTCCAAGCGTTGTTCGTTTTCTAAATCTTCCCGTTCTCTAAACCATAAAAAGAAATCTGAAAAATCAATACTTTGATTTTCAATAACCTGGTTATTTAGCGTTAAATTGCTGGCTCGATCGAACCAATCTGATTCTCTCAGGGAAAAGTCTTCTTGGGGGGTTCTGCGATGGGTCGGATAATAAATCGACAGCGGGACATTGATGGCGGGATTTTTTAAGTAGGCTTCTTTGAATTTTTCCTGAACATCAGTCAGAAATGGTGAGCCAAATCGAGTTAAATCATCCGGGGTGTTTGCCAAAAAACCGTCTAAGGTGTAGTTTCTGCTGAGTGATAGTCCCCAATCGCCTTCTTCATCAGCGTTGATCTGTGCCCTGAGCGAAACAAACATGTGTTCATACCCAGACTTAATGCATTCGATCGTTGGAAAAATTATTTTTTGGTGATATCGGGTTGGAAGAATGAACTCTGTGTACAGAAATACGCATCGCGCTAGGCATTCTAAAATGCTCGATTTTCCAACGCCATTCACACCGATTAAGACGTTAATTCCCGGTTGAAACTCAAAGTCTAAGGAATCGATTCCACGAAAGGCACGGATCTGAAGCTCTTTAACTAACATGACTTTCCTGGAACTAACATGACTTGCCGAGAAAATGCCAACGAAACATTCAAACTAAAAGGGAGATAGCTTTTATTCTATCTCCCTTCCTGTGTCTAGATACGCTATCTAGTCGCTATGCCTAGCCGATACTCGCGGCTAGCTGAGCTTCTTCTTCCTTGGACACCGTGCGACCCTCATCTTCAAACCCAGCGATTTGGTCGAAGTTGAGATAGCGGTACAGGTCATCCGCTAGGGGATTGAGCTTGTCACCGACGATCGCCATGTATTCTTCGATCGTGGGAATCTTGCCCAACAAAGCGCAGGCAGCGGCCAACTCAGCGGAGCCCAGATACACCTGAGCCCCTTTACCCATGCGGTTATTGAAGTTTCGGGTGGAAGTGGAAAACACGGTGGTGTTGTCTTCTACCCGTGCTTGGTTGCCCATGCAGAGGGAACAACCGGGCACTTCCGTCCGCGCCTGGACGCCTTCAAAGGTGTCATAGATGCCTTCCTTGCGCAGTTGGGTTTCATCCATCCGCGTGGGGGGCGCAATCCACAATCGGACGCCTTCTAGGGCGGGCTTGCCTTCCAGTACCTTGGCGGCGGCGCGGTAGTGACCAATATTGGTCATGCAGGAACCGATGAACACTTCCTGCACCGGATCGCCCGCCACTTCCGACAGGGTTTTGATATTGTCCGGATCGTTGGGAGCCGCCACGATCGGTTCTTTAATCTGATCCAGATCCACTTCGATGATGTCGGCATATTCCGCATCGGCATCTGCTTTTAACAATACTGGATTAGCCAGCCATTCTTCCATTTTACGAACCCGACGGAGAATGGTACGGGCATCGCCATAGCCCCGTGCCACCATGTTTTTCAGCAACGCGACGTTAGAACGGAGATATTCGCTCACAGTTTCAGTACTGAGGGCGATCGTGCAACCCGCCGCTGAGCGTTCCGCCGTCGCATCGGTCAATTCAAACGCCTGTTCCAGCTTCAGGTTGGGCAAGCCTTCCATTTCAATAATTCTGCCGGAGAAGACGTTTTTCTTGTTCTCCTTGGCGACGGTCAGTTTGCCCTGTTGAATCGCCACGTAGGGAATTGCATTGACGATATCCCGCAGCGTGATGCCCGGTTGCAACTCGCCCTTAAAGCGCACCAGCACGGATTCCGGCATGTCCAAGGGCATGGCTCCCAACGCTGCGGCAAAGGCCACCAAGCCCGACCCAGCGGGGAAGGAAATTCCCAGGGGGAAACGGGTGTGGGAATCGCCGCCGGTGCCGACGGTATCCGGTAACAGCATCCGGTTCAGCCAGGAGTGGATAATGCCATCGCCGGGACGTAGGGAAACGCCACCGCGCGTGTTGATGAAATCGGGCAATTCCGCATGGGTCTTGAGATCCACGGGTTTAGGATAGGCAGCCGTGTGGCAGAAGCTCTGCATGACTAAATCGGCGCTGAAGCCCAGGCAGGCCAGTTCCTTCAGTTCGTCCCGCGTCATGGGGCCGGTGGTGTCCTGGGAGCCGACGGTGGTCATGATGGGTTCGCAGGAAGTCCCAGGCCGCACACCGGGTAGACCGCAGGCTTTACCGACCATTTTTTGCGCCAGCGTGAAGCCTTTGCCCGTATCCGCTGGCATTTGGGGCCGCACGAAGAGGTCGCTGGGGGTTAGACCCAGGGCGGTGCGGGCTTTGTCGGTGAGGGTGCGGCCAATGAGTAGGGGAATCCGACCTCCGGCTCGCACTTCGTCCAGAATCGTGTCGGGTTTGAGGCTGAAGGTTGCGATCGTTGCTCCCTCAGCATTTTTCACTTCGCCTTGGTAGGGATAGATGGTAATGACATCGCCGGTGTTCATTTGGGCGACATCACATTCGATCGGCAGTGCGCCGGAGTCTTCGGCAGTGTTGAAGAAGATGGGTGCGATTTTGCTCCCGATGACGAAGCCGCCCGATCGCTTGTTGGGGACGAAGGGGATATCGTCGCCCATGTGCCAAAGGACGGAGTTGATAGCCGATTTGCGGGATGATCCGGTTCCGACGACATCGCCGACGTAGGCCACGGGATGCCCTTTCTGCTTCAGTTCCGCAATCACGTCCAGGGAACCGGGCAGGCGCGTCTCCAGCATAGCGGTGGCGTGCAGGGGAATGTCCGGGCGGGTGGTGGCGTGGGTGGCGGGGGAGAGGTCGTCGGTGTTGGTTTCGCCGGGGACTTTAAAGACGGTGATGGTGATGGCTTCCGGTAGGGTGGGGCGGCTGGTGAACCATTCGGCGTCGGCCCAGGCTTGCATAACCCGTTGGGCGTTGGCGTGGCCGCTGGCGGCGAGTTCCTGTACGTCGTGGAAGGCGTCGTAGACCAGCAAGGTTTTGCTGAGGGCGATCGTGGCGGCTTCAGCGATCGTGACATCGTCGGACTTCAGCAAGTCCAGCAGGGCACTGACGTTGTAGCCGCCCATCATGGTGCCGAGCAATTCCACTGCATAGATGGGGCTGATCAGGGGGCTGCTGGCGTCACCTTTGGCGATCGCGGTGAGGAATCCTGCTTTGACGTAGGCGGCTTGGTCTACGCCGGGGGGAATGCGATCGCGCAGCAGTTCTACGAGGAAATCTTCTTCACCAGCGGGAGGATTTTTCAGCAGTTCGCACAGGTCGGCGGTTTGTTCTGCGCTGAGGGGGAGGGGGGGAATGCCCAGAGCGGCACGATCGGCGACGTGGGCACGGTACGCTTCTAACATGGGTGGATCTCGCGGTTATGAAGAAATGTAGCAACTATTGTGCAGGCTGAGGGGCAGTTCAATCAACTCAAGTGAGGGAATCCTGGGAATGGGAATTTGTTGGGGAGGATGACGGGGGTGTCAATTATTGCAATACTGTTGACTTTATGGGGGATTCTTCGTAGGCTTCGTGCCCATAGCTGAGTACAACCGTGTTGAACAGCCCGTTGGTCGGAGACCGCCCATAGACCTATGATCAGCTAGGCTCCCAAAAATTAAGGTAGGCTCTTAAAAATTAAGGGACAGCCCTAGTTGCTGGAAACAACGGAAGGCCGCTAAACCCCAAAGCTGGATACAGCAGCTAGGTGGTCTGCCACGGATTTTAATATTTTGTAACATTCGATCGGACAACCCTACTTGTCCTGCGCAAAAGGGTGGCTTGAGCTTTTTGGGTTTTTTCCCTTCTCTACAGTCAGGAGAAATCCCTATGTTTACTGTGTTTGGTAGTCCTGATCCCACGATCGAGGATGAACCGAGGCGACTGCAATTTTTTCTGGTGGCTACCTGTGAGGATGTGCAGACGACGATTAATCAGTGACAGGTTTTGCGGTTTTGTGAGCGGATTCATTGGAGTCCGCCGATACCAGTGCTGGGTTCTGATTGGCAATACATCATGATGCAACGCGATCGTTAAACTCTACGATTACTGGCATTTGCTCTAGGGGTTGCAAACCCAAGGTTGAGGCCAGTTGAGTCCAATGGCACGGGTCTTTTGCTTCCTTAGTCTTGCAGTGTCTTATGTATCTTACTGTGCCTCATGTATCTCAGGTGTCTCATGGCCGTTGCTTCCGCCCTATTATGCCACCGTTGGCTAACTCGGTTTTCCCATTGACCTCACTGTTGCTTCTAGTAATGGTGTTTAAGTTGGTAATGACGTGTTTTGGAAAAACAGCTTGAATGATTCCAAGAATGACTTGCACCATTCTAGCCATTGGTCCGTAGGGTTTGAGAAAGTAGAAAAGGCAGGCTATTGAGCGCTCAAAGCAATAGCTTGTCCTTTCTACGCCAACGGTTTGCTCTACGTCAACTGTTTGCTCTACGCCAAATGGTTGCCCTGTATTAATGTTTCTTCTTCTGCTTGCCGTTTTTCTCCTTCTCTTCCTTGTTTTCCTTCTCCTTGCCGTGACTATGCCCCAATCCCATCATCGGGACAGCCCCATCAGGACTGAAATCCCGCAACATCTTGCGCAATTCAATCCCATGCATCTCCTCCTGCCCAATCATGCCCCGCGCATACTCCTCCAGATAAACACTGGCATTCTCCACCACATCTAGCAAATCCTTATACAGCTGGAGCGCTTGGGTTTCATGGCTCATACTCTCCAGCAAAATGTCATAGATCGAATGCTTGAAACTTTCCTCGATCGGCGCAATTTTCAAACTAGGATGCCCACCCAACCCCGTCAAAATTTCCCCCGCCTGTTGCGCATGGAGCAGAGATTCATTCGCCTGCCCCTTCAAAAACTGCACGATCGGAATGCGATTCGGGCCAGTCACCATCAACGAATAATGCGTATACCGCACCACCCCCGCCAACTCATACTCCATGATCGAGTTCAACAACTGCGTGGTGGATTCGAGATCAAGATCTTTCATAGCCAGTCTTTCCAAATAGTAGTAAACTTCAAATCCTCGATCGCCATTATTGCGAATCACTAGATGCAACTGCCCATAGTAACAGCTTCATCTCACAATAAGCCTGACACCTCGTCATTCTGTAACGGTGTTGCGAAAAAGCGGGTGTGATCCCAGCCCCATCACGGATCCCCGTTCCATTAAGCCCCTCAGTCCATCTCACCAGGATACATAATCTCAATAAGCAGACCTACTTGCAAATCAATAAGGGTTTGTGTATGCTATTTGCAGCAAGTGAGCTTTATTGAGAGTCAACTGAGGGTCAACCGGGAGTAAACCTATGCCAAGTTCCTATACTGCTGCATCGCTCAAGGCAGAACTGAACGAACGCGGCTGGCGGATGACCCCCCAACGGGAAGTCATTCTCCACGTCTTCCAAAACCTCCCCGAAGGCAATCATCTCAGTGCAGAAGATCTCTATGAGCTGCTAGAAAGCCAGAATGCAGGCATTAGTTTATCCACCATCTACCGCACCCTCAAGCTCATGTCCCGCATGGGGATTTTGCGAGAACTCGAGCTTGCAGAAGGCCACAAACACTATGAAATTAACCAACCCTCGCCCTACCACCACCACCATTTGATCTGTGTGCGTTGTGGTAAAACGATCGAGTTTAAGAGCGATTCTGTGCTCAAAGTTGGGGCCAAAGTCGCTGAAAAAGAAGGCTTCCATCTGCTGGATTGCCAAATGACCGTGCACGCCGTTTGTCCCACCTGCCAGCGATCGCTCAACCCATTGGTTTAGCTACATCGTGGTTCAGCTCTAATTCTTTTTTGAAGAACATTTTTTTGAAGAACATATAGTTTGCTGAGATCAGTTTGGCATTCCGTGCTGTTTAAGAACTTTAGCAGGGCTAACAAACGAAATCCCCTGCTGATAATATGTACTAATCATGATGGCTTCAATGACAGGCTCATAAACCTTTTTTTCTGCAACCCACTCCACAATAAAGTTTGCACCTGATCCACCACTTGTATCGTCTGCTGCAATGAAAAAGTTTGTGGAAGCAAGTGGTTTAAGTTCTACTGGGCTCTCAACATTTTTTCGAATCAGTTGCCCATCAGTGTCATAGTACCGTACAGAAGTAATAATAATTGAATTAGTCAGATCTGTATTGCGAATACTAAGCGTAGCTGACAGATCCATCACATGATCCTGACTATTGTAGTGATAAATATGTGAGTAAATAGGAACATATAAGGTCTGTCCCATCACCACTTTTGCTCGATCTACAGTAGCTGCCCTCAACGAGGTTTTCTGCTCAGAACTCAATTTTTGCTTTTGTAAGGCAGTTTGAGTTGAACAAGCAGTGGGGACGATCGCAGCGATCGCCCAACAAACCCAGAAATGCTGCTTTAGCTTCATTGGCATGCGTCCAAGCATCTCATAATATAATTGCAGTCACGCTTATCGCAAAATTAACTCTCTCCTGTAGACTCAAACGGCAATAGTATGCTGGTTTCTTGAGGGAGAGCAAGTTTATGGGAGGAGGATTCGGTGATAGAGTGGATTTTAGCGCAACAAACCCCCTTAAGCAGTCATCCCGCTACAGACAGCAAAATAGTAGGAGCTATTCCTGAGCTAGTGATCATCTTGATCATTCTACTCATGATTGCAACGGCTGTTGCCCTTGTAACCCAGCGACTGCGCATTCCCTATGTCACAGGTTTAGTGCTAGCAGGGTTGCCCATCACGGAGGTTTTGTCGCGTCGAATTGGTTTAGACCCATCTCTTGTTTTAAATCTTTTCTTACCCATTCTGATCTTTGAAGCAGCAATCAATACCCATATCAGCCATCTCCGTAGCACCTTTAAACCAATTACACTGCTGGCAGGACCAGGATCGATTTTATCTTCGGTGATTATTGCGATTCTGGTGAAATTTGGTCTAGGGCTAAGTTGGATTCCGGCTCTACTGATTGGGATTATTCTAGCGAACACAGACACGGTTTCGATGATTGCTGTGTTTAAGGAAATCCGTGTCCCTTCACGACTAACTACCATTGTGGAGGGAGAAACTCTGTTCAATGATGCCGCAGCCTTGGTTTCCTTCAATTTGATTCTGGTCGTTTATGCAACAGGCTCTCTTACTGTCATTGAAGGAGCTAGGGAACTGCTCGTCGTGGCTTTGGGCGGAGGACTTGTAGGAGCTATCTTAGGCTACTTAAGTTTACCTATTTTTGCTCAGCTCAATGACCCCTTAAGTAGGCTCTTGCTAACCGTCGCTTTAGCATTAGGAACCTTTCAGATTGGACAATTCTTGGGGGTATCGGGTGCGGTGGCGGTAGTCATTGCTGGACTCATTTTTGGCAATCTTGGGTTAACTCGCAGTTCATCTGCTTCTGATCGCATTGCTTTATTGAGTTTTTGGGAGTATGCAGGTTTTGGAGTCAATACATTTATTTTCTTGCTAATCGGCATCGAGATTAACCCAGTGACGCTGTGGAAAATTCTACCGTCTATCCTGCTTGTGATTTTGGCGTGTCAACTGGGGCGAATTCTCTCAGTCTACTTGTTGCTAGCCGGACTGCGTTGGTTCGATCGCCCCATTCCCCTACGCTGGCAGCATGTTTTATTCCTAGGGAATATTAAAGGCTCTTTGTCAATGGCATTGGCGCTCAGTATTCCACTAACTTTGCCTGGACGAAATAATATCATTGAATTGATCTTTGGCGCAGTGCTGTTCTCTCTAGTTGGACAAGGGCTAAGTCTACCTTGGCTGGTCAAACGGTTAAAAATCAATCAAGCTTCTGATGAAATGGAACAGTCTGGAAAGCTACAGATTCAGTTAATTGCAGCTAAAGCAGCTCAAGACGAATTAGACAGTTTACTGAAGTCAGGCATCCTGCCCAAGGCAATTTACGAAGAACTTTGGGCGTCCTACCAGGCACGAGTAGCAGAGTCAGAACGGGTGCTGCGTGACTTTCATAATCAATATCGGGCAGATCAACTACGGGGCGATCGCCACGGACTAGACGCAATTCGGCGGCAGCTGCTTCTAGCAGAAAAAGGTGCCGTGAGTGCTGCGCTCCGCAAGCGAATTGTGCCAGAAGATCTGGTACAACCTTACATTAAAGATTTGGATGAGAAACTTTTAAAGTTGGAAGATGACTAGCCTGAATGCCCAGAAAATCAATCATTTGGTGAACTAACTCAGGACGAGTGACAACCAGAATTGTCGAACCTGCTTCCAACACAGTACTACCATTTGGAATTTCCAGATTGGCGCAGGTATGGCATTGGTAACCAATGATTAGTGAACTGTTTGGAAAACGTGGGTCTTGAGCAATTTGGGCAACGGTACGACCAGCCACATAGCAATCGACTGGAACAGGCAACTTTAGTACTTCTACCTGCCCCTGCTCAAAGTGCATCATTGACTCAACTGCGGGGTATTCAATGGCATTTACCATTGTTGCAACGGCTAAGTCAACTGTGCTGATAATATGGCTGGCTTGCGCTAAACGGTAAGCTTCTAGAAATTCCTGATCTCGCATTCGCACCACTATATGAGAAACCCCATAACTCCTCGACAATGTAATCATGGCTAAATTCAATGCGTCATCTCTGAGTGCAGCAACAACTGCATTGGCTTTTCGAATCCCTGCCTCAATAAGAACTTTTGTGCTAACAGCGCTACCTTCAAATGCCATGACTCCAATTTTCTCACGGGCAAAGCGACAGGCAAGTGGGTCTATATCAATGATTGCCACAGTATGACCGAGAGTTAATAACTGCTGGGCTAACCCCAGTCCCATCATTCCTGCCCCACCAATTAGAACGTACATAGCGAGCTGTCACCCCTGGAATGAACATTACTGATCTTCACTATAGAATCCGTTTAAGATTTTTTTAAGCCGCTCATCGTTTCACCATGAGACGAATGAAACCTCTTCGAGAGGATGATCTGCCTAAGCTAGGGGTAATCATGCTGACTACCTCCGACAACCAGCCATCTTCAAGCTAGTCTCGAAGAAATTCTCGCGGACTATCGCACCAAGTTAGAAACTCGATGACAACTGACTCCAGACGGTAGTGATTGCTCGAACAACGCGGCTTTTGGTCACTGGGATTGAGCAGTTACGTCAAGTATTGGGCAATTAAGAACGGGATCATTCAGGTGTCGCTTAAACCTCAAAATTGAGGAGGGGCGATCGCCCCTCCGGTTCTGCCTATCTAGAACAGAAAATTTCTAGAACAGAAAATAGCGCTGTGCCATGGGTAACACCGTCGCAGGCTCACAAGTGAGCAATTCCCCATCCGCCCGCACTTCATAGGTCTCTGGGTCAACCTCCATCTGCGGCAAGGCATCATTCAGCTTCAGATCCCGCTTACTCAAGCTACGAATTCCCGAAACTGCCACCGCCTTTTTCTGCAAGCCCAGCGCATCGGGCACGCCCTTTTTCAAAGCGGCCTTAGACACAAACGTCAGCGAAGTGCCCTGCACCGCACCGCCAAAATTGCCAAACATCGGACGCATATGGACAGGTTGTGGTGTGGGAATGCTGGCATTGGCGTCTCCCATTTGCGACCAAGCAATCATGCCGCCTTTAATCACCATTTCTGGCTTTACTCCAAACATTGCCGGTTTCCACAAACATAAATCAGCGAACTTACCCACTTCCACCGAACCGACATACTTCACAATGCCGTGGGTAATCGCTGGATTGATCGTGTACTTTGCAACGTAGCGTTTCACCCGGAAATTATCATGGGTTGCTGGATCGGTTTCCAAGGCTCCCCGTTGCACCTTCATCTTATGGGCTGTCTGCCAGGTGCGCAGAATCACTTCCCCAATCCGACCCATGGCTTGGGAATCCGACGAAATAATGCTAAAGGCTCCCAGATCATGGAGGATATCTTCCGCCGCGATCGTTTCTCGCCGAATCCGCGACTCCGCAAAGGCGACATCTTCTGGAATGCTGGGATCTAAGTGGTGGCACACCATCAGCATATCCAAGTGCTCATCCAACGTATTCACCGTGTAGGGGCGTGTTGGATTGGTAGAAGACGGCAGCACATTGGGTTGGCCGCAGACTTTAATAATGTCCGGAGCGTGGCCGCCGCCTGCACCTTCGGTGTGGTAGGTGTGAATGACGCGATTTTTGAACGCCGCGATCGTGTCTTCCACAAACCCCGCCTCATTCAGCGTATCGGTGTGAATCGCCACTTGCACATCATAGTCTTCCGCTACGCCCAGGCAAGTATCGATCGCCGCTGGAGTTGTGCCCCAGTCCTCATGGAGCTTGAGGCCGATCGCCCCCGCTTCCACCTGTTCCTCCAACGCTTCCGGTTGCGCCGAATTGCCCTTCCCCAACAACCCAAAATTCATGGGAAACGCATCCAAGGACTTCAGCATTTGCCCTAAGTACCACGGCCCCGGTGTACAGGTGGTGGCATTGGTGCCCGCCGCTGGCCCGGTTCCTCCGCCAATCATGGTTGTAATGCCCGCCGCGATCGCCACTTCAATTTGTTGTGGGCAAATGAAGTGAATATGGGTATCAATGCCTCCAGCGGTCAGAATCAAGCCTTCCCCCGCGATCGCCTCTGTTCCTGGGCCAATAATGATATCGACGTTATCCTGAACGTAGGGATTCCCCGCTTTACCGATCGCACAGATGTGGCCATCCTTGATCCCGATATCTGCCTTGACAATGCCCCAGTAATCGACAATCAGCGCATTGGTAATCACCGTATCCACGGCTCCATCGGCATTGGTAATGGGAGACTGCCCCATTCCATCGCGGATCACCTTACCCCCGCCAAATTTCACCTCATCGCCATAGGTTGTGTAATCCTGCTCCACTTCTATGATGAGTTCGGTATCTGCCAGCCGCACACGATCGCCCACCGTAGGCCCGTAGGTTTCTGCATAGGCGCGGCGACTCATCCGATAGCTCATAGTCAGCTCCTGTAGACCGATCGAAAAAAACGAGCGTATGGCTAACCATAGCACCTGTTTTCCTAGAATTCGTGCTGGGTTCAGATTTTTTCCAGATCGATTGCTTGTTCTCCAGGAAGGGCGCGACTGAGACTCCATTGATGGTCAGCCAAAAAGTCAAGGGATCCATCAGAACTCTATTCAGGGTTGTCCTTGTTAAGATCGCAATTGCAATTTCCAGGTGAGATCCCCTCTAACCTTGATCCCAGATGGAATGGTTTTCCACGACAACCATTCCGTCAACGCAAAATCCAACGCACCAAGCTCCTGTAACCTAACCTTCTCTAACACTGGAGAAGATTCAAGCAATATTCAAATTGAACAAGAGAGATTGACCAGTCCTGGGAATGCTAGGTTGCTTCCAAGGACTTTTGTGCGCCATATCATAGGCACTTGTGCGAGAAATCAATGATGGAAGCCTTGGGGTACGGCATATCTATAGACATCTCATTGTTAAAAATCTCTCCTTTTTAAGCTCTGAACTTTTAAGGAATGAATGGGAGTTGCCAGTTTGAGTCCCGTTGCACGATTTCAGTGTCCCTTGTATTTCCATGAGAGGCTCTATCACAATGCCCACCTTTTTCAACTTGGCAGACCATCCGATCGATCGCTACATTACGCCCACTGCTGCCCATGGCTTAGTTGAAGAGATCCTCGCAGGCAAACCAGGGCTCTTTCCCATCACCGGCCAAGCAGGAACCGGCAAAACAACGACCTTGTTTATGATTGCCTATCGTCTGTGGCAACAGGGGCACCCCATGACAGTTCTGAGTTCCGATCGTGCCCTCTTGGAGGATGCCTTTCTCTTTCCGCCGGAATGGAAGCTGCAATGGGTGGAACCTTCAGAACAGGCTTGGTTAGAGGCGATCAATTTGGCGGTTGCGCATCCGGAAATGGCCCTAGTGATTGATCAACTCACTGGTGACAATGACGCAGCAGTCAAACAGGCAACCAGTGCTGGCCACTGGGTTTTAACTTGCATTGATACGCCCTTTGTTGGGATCGATGTGCTCTATAATCTCCGGGCTTGGGGCTTCACCACCACTGAGATTCTCACCCTCGTTTCTGGTATCGTTTCGCAGATGCTGTTGCCTCGGTTATGCGAAGACTGTAAACAATTAGTGCCTGCAACCTTAGAGGAAACCAGGCTGATCTATCCCGAAAGCCAGATGGCCCAGGAACTCTGGCGCGAGGTGGGCTGTCCCACTTGCCATGGCTCAGGCACAGGGGGGCGGTCACGCTATGGACGCTGCGCCATTTTTGAAGTGCTGAAAATTGATCCAGAAATCCATCCGCACCTGATCCAGTCCCTAGAGCACGATCGCCTGTTGCCTTTACCCGCGCAGAAGCAGTTCACCCTGCGTGATGCCTCCCGCGAACTGGTCAAACAGGGCCGGGTGGGGATACAAACCTACCGTCGAGAGATTTTGCAAAATCCACTGCTGCGTTTTCAACACTTGTGGGAACAGGAGAAACTGCGAGCCAATCGAATCCAAGGGCTCTTTGGACGATTTGTCACTCAACAACTGATTGAGCGCTTAATGTCTCAACCGGATTTCGATCGGATTATTGAAGGTGAACGGCGCTATGTGACCTGTTTTTTCTGCGATGTGCGAGGCTTTACGACCTGGGCAGAACACAGTAGCCCCCACGACATTTTTTGGGTTCTGAATCGATACTTTCGCGAAATTATCGACATCGTATTTCACTATGAGGGCACGATCGATAAATTTATCGGCGATGCCATCATGGTGGTCTTTGGCGCTCCGATCTCCCAAGCGGATCAGGAATTGCGGGCGGTAAATTGCGCGATCGCGATTCAGCAGAAAGTGGCTGAGATGAATCAACACCACCCCATTCCCATCCAGATTGGCATTGGCATTAATTCCGGTGAAGTAGTCGCAGGGTGCCTCGGGAGTGATTTGCGGATGGACTATACCATTTTGGGAGATGTGGTCAACACGGCAGCTCGGTTAGAAAGCGCAGCCCAAGCCCAGCAAATTCTCCTCGGAAAAACAACCTATCAAGCGGTGCAAGGGCAGGTGGAATGCCACGCGATCGGGCGTTTGATTGTGAAAGGGAAAATGGATCCTCTTGAGACCTTTGAAGTGATCTATTGATGCTAATACTTGATGTGAATGCTTGATGCCAATTCTTGATGCCAATGCTTGATGCCAATGCTTGATGCCAATCGCTCGCTTCCACGGACTTGCCTCAAATGCTGAGTGCAATGGTGAATCCGATGTTTGGTGTGACACCCCATCTAATGCCTCCCACGATCTTTGGGAGCTGATTTCGTGATTGCTGCTGGGGATCACTGGGGATCGTGTGAATTAAAGTTAAGAACTGTTCAAATACATTGAGAATCCCCACAAACCTGCGTGTGAGTTTTAAGCTGAGATATTCCTAATCGCCTGCATTAATTGGTGCTCAGGCTGATTGGTGCTAGTCATCGCAGCCAATCCCACGAGTACAAGTTGCCGTCCACTCTGTTCACTCTGTTTACCCATAACTTATTGAGCCTGTGTAGACGTTTTCCAGATAAAACGCCTTTTGGGATTGATCATGAATAACTTTAAGAACCTGCATCGGTATCGCTTAGCTTGCACACTTTCCTTTGGGGATATCTACGGTCAAATTATCGTTTGGCTGCTTGTGATTTTTCTGAGTCTTGCTGCCGCCATGGGCCTCATGGGGGCCAGTCGGCCTATCTATGCCCTGGCCACGGTTGGGCTCATTCTGGTATTGTCTTTGCCGTTTCTGTTGTTTGCCTTTGTGACCACGTTGCTGAACCATATTGAGGTGCGGGAGGTAGCCCCCAGTTCAGAAACGGCCTCTAACAATCCCCCAGCAACGAATCAACAGCCTGCCATTATCTAGTGGTATTGCCTGAAGCGTTACATTGCTGAGGTGTTACAGTCCCTTGAGCGAATTGTGAGGGATGCCACTCCGACTGGGGTGAACCCGTGCGGGAAGGTTTCTGCGGGGCGATTGGAGAAGTCATTCTCGATCGTCCCCGTTGAATCTTCCCGTCTTGCGCTACAATCCATGGGCAGTTCATCCGAGTTCTTGTGAGGCCGTCCTGTGGCAGAAGAATCTAAACGTAATCGCTGGTTACCCAAAGTTGTCCTCATTGTGGCGACGTTGGCCCTACTGGGGGTTTCCTTTGTACCCTTAGTTGGTACGATGAATTCCGGCCAGGGAAACGCGCCTAGTGCGGTTCAAACCCCGGATGCTCAGCGGAAGCAGCTGGAGGATCAAGCGCGGGGCTATGAAGCGGTTCTGAAACGGGAGCCGGATAACCAAAATGCACTGAAGGGCTTAATCGATGCCCGTCGGCAGTTGAATGATATCAAAGGCACGATCTCGCCCCTAGAAAAATTGGTGCAACTCAATCCTGCTGAACCGCAGTACGCGGTGCTGTTGGCAGAAACCAAGCGCTATGCCAATAACGATACGGAAGGGGCGATCCAGACCTACCGTGAGGCCCTGAAAACGAAACCTGGCGATCTGCTACTGCTCCAAGAATTATCGAAACTCCTGATTAACCAACAGCGCCCTGAAGCCGCGATCGGGCTCTTGCAAGATACCCTGCGGGAAGCTCCCAAGCTAAACCAAGTGACACCGGGCAGCGTGGACGTTGGGGCGCTTCAAGTCCTTCTGGGACGTGCCTTTGCCTCCCAAAAACGCTACGACGAAGCACTGCAAACCTTTGATACGGCCATCAAAGCAACCCCCAATGATTTCCAAGCCTATCTTGGCAAAGCATTGACGTTGAAAGACCAAGGCAAGGATTCTGAAGCGAAGCCGTTGTTTGACAAGGCGGCTTCCTTGGCTCCCGCGCAGTTTAAGGATCAGATCAATCGTCTGGCTTCAACAGCACCCACCACCGCTCCAACGTCTGCTCCTGGAGGGGCAGCGGCTCCAAATACTGCCCCCAGTATGGCCCCTGGAGGGACGGCTCCGGCTCCCGAGGCCAAGGATGGCAAACCCAGTGAGGCTCCTAGTCCTGCTCCTGAAAATACCGCTCCTGAAAATAAAGGAAGTGAGAAACCTGCCAACTAGTGAGAAACCTGCCAACTAAGGATCTGGGGGCATGGTCTGAGGGGCAACAGTAGATTGGCCGGTGAACTGTTGCCTTTTAACAAGCTGCTAAGACTGCGATCGGGTGCCTTTTGGGGAATTCGATCGCAGTCTTGGTCTAAAGGCTCCTGCACCCCTTATTTGTGCATTCTCTTATACTCAATTTGGATTCAACAAAACTGCCATGCAGTTGCTGTCATCCATCTGCTACGTCTCTGCCATGTCTGATCTGCCATGCATCTGCCGTACCTTGTAGTCAGGGTGGCAAAGTAGTCAGGATAGCCAAACAGTCAGGGTGGCAAAATTGTTGTAAGCCAAGTTAACACCAATGGAATCTAGCTTGAGTATCTCTTTATGTCAATTGGGATGACAAAACGAGGAAGTGCGATGGGAAGAAGTACGATGGCTGACAGTCAGTCCCTGCGGCTGTTATCGGCTGCTGCTAAGTTCCACCATCAATTGACTGAATATGTGGCTGAACAATTATACTCAGCAGGGTTTGAGGGTGTTTCACCTTCGATGTTGCATTTTCTCAGTGTTCTTGATGGTGGCGTGAGCTATGGGGCTGAGATCTCTCGCCAATTGCAGGTATCCCGTCAGATGGTGGCCAAAACGATTAAGGAATTATGTCAGGCTGGTTATCTGGAGCAGGGAGATGGGATTGGTCGGCAGAAGCAAATTCTTCTGACTGACAAAGGAGAACGTCTCATGGCGATGGCTAGGTCGATATTAGCGGATCTCGATCGAGGGTTTACCGATCGCTGTGGTGAAGTCCAGATAGAAGAAATGACGACGCAATTAGAAATGTTGAAAGAGACGTTCTCGATCGGGCAAGAACGAGGTTAACGGGGAAGTTGTAGTTGTGTGGCAGCAGGTATTTGGGAATCTTGTCGGATTAGAATCTGATCAAATTGGAGATCCGGCCTGCTGCTATGAAAGATTCATGCTCAGTGAAAGGTTCATGCTCAGTAAAAGGGTTATGCTCAGTATGGATAGAAGCTGAGTCTATAGAGCTGATCGAGGAAATTTCTAGATGAATAGATATGGTCGATTAGTCTACTGCATTGATTGGCAACCGAATGCGAAATTCCGTTCCTTCACTGAAGTTAGATTGCACCTCTAAACAGCCGCCGTGTTTATCTTCCACAATTTGACGGGCGATCGCCAATCCTAAACCGGTTCCTTTGCCCACAGCTTTCGTGGTAAACAAATGATCGAAAATTTTTGCTTTTACCTCTTCAGCCATCCCTTTGCCATTATCCCGAATCGAGATTTGTACTTGATTGTCAAGTAGGCTCGTCTGAATAGTAATTTGTTGGGGATTCGCTTTGAGCGTGGCGAAAGACTGGGATTGAGCCATTTCATCGAACATATCGATCGCGTTGGCAAGAATGTTCATGAAGACCTGGTTGAGTTGACCTGGGAAGCATGGAATTTCAGGAATTTCCCCATAGTTTTGCAGGACTGCGATCGCGGGACGATATTCGTTCGCTTTCAGTCGATATTTAAGGATCAGGAGAGTACTATCAATGCCTTCATGTAGATTAGCGCTGACCTTATATTCGGTATCAGCTCGGGAGAAGCTGCGGAGGCTGGTGCTGATGGCTGCGATGCGATGGGTGGCTCCCATCATAGAATCTAGTAACTTTGGGAAGTCTGCTGCTATGAATTCCAAGTCTATTTCCTGGGCTTTCTCGAGGATAACGGAAGAAGAATGAGAATGATGCTTTTGAGCCCATGCAATGTACTCTAGCAGCGCTTGCACATAATCTTGGGCGTTATTAATGCTGCCATTGAGGAAGCCAATGGGGTTGTTGATTTCGTGGGCAACACCGGCTACTAAGTTCCCCAGTGCAGACATTTTTTCGCTCTGGATTAATTGCATTTGAATATTTTGAAGGGCAGATACCTTATGGTTGACCTCTTGCTCTAGCTTTTGGGTTAAGCGATACAGCTTAAGATGGGTTTTGACTCGTGCTAGTACTTCTCGTGTTTCAAAAGGCTTTGTGACATAATCAACAGCACCTAATTCTAATGCTTTCACCTTATTTTCTGTATCTGAAAGAGCCGTCATAAAAATGATTGGAATATTTTGCACTAGGGGAATGGATTTCAGCTGTTGGCAAGTTTCAAATCCATCCATCCCTGGCATCATGATATCTAACAAAATCAGATCAGGAATTTCTTGCTTAACTTGTTGGATTGCTCGCTCACCACTGATGGCGATCGCTACTTCAAAACCCTCCTCCTCAAGGGTTTCACGAATTACATCAATATTGGTTGGAGTGTCATCGACAATGAGAATTAATCCTGTATCAAAACTGTTCATCGAAATTCATGCCTTAAACTTTAAGTTGTTTTTTTAAATACATTTTTAGCTGTTCTTCAATCTTTTCAAATTGGTATTGTTGTGCTAATTGAAGAATATTTTCAGTAAACACTTGGTAGCGAGAATCTTGCTGCTGCACGTCTGTTACGAGATTGGTAAACTTTTTGAATCGCCCCTTTTGTGCTAAAGTCAGCAATTCCTCTAAGATGACAAAGGATGGAAGAAGCACCTCAGTAGAATCGGAGTGGAGCCTGTTTTCGTCAGCCTGCCCTGACGTTTCATAGATCCAAGTCAGATGTAAATGCTTTTCTAGGAGTTGAAATAGTAGGTTGGCGGGAACGGGTTTGGGCAAAAAGTCGTTCCCGCCTGCCTGGATCGCCATTTGTTGATCGGCTTGGGCAACAGATGCAGAAGACACGATCATTTTTAAATGTTTGTATTGATCGGATTGCCGGATTTGCTTTAACAGTTCCAGTCCATCCATAACTGGCATCGCAATATCTGTGATAACCAGGTCGGGCTGATTGCTCTGAATCTGATCCAGTCCTTCCTGGCCATTTTCGGCTTCTAGGAGAGTGAAACCAAGTGGCTCTAGGAGATTGATCAGCACAGCGCGATTTTCCCAGCGATCATCTACGACCAAAATCCGATGCTTCTCGCCGTGGTAACTGATCATTCGATCGCCATTTGCCAACGTTCCTTGTTGTTCTACCCAGTCTTCCGCTAGGGGGAGAGTCACAGTGAAGTAAAACTCGCTCCCCTGACCAAATTTGCTATTGACCTGGATAGTGCCGCCCATCAACTGCACGATTCGTTGGCTAATGGCTAAGCCTAGCCCTGTCCCTTCTGACTGTTTTTGCCGATCGCCGACTTGTTCAAAGGCGTGAAATAACTTCTGGCGGTCTGTTTCGGCAATTCCTACCCCAGTATCGATCACTTGAAAGAGTAAAGACACCTGGTCATGGGATCGATCTAAGACATCCACCCGCAGCGTGACCGATCCTCGATCGGTAAACTTAATCGCATTCCCTAATAAGTTGATCAAGACCTGTCTCAGACGTTTCTCATCTGCTTCGATGCCCTCCGGCAAGCGAGAACTGGGCTGATAAAGAAAGTCAATCCCCTTATACTCTGCGCGAATATTACACATTTCCACTACGCTTTGGAGCAGGGAGGGTAAGTGTAAAGCAGTCGGGGTGAGTTCCAGCTTGCGGGCCTCAATTTTGGAGAGGTCAAGAATATCATTAATTAAGTTCAGCAGGTGAGTGCCACATTGGTAAATAATGTTGACGCCCTGTTGTTCTTTGTCTACCAATGTCTTGCTTCTGCCTAGAATTTGGGCATAGCCTAGGATGCCATTGAGCGGGGTTCGTAGCTCATGACTCATGTTGGCCAGGAAGTCACTTTTGGCGCGGTTAGCCTGATCGGCAAGCAGGGTTGCTTCCTTCAGCTTGGCAGTACGTTCTTCAACCCGTTTTTCTAAACTGGTAAAGGAATCCTGCAACTGACGGCTCATGTGTGTAAAGGCAGTAGCGAGTTGCCCTAATTCATCCTGGCGTTGGGTATCCAGTTGAACGTCAAAATCTCCCTTGGCGAGTTGTCTGGTCGCACTCAGGAGACTGGTTAAAGGCATTGCAATCTTTTGTCGCAATACAATATATAGCAGGATGACCTCAATGAGTAGCGAAGTCAGTCCGAGCAGGAGCACAAACTGTGACAAGGCACTGGCTTCTTGGCGCAGGAGGGCTTGTGGGTAAACGGTAATCAGGTACCAATCAGGCCCCTTTAACTTGGCGATCGCAAGATATTCACGATCGGTGGAGTTATAAACCACCGTTGCAGCTTGCTGACTTTTCAAGGCAAAGTCAAACGTTCTTTGGAGATGGGGATTACCTGACGTTTGAACTTTGAGTTTGCCTGCCTCCGCCTGAATCCGTTCCATCCAGTCTGGATGGGCGATCAGTTGACCATCGGCCCGCACAAGCAAATTGTAGGCTCCTTCGATGCGATCATTGATGGTGCGTTGCAACAGATTCGTGAGAACAATGTCATGACCAATTGTGCCTAGGTGTCTTCCCTGGGGGTCGTCAATCGGGGTTTCGGCAGAGACCATCCATACTTGGGCGACCGGATCAGAATAAACCCCAGTCCAGAGCGTTTTGCGATCGGGATTGTGGCTGTAATCCCCTAGGTAGGCCCATTCTTCATCAGGGATATGCAGGTTAGACGCAGCTTTAATTCCCCAAGCAGCCCCAGGCCAAAGAACAATATTGGCTCCTTCCGGCAGACTAATGTAGGTATCTAAAAAACGATTGCGCCAACCGGCTGCATACTTTTCGACAAAATCGTAGGATAATACCATCCTTTTTTGGAAGTCCGCATCTAGTTTGACACCCCGCCCCACAAAGGCCGTTGGGTAGCGTTCGGTATCAAAGCTTTCTGGGGCTGTTCCTTCGGGTACATTTCGCACAGTCCCATCGGCCCACCGATAGAAATACTGATTAAATTTTGCTGACCAGTCGATCGCAGACTTGCCTGTGAATTGTTTCAAAAAATCCTGACGCAACAGAGCGTGATTATCTTCTGCTAAGACAAAAATTTCCTCTTCCCGTTTGCCTCGCTCGGTAATGTACTTGGCTAGCTGTGTTTGAGTGTCCCGATCCAGCTGGGACATCAAGTGTAAGTAGCTAATCCCTGAGATCACCAGAACCACAAATACTAGCCTAATGGCCATGTTCAAAAGGGTAGTGATGCTAAGGGAATGCTTGTACCCTTTGAGATTTAAGTGGTTTTTCAACCTAAGTATGGGATGCCAAAGTATGGGATGCCAAAATTTCATTGAAAGTCTGCACGCATCGCAAGAATAACGAGAAAAGCCTACATAGAAGAGGCCCAATCGCTGAAGTTAGATTACTTGATAGTTCCCAATTGTGGCATCAGACTGATCAGGTTGGCTGTCAGAAGTTGATATCTCGTTGTGGCCAATCTGCCTCCTGCGTCCTGAAAGTCGCGATAAGACCTGCCACCGGAGAAGGCTCAGGTTACGCCAGCGGAAGATTAACCTTAAATTCAGTTCCTAGTCCAAGTGTAGAAGTACAGAATATTTGCCCTCCATGCTTTTCTTCTACGATTTGGCGGGCGATCGCCAATCCTAAACCGGTTCCTTTGCCCACAGCTTTCGTAGTAAACAAATGATCGAAAACTTTTGCTTTGATCTCTTCAGCCATCCCTTTGCCATTATCCCGAATCGAGATTTGTACTTGGTTGTCAAGTAAGGTCGTCTGAATGGTGATTTGTTGGGGATTCGCTTCTAATGCATCAAAGGACTGGGATTGAGCCATTTCATCAAACATATCGATCGCGTTGGCAAGAATGTTCATGAAGACCTGGTTGAGTTGACCTGGGAAGCACGGAATTTCAGGAATTTCCCCATAATTTTGCAGGACTGCGATCACGGGACGATATTCATTGGCTTTGAGCCGATATTTCAAAATTAAGAGGGTGCTATCGATGCCGTCGTGCAGGTTGGCTCTGACTGTGTGTTCTTTATCAGCACGGGAAAAGGTGCGCAAGCTGGTACTGATGCCTTTGATCCGATCAGTTGCGCCTTGCATCGAATTGAGCAATTGAGGTAGATCTTCACGAAGGAATTCTAGGTCAATCTCATCAGCATTGTCTTGAATGGGAGCAGCGGCATGGGGATGATGTTGCTGATAGAGTGCTAGATGTCCCAGTAAATCTTGCACATACTCTCTAGTATTGTTGATACTGCCATTGAGAAACCCGATCGGGTTATTGATTTCGTGCGCAATCCCTGCAACTAGATTGCCGAGGGAGGCCATTTTTTCACTCTGGATGACTTGGAGCTGTGATGCTTGTAATTCGGCTGTTTTCTGGGTAACTTCTGCCTCAGCCAGCATTTTTGAACGTTTGAGGTAGGCTTGTTCAGTGGTTTGAATGTACATTAAAACTGCAATCAAACTGATGACAAGAACTAAGATAATGCCTGCAATTCCATCTAAGAGCTGAAGTTGGGACTCAATATTTGTATGGGGGATGACGAGGGAAACCGACCAATTAACCTCTTTGAGCGGCAAGAAGACAACATACTTTTGCTCACCATCTAGCGTTGTGAATGTGATCCCCTCTTTTCGATCGACCATTTGTTGAGCAATGATCGCTAAGTTGGGATCTACGGATTGGGTCAAACTGGGCGCAGGCCTCTCTAAAGTGGACATGAGACGAGTATTGGGATGGGTAATGGCCTCTCCTTTGGAATTCAGCGCAAAAGCATAACTGCCTTCCCCATACTTGAGGGTTTGAACCACCTGAGTAACATTGTCTACACCCACCGGTGCATTGACCACCCCTACAGGCTGTCGGGTTCTGCCTTGCGTGAAGTCTGACCAAATTGGTGCAGCAAAAACAATGACCGGTTTACCCGTAACGCGAGAAATAATGGGGTCGAGCACGCTGGCTTGGCCTGCCATGCCTTGCTTGAAGTGAGGTCGATCGTGCAGGCTCGGATTGTTGGCTCCTTTGAGGAGATTGTAAAACTTGCCGTTAGGGTCAATAATGCCGAGGTAAGGTAGGAACGTGTTGAGACGCTGGTATTCTGATTGAAAATAAGGCTGTATAGCCTCCCAATTCATGGTTCGAGTAATGGGTGCGTTGGCGATCGCGGCGGTTTCAGATTTCCTCAAGGCAACCCATTGATCAATTGTCTGAGCACTACTTTTGACATCTAAGACTACTTTCTGCTTGAGGTTTTCTAGCATAGCGTAGCGTACTGTCTGGTAGCTGAAGTAAGCTGCCACACCCACAACGCATACCGTGCTACCCAGCAGCAGACGAGTGATCAGACTGCGTGAAAGATGAGATGTGGTGAGTAATCCGGCAATCGATAACGCTTGCTTGCTAGGCTGAATTGGGTCATTGGATAGGGGTGACATGGGAATGATCCGCTTCATGGGGGTCGCATTAAGTTATTTTATTGTTCCCCACTTAGCTCGCTGATAAAAGCAATTCTCCTGGAAAATTTTCAGTGAGTATTACAACTGAGTATTACAACAAGATTTGGAAAGTCTTGCTATGACAAAAGTTGGGCCGTACAAGGATGCGCCCCCCACCGATTGTCGTTAATCATCAACCCTGATTCTACTAATATCGTCATCTCGGTTGACTTGATTGAGCTGATACTTGAGTGATTGACTTGATTGATTGACTGGGCTGATGATGGAGGTAGTTGGGCTATCAGTCACAGCGACTACCGGGGATGCTGACAACGATTCACTGACTTGTGTGTGCACGGTAGCGTCATCAAGGAAATTGCGATCGTCGTAGGGTCGATGCAGGGTCGATCGTTTCCTGAATGGCTTTTGTACAATTTTACAGATGGTTGACAATACAAAATACCAGCATTCTAGAATGCTGGTAGCAGGATCAATCAAAAAGTTTAGTGATTAAGCTGGAATCTTCTACCCCTAACTCGGTGGCTAAAAATTCCAATTTCTCTGAGTGAATGTACAGAAATTACGAAGTGTGGTTGTAAACTTGGCATCAGTAATTTGATTGTGTGATCAAGCTAAACTTCTAAATTATTCTCCGCTATTAATTTCTGTTTAGCATGAATGCTACGCATATGTTTTTTTACCGTGTTGGGTGTAATGGTTAACTCTGTAGCAATTTTTTTATAGGTTGCGTTAGCACGATGTAGCAACCAAATTTCTTTCTCACGGGCAGTTAATCCATATTTCTGGGCTTCTTCTAAGGCGATATTTTTAATCGCCTGATACTGATCTTCCACAATTAACAACAGACAAGGGTATTCAATATGCTCTAGATTGAACCAGCGTGCTCGGACATGCAGTGTGGTAGATTCATCCGTGAAAATTTCAGATTCAATTAACCAATGTTGATTGGGAAAAAGACTGCGACTGCGAATTAGGGATTGACAAATATGCCAAATTTCTTGAGGAATGTGTAGACGAGATCGATCGGGGTTGAGTTTTTCTAAAATCCGTCTCGCTTCCTCGTTGGCATAAATGAGTTCTTGGCGATCGGTCAGAATAAGGATGCCATTAATCAATTCTGCAATGACTTCTTGGGGTAATTGGGGATTGGGCTGCAAGCTGGCAGAGGGATTGGAAAATAGCCGTTGGGCCGTGGATGGAACAGGTTGCACTCGAACAGAAGAGCTTTTGGAGTGAGATAAACCATTCATTTTAATTTGCCTTGTTTCAATCTAGTCGTTTATGTACCCTGATTGCATCGTGCAATCCCAATCGCAAATCAACTAATCAACTAATCAACTAATCAACCATGTAAGTAACGGCTTGAAACGGATATTTTACGCTTCACTGAAGTTCTAGGAAATTTTGGTATTCCGCCTGCATCAAGTCACTAAACGATCGATAGCGATCGGCTCCTGGAAGCCAATCCCCAAAGAACCAAGCTTCCCATTCTCCCTCCTCGGTAACGACCTGGGGATTGAGTAAATAAATCGCAGAATCACCTTTACAACTAATTTCTAAAGCGGTGTGTAAATATTCCGATCGTAAATTCATACAATCTTGCTCTTCTCCATAAATAAAATAGATCTCATCGGGAATGGAAAACTTTTTTCTACTACATTCCAAACCATTGACTGACATGTAGGAATGATGGGGTTCTAATCGTTGTTGTTGTTCTAGAAATGAGTCAATCCAGTCAGGATGTCTTACGCTTAACCATTCAATTTCCTGGGTAGACCAGAGCTGATAGATAAACGGTGTTGTTTGACGCCAACCATTTGTGACTTTCAGGAATTCCCGGTAGGAGGGAGGGAGGCTAATGCCTAAACGATTTTCCGCATGGCGAATTTGTTCTTCCGATGCCCCAGGATATCCTAACCAGTCTGCTTCAATGATTTCCGATGGGAGTACATCCGGTTCATGTCGTTTAGACTCAATGATTGCCCGACTCCAATGTCTTAAAAACCCTTCCCATTCAAAAGTATTCATCGTTTTTGTGATGGATTCTATATAACTTGTAAAAGAGGAACATTGAAGCTCCCAGGTTGTGCCACTCCCTCCTGTAACTCTGCCAGTACTCGTAGTCGATACAGACCGGGTTGTAGGGTCATTTCAGGCAAGAGCGCGGTGTAAGTGAATATGCCATCTACCAAGATGCCCGATCGCGTCAAATCTAGGGCTAGAAGTTCTCCACTGTCCCGATCGTGAATCACGGCATGGACTCCATAGGACAATGGTTGCTGGGTCATGGCTGTGGCATCTTGCCCCGCCAATTGTAGGTGTACTTCCACAGCAAAGGGCTGCTGACTGCTCAATGCTTGGGGCAAAATTCGTGATTGGCGCGTGATGATTACACCTTCCGGTAAGAAGGGTGGCTGAAAAACCTTCAGTTGGGAAATGACCAACGCAATGCCTCCAACCCTGGAAACCGGAACTCTGGGAGGAGGAACGGTGGATTCCGCAGAAGATTCCGCAGAAGATTCTATTGAAGAGTCTGCGATCGGAACGGCTCTCGTCGCTTCTGAGACGGAGTTTGGCCTCGATTGGGAAATCTCCTGTGGAGCGGATGGGATGGGCAAGGGTGGGACTTCCACCGATGGTTCTTGTGGTGAGGGTGCCACCGGTACTGCTGATTCTGTAATTGCTGACTCTGTAATTGCTGACTCTGTAATTGCTGACTCTGTAATTGCTGATTCCGGTGCTTCGATCGAGGTCAAATGTTCCGCTGGCCTAGGTTCTAGAGATTGTTTAATAGTGGAGGCTGGAGGTGGTGGAGATGATTGCTGTTCTATGACTGGAGGCAATTGCATCAAGTTATGAATTACATCTTGCATCAAATCATGCAAATGTTGGAGCATCCATTCCTGTCCCTGTTGTAAATCCATTCCTGTCCAGGTATGGGTTTGAACAGAGTGTTGGTGCTTGATGATACTTCGGTATTCTATTCCTCTCCCAGAGATTCGGTGATCAACTTGAACAGTCAATGCAACGATCGGTTGCCAAGGGTTTCCTGAAGGTATAGCCCCTACAGCCCCTACAGCCCCTATATTGACATTCTCCGCACTCAGTTCAGTCACCTCCGTGCGCGACCATTCTGTTGGTAGAGAGGTCGTTGGTAGAGAGGTCGTTGGTAGAGAGGCCGTTGGTAGGGATGCTGGTGCTGGAGAGGGTGGAGTCAGGCTTGGGGGATCCGGATCTTGAGGGGATTGGACATCCCTAGATAATTCAGCAGCTAATTCAGCATCTACGATCGACTCGCCTTCCTCCTGCTGTAATAGAACTTTGGCTTGGTCAATCCAGTCGCGAATTTCAGTTTGATGGATGGGATGCCCTGCTTGTCGCAGTTCCTCCTCGATTTCCTGGGCAGAAGCTGCGGCTAATTCTTCGATCGTTCGAATGTTCAGGATTCGACGGAGCCATCCTTGCTTAACATTGCCAATGCCTTTGATGTGCTTCAGTCTGTTCCGACCGAGGGTGTCCCCAGGATTGGAATGATTTTCGGTAGGTTTAGTCATTGCTGCTTCCCCATGACTGCGGGGTGGATAAGAAAATTTGCAGGCACTAGTAACCTGCAAACATTGTGGTTGCTCCTAGGGTATGGAGGAGCATCTGGCTAATGAAGCTGAGAAGGGCTTAAATCACCGCTCTCAAGACGGTTGAATCGGCTGGAATCTCAACGCAGGTTGATCGCTCCAGACCTAGGGTTGCAAGGGTAATGGCCCTTGGTACACTTGGAAACGAATTTCCCCAATGTAGCCATAACCATAGATAAAGCGACCGCAAGCATGGGCGCTGGGCCCGATCGTAGCCGTTGCTGCCAGCTCGTAGTATCCCGGTGTCAGACCCAATTGCTGGGGCGTTCCCACGTACCGAATCAGATACCGGAAGCGATCTTTAACCGTGGTGATGGTGACATCTTTATCGGTTTCAATGGCTAGCTTGCCAAATCCCTCAAAGGCAAAGTCGATATTAATATCGGTTCCGAGGCACATTAGAAGTTCCGTTAAGGGACTCCGATCGAATTCGACACAAACACCCACCTCCATCGGTTCATTGAGATTCACAATGTAGGGGGATCCAGTGGTTCCAGGCAAATCAGGTCTGACTTCCCAAGGATAGGGAACCGTCCCTCCCCAACCCTTGGCATAGAGGTAATACATGTGGAAGGAGCTAGAACCCAGAATATGCTTGGAATAGGTTTCAGTAGCTGAGTATTGGGGCCCTTGGGGCAGCAATGCCGCTGGGGGGGCAGGAATGCTCTCTACTGGTACAACATCAACAGTTAATCCATCTGGCATAGTAATATCCTCAAGATCATTTTGAGTGATTGTGAACGCTTGCAAAGGTTCGTAGAATTAGCGTTTTATCTTGACTGAATTGGAATTCTACGGTGTGTTGCTTGCGAACTAATTTGATCATGGCAGAGAGCTTCTAGCCTGGAAATTACCCCCATAGGATACTCTTTACTACTCAGCGTTCCCCGATCGAGTTAACTAGATATAGAGCTATCCATCATTAAAAAATTGGTTGATTGGTAGATATAGTGTTAATTCAAGCATTAATTTATCTCTGAAAAATGTGTAAATGTCTTTTGGACTGAGGACTCCATTTTTATATTGCGTTTACAAAAAAGCCTTGTCTCTAGCTGATTAACAGCAAAAAAGTATAATTTCCGGCTAAATAGGGTTGAATTAAGCTTTTTGAATTATTCTTTTATGAATTTAGGCTCATTCAGAATTTCTAGCTTGATTTTTCGAGTGATATGTATTTCTCATGAATGCCTGATTCCATGGATCGACCTCAACAGTTGCTCAAAGTACTGAGAGAAAATACTGGATAGGCCATTTGTCTACTCTCTCTATCAACTGGTTGAGATTGGCTTGTTGAATCGACTTGTTGCGTTGGTTGTATCTTGGTCATCTCATAGTTTAGAGAGGGCTAAATTATGATATAAAAGTGAGCTTTTGCTATGAAAAATTCTGTGTCTGCGTCTGACTTGCCTCCTGTTGTTGCACAGTCTTCTTGCAATGAGCCATCTTCTTTTTTGTCATCGCTTAAACAACCCTCTTTATTGTTAGATGTAATTGAGGATTTGCTGAATGGAATCTTGCTATTAACAGAACAAGGTCATTTGATTTATCTCAACCACTATGCCCAACAAATTATTCGAAAACTCAATCCTGCTGAATCCGTCGAGATAGTTCTCCCCAAGGAGATTTGGCATGTTTGTCAATCGTTAATTCAAAGTCGTACTTTATTTCCCAATCAGCGTTGGCTAATGGAGTCGGAGGTCTTAGTTGATGCGGATATTGTTCTTCATATTCGTGTTCAATGGATTAACTTGCAGGAAATCGATCGTCCCTGCTTATTGCTCGTATTGAAAGACCATCAATACTTGATGCGAAATGTCATTCTTGAAGAGACACAAAAGTATGGTCTCACTGCTAGAGAACGGGAAATTTGGGGTCTTTACCGTGCCAACCATTCCTATAAGGATATCGCCAATGAGCTAGGCATTACGCTGCATACTGTTAAGAAGCACATTAAAAGTATTCGTGCTAAACAAAAAAAGTTCTTAATCTAGATGAGCACATGACTCTGTAAATTGCTGTAAGACAGGAAGAACGTTTTCTAAAATACGATCGTGGTTACGAGTGATGATGCAGTTTGAGCTGATTTGCTGGTTGCAATTGATGATTTCGGCAAGGTTATCTGCTACTACAGATTTGCAGAAATCACCCCTTCTCAGAGTGGGCTAGGTAGGAGGGGGGGAGCCCTACAGATCCCAGTGAGAATGCAACTTTCGTGCGATATCCCTGAGATGCTTGCAAAGTTCTGGCCATGGGTTCAAGCCTTGGTTCAAGCCTTCAAGGTCAACCTGAGAAAAGTAGGGTACCCAGGATGGGTACCCTCGGCAGGCCAAAATACGAGGTGATCAATTTTATTGTTGACAAAATAAAGAATTTGAATAGATCCTGTTGAACCACCCGCCCTCTGAGAAGTCTGTAATGCCCAAAAAGAATGACACAATAGAGATTGAATCACTCAACCCACCCTGGGATGACTCATTAACAGGATGACTGACTGTCGATGCGATTTCCTACTTCCTTCTGGCCCCTTCGATCGATCGGGGGTTCTCCCCCACGCCGCCGCCTAGTTCTAGAAGACCATTACACCTGCCCCGTTTGCCGCCATGGCCAACTGCGATCGATGGTGATGATGGATGCCTTTTCCTGCGAGTTCTGTCGGCAACTCTTCACCGCCAACCTAGAACAACAGATCATCCGCCTAGAAGGGGGCTTGCAACCCATGGGCTGGCGCTGGCTGGGCCACCGCTGGCAACCCTTGCACCAACGGAACTCGGATATCACCGTTCTCGTTTGGCTGGCCAGTTTTGTCTTCCTGCTCATTCCTGCTGAACTCATTTGGCTCTGTGCCTACATTTTCCCCCCGTTGGAAGGCTTAACCTGGCGATCGTTTCCCATGCTGTGGGGAGACGTGACCTTTGGGCTGCATTGTCTGATTGCCGCTTGGCTCCTAGTCGAGCATTATCAACTGCCTGCCTATGTCGCTTGCAAAACTGGTCTGCAACGGCTGCGCGATCGCTGGCAACAACGGGAAAATTGAAGGAAGTATTAAAAGTTACAAAGCAAGACTTCCTTTGCGCAAGACTTCCTTTCCGCTGGAGACCCGATCGCCCATGGTATCCTCTGCTTCTGATCAACCCTCAACCGATCCCAAGACCCTCTCCACAGGCCGTAACCCTGTTGTCTTAGTCCATGGCATGTGGGATACCTGTAGCGTCTTTGGCAAAATGACCACCAACCTTCAAAAACAGGGCTGGACGGTTTACAGTTTGGATTTAATTCCTTGTAATGGCGATGCTTCCCTGGAAGAGCTGGCGCAACAGTTGCAGACCTTTGTAGCCGCAAACCTTCCTGCCGATCGCCCCTTCGATCTCGTCGGTTTCAGCATGGGTGGCATTGTGAGTCGCTACTATCTGCAACGGCTAGGCGGATTGGCACGGGTCCAACGGTTTGTGACGATCGCCTCCCCCCATCAAGGTACCTTAATCGCCTATGGCAGCCTGCGACCGGGAGCGATCCAAATGCGACCTAACAGTGTCTTTCTCAAGAGCTTAAATGAAACTCTTCAGCGATTGGCGCATTTGAATTTCACCTCCATCTGGACACCCTTCGATGCCATGATTGTGCCAGCTCACAGTTCCGTCCTATCGATCGCCCAGAATGTTTCGATCCCGGTGCTGGTTCATGCTTGGATGGTAAGTGACGATCGGGTGATCTCTGCTGTTTGCCAAGCGTTGCAGGAAGACCTTCGATCACCACAAGCTCATCCTCAAACTGAACCCGATACCACATCCCGATCGCCAATTTGCTCGTAGTCCTGACTGCCAAAAATTGCCTCTGGGTGAACGTAGTATTTAAATTCCAGCACGTTATAAAACGGATCTTCTAGAAAAAACGTCATATGTTCCAACGGTAGTCCCGGAAAGCGCCGCTTGGCTGTCTCGCGGAACCTTAAGCCCTGGGCGATCGCGCGATCGAGTAACGCTTGCCAATCCGCTTCACTGGAGAAAATTAACCCAAAGTGGCGGGGGTAGATCGCCTTTTGGGGTAACAGAGGCTCCTGGGTCATATGGGCTACCAGTTGATTTCCCCCTAGATTCAAAATCACACAATGGCGATTTTCCCGCCCTAACCCACAGCCCAACCCATCGACATAAAAGGCTTTAGTATCGGGAATATTGCTAACCGGGAAAGCAACGTGAAACATCATAGAATGCAGTACCGTAGAATCCATAGTTCGTGGTTGAGGGGGATTGCAATCTGGTATGGATGACGTTTGGTATAGCAGGCTTTTATTACCACTGAACTTGCTAAAGCTTCCATAAGATATCGTGTATCTAGCAAATATATAAAGTATAGTGCTGATATACCAAATGCGCCTCAGTTAAGTGCTCTCAACACTCCACTGAGACGACTTCCCCAAAAAGTTGAGATCACAACTTAAGGAGCAACTTCATTATGGTGCGAGATCCGGAAAAAGAGCCAGAACGTTAGAGTGAACCTATTATGGCTAATTATGGCTAATAGTCCAAGTGGCTAATAGTCCAGCCGAAGCTCAAACAGAATGCCAAAAACGTGCGGAGCGATACAATTTGGAGCTTGAATCGGTTACTGAACCTCGCAAGATTGAGGATCGTCCCCAGCGATACGACTGTAACTACAAGGAGAAAGAGTAATGGCTGTTTTGAACTGTGTTAAACCGGGCGCGAAGAAGGGACAAACAATTTTGCTAGTGGACTTGACGACTTCCGGTGATAGTGACGCTGTCATGACAACCTTACAACGATTAGGCTATACGCCGGAAATCCGTCATGTTAGCTATAAAACTGGGGTTCATGTCCTAGCTGTACTGAAGGATGAGCAGCATGATGGGATTCCAGAGGATTATCTGATTGATGAATGGATGCAGTTGCGTTCAGAAATCAATCCTGATGCTGTTCATCTCTGGTACGGTAAATAGGGATTTAAGTGTTTTTTGTCTCTGATGGCGTATGTGCTGAGATTTTCAATTCAACTGTGAAAATTGTGAGTTATTGGGATTCTGCCATTCCATGCCGAACTTTTTACTCAACCCTTGGCTGACGGGCATCGCAATTAATTTTGCGCTGCTAATCCCCGCCTACCTCTCCCCCAAAAAGTTGCTCACCCCAGAAGGCATCATCCATGCTTGGGTTCTGGGCGTGCTGCTCTACGGTTGTTTGGGGTGGCAGGGCTATACGCTGATGATGGTGTATTTTCTGTTAGGATCCGCCGTTACCCGCATTGGCATGGCAGAAAAAGAAGCAGCGGGCATTGCGGAAAAACGATCGGGGGCTAGAGGGCCAGAAAATGTTTGGGGGTCAGCGTTAGTCGCAACGATCTGCGCGATCGCCTTTTGGATGCTGAAGGTTTGGAACTATCGCGAACTGATGCAATTCGGCCAGTTACCCGCTTGGGCGACCTTGCTGCCCCCCCTCCTGCTGCTCGCCTACACCGCAAGCATGGCCACCAAGCTGTCCGATACCTGCGCTAGTGAAATTGGCAAAGCCTACGGCAAACGCACGTTTCTGATCACCACCTTAAAACCTGTCCCTCGGGGAACCGAAGGAGCCGTCAGTCTGGAAGGCACGATCGCGGGAATTATGGCATCTTTGGTCATTGCCCTGGTGGGTTGGGGCTTAGGCTTAGTGCCCCATCAGTACCCGATCGGGATTGCCATTTGTGTCCTAGCGGCATTTGTGGCGACGAATCTGGAAAGCGTGATTGGGGCAACCTTGCAAACGCAGTTTTCTTGGTTAACGAATGAGTTGGTGAATGTGATTAATACTTTAATTGGTGCGTTAGTTGCGATCGGGCTAGGTGTGCTGCTTTTTCATTAAGCCGCCTAACCCTCCCATGGCTCACCTTTAAAACTCCACAATCACCTAACACTCCGCAATCACCTAAAACTCTACAATCACCGGAGTGTGATCGCTCGGTTGTTCTAACTGACGGGGGGCTTTGTCGATCGTGCAACGAATTGCCCGATCGTATAAAGCCGCCGTAGCGTAGTGGTGATCGATCCGCCAACCTGCATTCCGCCGGAACGAAGCAGCCCGGTAGTCCCACCAACTGAAATGCCCGCCTTCCGAGGTGAATTTGCGGAACACATCCTGAAGGCCGATCGATAACACTGATTGCAAGGCTTCCCGTTCCACATCTGAGGACATAATATGAGTCTCACGCTTTTTAGGATCGTGAATATCAATATCTTCTAACGCAATATTGAAATCACCGCAGACTAACAGATCGGAATCAGTTTGTAACAAGGTTTCTAAATACTGTTTCAGCAGTTTTAGCCAACGTAACTTGTACTCATATTTCTCACTACCGATCGCCGATCCATTGGGCACATAGAGATTCACCACACGCACACCGTTGATGACTGCACTAATCACCCGTTTTTGATCATCTAAATCGCCCACCAGATCCGCCGATAACACGCCAGAGAATCCCAAACGCACATCTTCGATCGGAGATTTGGCAATCAGCGCAACGCCGTTATAACTTTTCTGACCGTAGATGTAAGTCTGATAACCCATCTCCTGGAACGGTGCATGGGGAAAGGATTCATCCACCACTTTGGTTTCCTGCACACAGAGGAGATCGACTCCGCTGGTTTCTAACCACTGCGTTGCATGGGCAAGGCGAGTGCGAATTGAATTCACATTCCAAGTGGCAATTTTCATCGGCAACCCATTCGATCGCATCGATCGCAAATACAACCTCAATACCCTACCGAGGAGTGGGCCTCAGGGCAAGCGATCGCCCCACCGGGTCAACCCCTTGCAAGGCTATCCGCTAAAGATCTGCACAACGGTGCGAAGCCTAGAGAATTTGCCGCAGCACTTGAGCGACTTCACGAACGGACTGATAGCGATCTTGAGGATTCGGCTCAGTTAACTGACGCAGCAAATTGACCATCTCCGCACTGAGTCCTGACACACGTTCAGGATAGAAGCGATAACCTTGTTCTGCATGGCTATAGAACTGACTGGGATCGGTTCCAGATAACAGAAAGGCTAAGGTCGTTCCCAACGCATACACATCACTCAACGGCAAAATCTGATGCGCTTGAAAATCGGGAGCCATGTAGCCGATGCCACTAAAATAACGATCAGTCTTCCAGCCCAAATGCCGCACCGTTCCCCAGTCAATCAACGTGATGGATTGCCCCGATCTCAACACCGATCGGCGGATTAAATGCTTCGGCTGAATATCACCATGCACCACGGGTTCCGGTTGATGGTGCAAGTAGTCTAATATATCGCAGACCTCCAAAATGCAGGAGATGGCCTCGACCGGAGGCAATGGCCCCCGCTGGGTCACATAATCCGCCAGGGATTGGCCATAGACCATCTCCATCACACGATAGGGGTGGCGATCGCAGGTTAAAAAGTCAAATTCTCGCGGGATGCCAGGATGATTCAGCGATCGTAGGACTTGGGACTGTTCCTCAAACCGTTTGAGGGCTTCTGGCTGAGCTAGCCATTCTCCATTGAGGGTTTTCAGAATCACCGTTTGGCCATCGCGCCAAGCTAGGTAGGTAATCCCCGTATCCCCTCGGCCTAGTTCCTTGAGTACTTGATACAGGCCGACGGTTTGTAAGACTTTGACAGGTTTGCCAGTGGTGAGGTCAAAGAGTTGATCATCACTCACCGCCTGACTGCTAGCCTGTTCCCCCAATTTTGCATCCGTCTCGTCTGCGAGGGATTCCGTCGTTTCTCCTTCGTCATCCACAAGTCGAGTAAATTGATCCACACTCTGTTCGCTCTCCTGGGCAGGGCGATACTCCGATCGGGGGAGGGGTATGGGGCGCAGAGGGGGTGGCGGGGGTGGCGGGACAGACCGCACTTCTGCTCCTGCGCCATGGGTCACAACCGGTTTAGCTGTGGGAACGATTTGTACCTGGAGATTAGGGCCCGATCGAGCCAAGCGAAACACCATGCCATGCTGAATCGGTACCCGGACAATCCGCTTTCCGTCAACGTAGGTGCCATTGGCTCCCAAACTGACAATTTCCCACTGTCCATTGGTACAGCGCAGTTCCACATGGTGGCGCGAAACCACCGCGCTATAAAGAATCACTTGGTTATCCGTCGATCGACCGACCCGGATAATGGACTCGTGCTCGAACGACCAGCTTTGAACTGGCGTTGATTGCACTGGATGCAGCAGAGTCAGAGTAATCACACGATTATCTCAGCGAAACACAACTGGAGAACGAATATTGAATCAAATATCACGAATTTTGCTTTCTGAAGGCATTATTCCCGATAATCTACTGGTTGGAACTCAAAGTTGGAACTCAAATAATTCAAAACAATAACTCAAATTAAATCGGTATTTTGAATAAATTCAGTGAACGATCGGTATAGTTTGCATGAACAGCACGCTTGCCCAACTCATCCTAACCTAGCAGTTGGTTTCCGAACCGCAGAGTCCGTCAATTTTCCAGAACTGACGCACTGGATGCTCAAACGCTCGATCTCCCCCCAGGCTCTCTTAAAAAGGTAAAAACTCCGAGGGCCGTTGTTCAGGGAAGATCGAAAGAGCTGAGGGACGGGACGAACGGGAAATCGTTAAAGGAATTACGTGAGCTGAAATAGAAAGGTGACTTTATCCCCCTTGCCCAGGGAGACTCGATCACCTGGACGCAGGCGGTAGCGGCTGCCCACCGGTAAGGGCGAGTTGTTGACATAGGTGCCGTTGGAACTGCCCACGTCTTCTACAAAGTACACATCCCCCTCCACGCGAATATCTGCATGGATCCGAGAGACGATTTCGGAATTGGGAAAGCCGGATACATCAATATCGGGGGGGATGCGATCGTTGGGCTTGCCAATGTGAACCACGGGAACCCCCTGGGGTAACTCAATCACCACATTGGTTTGTAGGTGCAGCAACTTAGCGGTTTGCATTTGTAGCTGAGTATGGCCCTCAGGCACTCTCCCTTGAGACAGGTTCAGGGTGGGGCGCACTTCGACGGGCGGCAGGGGCGCTGCGGGAGAAGCCTCGCTTGGGGCATTGGCTACGGGAACGGGTGGGGGCGGAACCGCCACGATCGGCTCGGGAATGATGATGGGATCCGGAGGGATGAGATCGGGAAATGCAGCGGCGATCGCATCCGGGTCTAGGGGCGGTGGGGGTGGCGCAGAAGCGGCAGCGGCCACTGGTGTAGAAGCTGGGGTGGAACTTGGGGCGGAAACTGGTGTAGAAGCTGGGGCTGCGATCGTTTGCAGATTAAACCCACACTGACCGCAGAAACTGGCATCTGATTGAATCGACGCACCACAGTTGGGGCAGGAGGATAGGGTCGGCAATGGGGTAAAGCACGACTCACATTGCACAGCACCGGCAGGATTTTGGTGGTTACAGTTGGGACAGCTAATCATGATCAAACTAGGACAGAAGGATGCTTAAGTACAGAGAAATTATGTGCAGAGAAATTACGTGTAGAGAAACTACGTGCAGGGTAATTTAAGTACAGAGAAATTTAAGTACAGAGAAATTTAAGTACAGAGAACTTAACATTACCGAGCAGCCAAGCGAAGAATTACCTCAAAAAATCAGAGTCTTGAACCGGAAATCAAAGTCTTGAACAGGCGATGTATTGAATTAGGCAATCTAGGTTCACTAGGTAATCTAGGTTGACTAGGCAATCTAGGTTCACTAGGCCATTGTCTCTGGTAGCCCCTGTGCCGCTGCTTGATCCATAATCCACCAAAGTTCACCCTGGGGTTGAATGAACCGAGATGGATATAGAAAGTCATCCGCTTCCAAGGCAAAGACGTGCTGCAAGGCTGCTTGTTTATTTGCACCTGCCAACATAAAAATGACGCTGCGGGCGGCATTAATCAAGGGAATCGTGAAGGTTAATCGAGGTTGGCCGGATTTTTCCCCCACGGTGATCCAGCGATCGCGCACTTGCAGTGCAGCGGTACCAGGAAATAACGAGGCCGTATGGGCATCGTCCCCCATGCCTAATAGAATCACATCCAACGCAGGCCATTCCGTAGGGGGTGAATCGGCAAAGTAGGTGGTGAAGAAAATGCGTAAATCAGCTTCGTGCTGAATGGCGGCGCTGGCAGGATCCGCAAACTGGGTGGGCATGGGGTGAATATTTTCGGAGGGTAAGCCGACCCGATCGATCCAGGCTCGTTTCACCATGCGGTAGTTACTATCCGGATGGTCGTAGGGGACATAGCGCTCGTCTCCCCAAAAGAGATGAATCTTCTCCCATGGCAAATTTTCTGTGGCCAGTTGTTCGTACAACGGCTGCGGGGTACTGCCCCCGGAGAGGGCGATGGTTGCGATCCCCCGCTCTGCGATCGCCGTTTGTAAGCGCTCTACGATCAATGCCCGCGATCGGGTAACCACACCTGCCACATCTGGCAAAATTTCAATTCTTCCTGCTGTGCCCATTGATTCGCCCTTCCCACAATCGCGATTTGACAGCGCTTTTGACAGCGCGATTTGACAGCTATTCGACAGGATAGCTAAGAACGCTAGGGTTGTCCCGTTGTCCTCTTAGAATTTTAAGGATCCGGACAGCGATTGGGCTGATCGTTTTTCCAGCTAACTGCGGAATACTCTTAAGTGTTTCCTACGGGTTTCCTAGGATGATTTTGAGCCAGTTGGCTGACCCGATCGGTTCATACCGCAGAGGAGCAGAGCCGTTGGCCAAGATTGCCCATTGAGCTCCTTTCGCACTTTTCCCGGATGTTTCAGGATGCTGTATCGCGGCATGGCGAATCTACCCGATCGCACATCGATCGACCTCAAAGGCCCGCAAGACCTGCGTGCGCCCACGAAGCAACTGCCCCAACCCCTCCGTTACTGGCGCTGGGTTAAGGTCTTGACGTGGTTACTCGGAGATGTGGTGTCGCTGGCGATTTCCTGGGGGATTGCCGTTTTTCTCAACCAGTTTTATTCTCCCTTGCCGCCGCAATTGGATTGGGGGCTGTGGCTGGGCTTGCCGGGGCTGTTCTGGGCGTTCGCGGGCATTACCTTGGGCGTTTTTGCCTGGGGCGGACTGTACCAAGCGACAGCACGGGCAAAGGACTATGTGCGATCGGGCCAATTGGTCAGCCTGGTTTATCTCCTCTCCCTAGTCAGCCAGTATTTCTATGATCCCAAACTCGCGCCGCCCCGATCGTTGGTGATGACTGCCTGGATGAGTAGCATTGTGCTGGTGGTGAGTTTTCGGCTGCTATCCAGCTTGATTTTGCAGGCTCTGGAACGGTTACAAGCACCGACGAAGGTCTTTTTAATTGCCCCAGCGGCGCGGTTGCCCAAATTAGCCCGCGTCCTACAACGACAACCGCGCTATCGCATTGTGGGGGCGGCCTTATCCTCCATGGCCACCAGTCAGGCCATTACCCGATCGATCTTGGCCTCCGGCACCCAGGAAGTGCTAGCGGAAAGTTTGCCACAAACGGAATTGGCCTCGCAGCTTTACTGGCAGTTGCGGCGATCGGGGATTGTGCTGCGGCTGTTGCCCTCCAGTGTGGAAACGTTGCACCGTCGTGGCGTTCCCGAAATTTTTGCTGGAGTGCCCACCCTGCGTCTAGAACCGCCTTTGCTAACGGGCTGGGACTATCGGGTCAAGCGCGGGGTGGATATGGTGGGCGCATCCCTCGGTCTCATCTTGCTGTTGCCGTTATTTGTTGGAGTTGCGATCGCGCTGAAACTCGACTCCCCCGGCAGTATCTTCTTTCGCCAGGAACGCATTGGTCTCCATGGCCACCCCTTCCGGATTTGGAAATTCCGCACGATGTATCGCAATGCCGCCCAACTGCAAGCGGCGTTGGAAGCCCAGAATCAGAGCCAAGATGGCATCATGTTCAAACTGAAGGAGGATCCCCGCGTCACGCCGATCGGTCGATTTTTGCGTCGCACCAGTTTGGATGAATTGCCGCAGTTATTTAACGTGTTGCTGGGTCAGATGAGCTTGGTTGGCCCCCGTCCGCTTCCCTTGCGAGATGTGGAACGGTTTGATGAATGGCACCATATCCGCCACCAAGTGCTGCCGGGAATGACGGGCCTGTGGCAGATTTCTGGCCGATCGGACATTGATGAGTTTAGTGACGCGGCTCGCCTCGATTTGTATTACATCGATCACTGGTCACTCAATTTAGATCTAGAAATTTTGCTCCAAACCATCAAAATTGTGCTTTTTGGAAAAGGCGCATACTAGTCTGCTGCTACTGCCCTGTCAGGTAATCTCCATGCCCGAATCCCCCATGCCCGATTCCTCTATGCCCGATTCATCTGCCCCCGATTCTGCTGCGGCCCAAACGTCTGCTTCCCGTCCGCTCTTGGCACTCTTGACCGCAGCACTCTACGCACTGTTCACGCTGCTCCCGGATAGCAGTACGGTGGTGGTGTCTTGGCCGTGGGTGTTTATTTGGCAGGTGGCGTTGCTCTGTCCGGTGCTGTGGCTGCTGGGGCAAGGGTTGCAAACTCGACGCTGGCTTCCCCTAGGGCAGGGGTGGGATGGGATCGCGATCGCCGCGATCGTCACGATCGTCCTGTCATCCATCACCGCAGTGTTTCCTACCCAAGCGCGCTGGTATGGAGCCGCAGCCCTGTGTTTAATTGCGACGCTCTACGCCCTGAATCACTGGCTGACAACCACACACCGAAGGATACAGCTACTGCAATGGCAAGGCTATTTGAGTTTGGGGTTTATTGCCACGAGTTTGGGGTTATGGGCTAGCCAAACCTGGTTGCCTACGTTACAACGGCTGCAAGCGCTCCAGCAAACGACAGGCGTTTCACTGCCGTTCAATTTATCGGTGTTGGAAAATCGGAATTGGGCTCCGATCGGCCATCAGAATTATGTTGCGGGTTATTTACTCCTAGCGATTCCGTTACTGATTGGGCTGGGGCTAGAAAATAAGGGCATGCGCAAATGGCTCTGGTGGGGTGGTGCAGGATTAGGTTTCCTGGATCTCTATACAACGGCATCCCGGAGTGCGTTACTCACGGTGGTTGTCGTTCTTGTTGCCTTGGGGGCTGTGCACCTAACTAGTCAAATACAAATTCGCCAAAAGGTTCAAGCGCCGGAGCAAGGGCCAGACCCTCAACTCTCCGATCGCGTATACGATCTCGGAAGGGATCACGCCCTCGATCGTCTGCCCAAAACCGCATTACCCAAGCAATATGTACTCGCTGGGCTGGGCATTGTTGGCTTAATGCTGGCACTAGTGGTCAGCACCGGTCGTCTCCAGGGAATTTTTCGCGCCCTTCAGGGGGGCTATGTCCCCGGAGAATTTGGCTATCGGCTGATTACCCTGGTGACGGGCTGGAAGATGGGGCTAAGCCGTCCCATCACCGGACAAGGGTTGGGATCGGTGCCATTGCTCTACCAACAATACCGACCGGATTGGGCTGGACAGGAAGCAGAATGGGCTTTTCAGCTGCATAGTACCCCAGCGCAGCTTTGGGCAGAATTGGGTTTGCCGGGACTGGGGTTGGGGGTTGCCACGATCGGACTATTGGGCTTCCAATGGTGGCGCGATCGCGATCGGCATTCTCCCTTGATCTATTGCCTATTCGCAAGTCTGTTTGCCTATGCATTACAAAGTCTGAGTGATTACCAATTGGATAACCTCTGTATCAGCGGCATGATTGTGGTGATTCTCTCAGTCATTATTAGTAGTTGCCGCAATGGTTCCAGTGAATTATTTGCAGAGGATCAAGAGAATGAATTTTCAGACGTTCGATCGCAGGGTCGTTCTAGAATTTCTACAATCATTCCGATCGGAGCTATTAGCGCATTACTACTTGTGATTGTATCCCTCTGGCCGATTTACCAGGGTTGGTTATTGTCCAGCCAGGGATTCAATGCCCTACAGCAGGTGGAAACTAGCAAAATCCCGGAAGAGAAACAGGCATTTTTCGATCGTTTTGTGCAGTCCCTTACCGATGCCACCAAAGTTGCGCCGTGGGAACCTTACTATGCCTACCAATTGGCTTGGAATCTGGGGGATGTGGGCCTAAAAACCTCCAATCCGCAGTTATTGGAACAGGCGATCGGCACGTTCCGCAACGCCAATCAAATGACGGCCTCCCAGGAATTTGGCCATACGAATCTGGGCTGGCTGTTACTCAATCGCGAACCCAAAGCAGCTGCCCAGGAATTTGCCCAAGCGGCGAAGCTGCTGCCTGCGAAGCGCGGTGTGCTCTATGGCTTAGGCTTGAGTTTGCTCTACGACAATCAACTGGATCGTGCGATCGAAGCGATCGCCCTGGAAGTCATCCGTGACCCCAACTTTATGGCCAGTCCCCTCTGGCGCGATGCTAAACAAAAACCCTTATTTGACCAAGTGCTGAAACGATCGGAGGGCATTCTGACTGATTTCTTGAGTCAAGCACAAAATGAAATACTGATTCAATCACTACGGTTCTATCGCAGTCGAGTGCGCTGGTGGATGGGTAATTTAACCGGAGCGAAGGAAGACGCTCAAGCCAGCAACTACAAACCATTACAAGCGGCGATCGACCTTGCTAACAATCAGGCCCTCAGTGATACCTTGAAAGCAGAACTGTCACCCACCTTATCCGCGACGATCGCAGCTTGGACACAACCGAACCAACGCCCTGAGCAACTCACTGCCGCCTGGGTCAATAGCATCTCAGATGCGCCACCACCAGGCATGATGGAGCAATTGCAAGCCTCTATGGAACGATCGGCCTCCTTTGACCAATGGATTAAGCTCAATGCTCCAGCCAATCCAGCCCGTCGATCGCGGGTCGGGTTTGGTGTGCTCAGTCGTCATATTGACGGCCCCCTGCCCAGCGATTTTCTCACCGTATCAGATAACGTCGGTACTACGGTATTAATGCCCGATGTCTTTCCGCGTATATTTTACGATCCACAACTGGATACCCTGCTAGAGCCCTTGCAAACAAAGCTGGTCGAAGCCGTCTCTCCCAAGTCCCGCGATCGCTAGATGACGATTTGACTGAGAATGTTCATTTTCCCATCCACAAAAGGCATACTTTGACTAGGCGGTTATGCTGTCCCGTGAATGGTTGAATATCTGGTTTGAAGTTCCATTTTCAGAGTGCCCCTTTCTGTCATGCATCCCCAACTTTCCGAACTCCCTGCGACCGCTCGCACCTATCTCCAATACCTAGAGCGTCTAGAAATTCCCTTAGACTCCGATCTCCAATCGCAACTCTACACAGGCTTAGCCCAGACAGATTGGGACAATCCGCAAACGGCGTTAGATTTAAATAACATCGCTGTCATTGCGTTGATCGAAGCGGAACAGGCGGATAATTCAGAACTACGATCGGTCTACTTTGAAACGGCGATCGAGGCACTCCAAGCCGCCCAGGGACAGCATCCACTCTGCGCCATCCATTTCGCGATCGCCCAGGGATTAATCGGCAATAGCGCTGACGCTCGCCAAATTGCGTTTTCGGGGGTGATTGGCAATGCTGAAATTGGTCGTTCTGCGCCCTTGGGGTTGGTTTACTTACCCAGTGAATTTGAACTGCGCCATCGCTTTTTACAGGTAATTTTAACCTCGGCCAACGGCGACGGACAGGCTCAACGACTGAGTGCGGCAGCGCTCGTACACTGCAATCCAATTTTTTACAATCCCCTTGGCCAACGGTTTCTCACGATCGCGGACACCCTCTTTCCCCAGTCCGTTGCTTTGCAACTCAAGCAAGGATTGGCTCGGTTGATGAGTGGACAATGGGAAGGACTATTGAATCTGCAACGAGCGATCGATTTACAGCCACAACAACCTGAAATTCTGCAAAGCTTGTGTCTAGCCTATCGTAGCCTCGGTGACTTAGGGTTAGCAGAATTTTATCAGCACCGTGGACAGGCAGTTCGGGCACCCTGGGCCAATTTACCCCTCGATAGTGCCATTACCCATTGTCCCTTCGATCGATTGCACTTTGTGATTGATGCCAGTTTTCAAAGCTTAGTCACGGGCGTTTTGCTGGGTGCGGGGGATTGGTTTGAGGCGGAGATGGAATTCTGGCGCGATCGGATTCAACCGGGAATGACCGTTCTTGATGTCGGTGCCAATGTGGGAATTTATACCT
Organism: Alkalinema sp. FACHB-956; assembly: GCF_014697025.1. Taxonomy (NCBI): domain Bacteria; kingdom Bacillati; phylum Cyanobacteriota; class Cyanophyceae; order Leptolyngbyales; family Leptolyngbyaceae; genus Alkalinema; species Alkalinema sp. FACHB-956. The sequence goes on along the minus strand of NZ_JACJRC010000003.1, from coordinate 46,552 downwards.
TCAGTGCAGCGCAGCAGGTCGGTACCCAAGGCCAGGTCTTGGCGATCGAACCCTTTTCAAAATGCGTGGCTGCGATGGTGCAAACCTGCGAAATTAATCAGCTGCCGCAAGTGATTATTTGCCGAGGGGCTGCCAGCGACCACGAAGGGTCTCTGAAATTAGCTCTGCAAAGTAGCAGTGAACTCAACGAAGTTTGTGCAGAGGATGTTGATCTTCCAGAGGGCAGTTATGAAGCGGTGCCGTGTTTTACCTTAGATAGTCTGATTGATCACCATCGTTTGACGCGGGTAGATTTCCTGAAAATCGATGCTGAAGGCCATGAGTTACAGGTGTTGATGGGCAGCGATCGCTTGCTGAAGGAATTCAAACCTACCATTCTGTACGAAAATATTGCAGGCAGTAAGGGCAGCAATCTCACCGTGGCTCAGTTTCTTCAAGACAACGGTTACCAACTTTTCCGCTATCAACCCTTTCTGAAACAATTGATTCCTTTAGATACAACGGAAGCGTTAGATGACTGTTTAAATGTCATCGCAGTGCCTAGCTAATTTTCCATAACTAGTCGATTTGTTTTGATAGCGCCTGTGCGATCGCGATAGTTAAACCATCTCTTTTGTAATTCCTACTGTAATTCCTATGGCATTTTTCTTACCTATCCTCAAGCAACTTGGTTATTTAGATGAGATCTCCATGATGTTGGTGAACGTCGGGTCTCGCAAAATCACTACTGCCGATGATTATGGTAGCCAAAACTGGGGAGCGTTTGCGCCCAATTTAACCATTATTGGCTTCGATGCTGATCCGGAAGCCTGTGAAGCGGCAAATGCTGCCTTTGAAGCCCAGGGTCAGGATTGGAATGAATTTCATATCCCGATCGCGATCGCGAAGGAAGTTGGTAAAGCCACTCTACACATCACTAAAAATCCCATGTGTAGTTCGCTCTATCCGCCGAATGAGGAATTGATTCAGCGGTTTCCACGTTTTCCTGACTTAGTTGGCCTTGCGTCTACGGTGGAAATTGAAACCACAACGCTCGATCAATTTTGTCAGGATGAGGCGATCGAAGAAGTGGATTTCCTGCAAGTGGATGTCCAAGGGGCCAATCTCCAAGTCCTCCAGGGGGCACGAGCCTTACTTCAGCGATCGGTGTTTGCCATCCAAACGGAAGTAGAATTCTCACCCATTTATCGGGACGAACCGTTGTTTGCTGAAACGGATACCTTCCTGCGACAACAGGGATTTACATTGTTTGATCTCTCTCCCCTCTGTCGCGAACAGCGTTCTCCGTTGCATTCTATCAAGCGTCCAGGCCAATTATTGTGGTCCGATGCTATTTACTTACGCGATCCGTTGCAGGCCAGCACACCGGAAGCCTTCAAAACCCCAGAAGCCATCTTCAAACTCGCCTGCATCGCGGATGCACTAGAGTTTACTGACTATGCCTTAGAACTGCTTGAACACCTCACCTTAACGTTTGGTCAGCAAAATCCAGCCTATAACCTAGCCGACGCGATCGTTCAAAGTTTGGCTCAAGTCCCGGATCTCTTGAAACAAGGGTTAGACAATGTGCCGGTTGTGCAAAAGGTGCAGCCTTACCTCCAGCAGCCCATACCAGTACTATCACCGGAGCCGATTCTGGAGGAAGTTGTCTATGCCCCGCCTGTTCAAGCTTTTCAAAGTGAGCATTATTTACGTCATAACCAACGACGGTTAGAACACTTGGCAAGCTTGGGACTCCCTTTGCAAGGTCGATCGGTGCTGGAAGTGGGTGCTGGAATTGGCGATCATACCTCTTTCTTTCTCGATCGGGGTTGTGATGTAGTGACAACTGAAGGTCGGGCTGATAACTTTGAAATCCTGCAACAACGCTTCCCCCAGTTACAATCCTATCTTTTAGATTGCGATCATCCAGATATGACGTTCGATCGCACCTTTGATGTGGTGTATTGCTATGGGTTATTGTATCACTTACAGGATCCCGTTACGGCGCTGCAATTTATGGCTAAACATTGCGGTGATTTATTGCTACTGGAAACCGCAGTTTCAACGGATACGGATGAGCTATTGAATCCCTGTGAAGAACCGGCAGCTAGCAAAACTCAAAGTATCCATGGCTTGGGCTGCCGACCTAGCCGATCGTGGGTGTATCAACAACTGAAGCAGCATTTTCCTTTTGTTTACTTACCCACCACTCAACCCAGTCATGAGGAATTTCCGATCGATTGGACGCTAGACTATTCTCATCAACGATTTACCCGTGCTGTTTTCATTGCATCTCGTAATCCCCTGGACAATCCACGACTAGTCGAAAATATTCCTATGCAGCAAACTCGTTAGGTACAGGTCAGGAAAACTAGGAATGACTCAAGATTCTCAGAGGATGGGTATCTGGAACACGAACCCATCCTCTGCCATAGGCTTCAGACTGGTGCCATAGGCTTCAGTCTTACCCAACAAACTGCTCCCACATGGCAGCAAAGGCTTTTTCCATTTCCTGGGCAAAGAGTTGGCCATTCCAGAGTGGTGAGGACTGTTTAGACTGATGCAGTTTCCAGACAACCTGCTTTCTGAGATCTAAATCAGTTCCTAATTTAATTCCCCATTCCACATATTCCTCAGCACTCCAAGCAATGCCCTCGGTAATGCCTGCGTTCATCATCATGGTGTAGCTATTGCGGGCAGCAAATTGTTGTCCCACCCAAGTCACGATCGGCACTTCCATCCATAGCGTCTCTAGGGTTGTCGTCGCACCATTATAGGGATAGGTATCTAGCACAACATCTGCAATCCGCAAGTTAGCTCGGTGAACTGCCTCCGAGGCTGCATTGGGCAGGAACCGTAGCCGATCGCGATCGACCCCAACTTCGTCAGCCAATTCGTAGAAAAATTTCTGAATCGCCTGATCATCAGCAAATCCTTTAATCAGAAGATAGCTGTTAGGAACACCATGGATAATTTTCAGTTGCAATCGTGCGGTGTCTCGGTGGCGCTTGTATCCTCGTTGCGTCGTCAGATAAACCATTGCATCTTCTGGAATTTCTAATTCCGATCGTCGTAGCGTTGGTACGCCTACTTCAAATCCATCCACCGCAATATAGGTTTCAGGTAAACGCCATAACTTCTCTGTGTAATAGGCTTGGGCATTCTCCGGGAGAACATAGGGATCGGCAATGAAGTAGTCGATTGCAGACATCCCGATCGCATCCCAGCCAAGCCAAGTCACTTGAATGGGGGCTGGTTTCATGGCTAAGATTTCGCAGGTGACATCCAGGGTGATGCTATCAAGATCCACCAAAATATCAATTTCATCTTGATGAATTTGGTCGGCCATGCGTTGGCTACTATCTCCAAAATCTCGATCGAGGAAGTAAGCCTGATCAAACTGTTCTACATACCAAGATTGTAAAGAGTCACCCAATCGTTCGTTGATGAAATAGCCGTAGAGTCCAATACGATCGCGATCGTGGTGCTGAATCAGCCAACGACCCAGCCAGCCTACGGAATGACGCCCCATGCAGTGGGAGAGGTAACCAATCTTGAGTTTTGGGCGATTGCGATCGGCCCTTGCCCGTCGTTGCTGATGTCCCTGGTGATATCGAGTAACGGTATCAGCATGCAACGCCCGCAGTTGATTTTGCGCCATTTCCACGACGTGGTGCCGTAACTGGCAGTTATCCAGCGTATCTTGAAAATAGGGCAAAAAATAGGTTGATGTCAGCAATCGCAATACATGAACGGAGGCAAGGTCTTGCAGGGAATCGATCGATAAGCATTGGAGAAGTTGCTGGTGCCGCTGGAGAGCCGCGATCGCTTCCTCCCAATAACCACCCGCATTCAATAGCCCTCGCAAAATCAAATGGCTGGCAAAAATTTGCTTGACCAAGCCTTCTACAGCCGCATAGTAACGCTTTGCCGTTGCGATGCCTGTATCGTAGTCCGTTGCATCCTGATAAAACGTCACCAATTGTCCCAAAAATTCTTGGTTGTCGGGATCAACTTCCAGGTAGGCTTCTGCCAATTGTGCTGCAAGCTTGGGATTGCGGGCGGAATGGGCAATCCGCATCGCAGCGGGAAACAAACAATGGATTAACGCATTCAAGTCTGGTACATGGGGAATACAAGCCCGGACAAAATTAGCCGACTCTGGATGCATGGGAGCGTGTTGCAATAGCTGGCCCATCGTTTCCAGCGCTAAGGATGCATTCAAGTGATTTCTGGGACAGGTTGCTAAAAGGTCGATCGCTTCTGCAACACAGTCGGTTTCTGGAACCCAGTGATCCTGCTGGGCGGCTAATTGAATGATGCCCAATAAGTTTGATAGATTGGTCGGACAAATGGAGCGCAGATGTTGACGCAATAGCCAAACATCATCCTGTGTATTCTCCAAGCTACTGAATGAAGCTTTTCGTTGGGCCTCTGCCTCAATAACGGCGACCAATTCATTCAGCCATTCTTCCTCCGCATCTCCTGCCTCCGCCAATGTCGATAACCAAGTGAATTGGGCTTCTTCTTCTTGATGGCTGAGTAGAAAGGCTAATCCCAAGTACCAATAGTAAACCTGACAAGTTGGCTTTTCTTGAATCCAACCTTCTAAGCGATCGATCAGTCCAGAATACTGTTTGGTTTGAAGATTTGCTTGAATTAAGGAGAATTGATCTGGAGAAAGTAGCATAGCCAGTAAAAATAATTGCAGATGTTTACAAGATGGGGGATCTCGGAAATGCAGAGTAGAGTAGATTACGATTTAGAGTAGACTGCAATTCACTACACTAAATACATCAAACACGATTACTCAAACAAAAAGAGTGGATAGCAATCAAGCATCCACTCTCTAACAAAAAACAGAAATCTGACTAAGAATTATTTCTTCAGTTCAGTAAAGCCACCACCGCAAGTTGGGGCACCGTTTGGAACAAAGTTAACAGAACCGATGACAGCAACTCCACCACCATTCACACGGGCCTTTTCAGATTCGCACAGAACTGCCAAAGTGGTTGCTTCGCTGGTTGCAGCGACTTGACCGATCTGTACACCGCCTGCGTAGGTCTTCAGGGGTGCGGTAGCGTCTTGAATGGGGTTAGCCAAGTTAGCAGCGTTGGTGCTGTTAGCGCCACCACCAGCAATGGTGTACTTGTAGGTACCGGTTTCAGTCTTGATACCCAGACCCAATTGGCCGAAGTCAGCGTTGCTAGCGAACAGGTCTTTTTCCAAGTAGTAGGACTGTTGAGCGCGGTTCATGGAACCGATGTATTGCTTAGCTTCAGACTGCTTCGCTTTGTTTGCTTGGTTCAGGAAGGAAGGCAGTGCAATAGCAGCCAAAATACCGATGATGATGATCACAACCAGCAGTTCGATCAGGGTGAAACCACCTTCACGCTTTTTACCAGCCAAGTGTTGCAGCAGTTTAGCCTTCAGTTCGGTCTTCATCGAAAGTTTCTCCTTAAGGTGCAGGATTTGTTGGACTTCAAATCTCTTGAATCTAACTTACCCAGCCGAATCACAATTCCGATCACCTAAGCCGAAAAAAATTTCCAGAATGGTGCAAACAGGCTTAGATAGGTCGATCGAGCAAGATATACCCTAGGCTCTCTAGTCGAATTAAGAGAGCTTTCACTAGGTCGATCGCGGTTTGCTCATCTGTTGGTTCTAAGGTGACTGGGTTAAATGGACGCACTCGACACCAAGATTGCACCAGATCGGCCAAGGACTGAGGAGCCTCTAGCAAGGGGAGCAGACAGGTTGCCATTCCACTATCGATCGCAACAGGGTCATTGCTAAAACACAGGTAGTGATGTAGCTGCAACGGTTGAACCGCCAAAATACTGTTTTCTAAACCTTCTTGAAACACCGTATTACAGAGCAGGGGATGTAAGTGAACGGTTACAGTCTGCCACTGTTCGCAGTCCCAATCGTCAGGAAGACTCTGCTCTTGCGAAGATCCTGGCAATCCACTATAGAGATCTAAAAGGCGATGCGTTGGATGTAGTAATTCAAACAGATGTAATTGTTCTTCCAGGCTTTTTTCAGCCAGTCCCAAGCCAATTTCCAAGGGTAACTCGTTCACATCTTTGAACAGTTGCACTAAATCCCACTGCCACCAGTTCACCATGCTAATGAACTCTAAACCAGCGGCTTTAAGAGCAGCAAAAAATTCGGGTAGTACCCATCCTTTATCACCTTTCAGGAGGTGATTTGCAAGAATATGTTCATCTTCAGTCTCAAAGTTGGGGTTCCAGGCATATAGCTTCAGTTTTGTGCCATCTTTGAGCGCATTCATGGTTTGCCGCACAAGTGCTATGTGCTGGTCATCCGGTGCGCTATCCATCAGCCCCAAAGCAGAAAAAAATTGTTGCCCCCGAAAATAGGCTGCTCTTTGTAAAGAACTGTGGAAATTAGCTCGCAAAATTCCATCGGGCTGCAACACTTGGGCCATGGCCTGAAGCCCAACGACGGGATCAGGGATCAGATACAACACATCATCAGCGTTGATGTAGTCAAACTGTAAGCCCAAGCTGGGTAAATCCTCAATGGGCATTGCATAAAATTCAGCATTTTCGACTTTGTGGTAGGCTAGCCGCTCCCGCGCCAGTGCCACAGAATCTTCAGAGAGATCTAACCCAATGATTTTGGCCCCTGGGTTGGCCTCAGCCAGCATCAGACACTTGTAACCCGTTCCACACCCTGCGTCTAAGATCACCTTCCCCTGAGGATTGATCACGCGATGGTTACGGCGATAGTAAGCGGTGGTTAGGCTATGAACATAGAGGGCATTGCGGTCATTGGGATACTCATCCAATGGCACCCGAGGATAGGGGGCTTTGTTAAAATGCTGCCTGAGCTTTTCTAACGCTTCATTAGAGAGGGTTTGATTAGAGAGGGTTGCTGGGTTGCTGGGTTGGGCCGCTGTCATTGGATTGTTCCTGCAGTTCTAGAAAAGGACGAACAATTAAAACTGTCTCCAATATGCCCGTTCCTACGAGAAAAGTCGCAGGATTATCAGCCATTGCTATGAGATATGAGGTCAGAAATGGGGGATCTGACTAAGCGCTACAGCTTGCGGAAGGGGTGGGTTTGAAGGGGGGATTGACATTGCATGTATTCCAAATGCTGGATTCCCATGCCCGTGCCGTTGAGGGTTACGAGCACATTCTCAATGCACCCTTCCCAAAACCAGAAATCCTGCGGTATATTATCCGTAGTCGTTATGAGTTTGTATTTGATCCCTATGGCAACTCCCACGGTTGAAAGCCAAATTGACAATCCAATTGAGAATCAAGTTGAGAATCTCGTCATTATTGGGTCGGGGCCAGCAGGCTATACAGCAGCCATTTATGCAGCGCGGGCCAATTTGAAACCACTGGTGTTTGAAGGGTTTCAAGCGGGAGGATTGCCCGGTGGCCAACTCATGACCACGACCGAAGTTGAAAACTTTCCCGGTTTTCCCAATGGCATTACGGGGCCTCAGTTGATGGCAGGGATGAAAGCCCAGGCCGATCGCTGGGGAGCAGAACTGATCACTGAGGATGTGACGGAGGTCGATCTGAGTCAGCGTCCGTTTGTCATCAAATCCGACGATCGAACCGTCAAGGCTCACAGTATTATCATCGCGACGGGCGCAACGGCCAAGCGGCTTGGACTGCCCAGCGAAGGCCAGTACTGGAACCACGGTATTTCTGCCTGTGCCATTTGTGATGGAGCAGTGCCCATGTTCCAGAATGTGCCTCTGGTGATTATCGGTGGTGGGGATACAGCAGCGGAGGAAGCGCTGTTCTTAACTAAGTACGGCAGTCAGGTGCACATGCTGATCCGGGGTGACAAACTGCGGGCCAGTAAAGCGATGCAAGACCGAGTGCTGAGCCATAGCAAAATTACGGTGCATTGGAATACATCGGCGATCGATGTGTTTGGGGAAAACGGCTTTATGACCGGCGTGCGGGTCAAAAATAACCAAACGGGCGAAGAAAGCGAAATTGCCGCCAAGGGTCTGTTCTACGCGATCGGGCATAACCCCAACACCAGCCTGTTTAAAGGTCAGCTGGATCTGGATGAGGTGGGCTACATCGTGACTCAACCCGGCTCCGTCGCCACGAGTGTTGAAGGGGTCTTTGCCGCCGGGGATGTGCAGGATCATGAATATCGTCAAGCCATTACCGCCGCTGGGACGGGTTGCATGGCGGCACTCTTGGCAGAACGCTGGTTGTCCCACCATGGCTTAGCCCAGGAAGTTAAATTGGATGTAACCCGTGCAGAAGCCCCTGCTGCCGATTCTGAAGCAGAACCTGCTGGAACCCCCGCCTCAGAGGATACCGGTTCTAAGACGGCCCCGACACCGACGGTCACCACTTCCGCTAACTTCAGCCTCGACATCACCCACCATATTGGCGGTTATGCCCTGCGGAAGCTTTACCACGAAAGCGATCGGCTAATCATGGTGAAATACGCCTCCCCCACCTGTGGCCCCTGCCATACCCTGAAACCGATCCTAGGCAAGATCGTGGCGGAATTTGCTGGCCAAATTCACTATGTGGAAATTGACATTACGGAAGATCCGGAGGTGGCAGAAGCGGCGGGAGTAGTGGGAACCCCAACGATTCAATTCTTCAAACACAAAGACAAGGTGGAAGAAATGTTGGGGGTGAAACAAAAGAGCCAGTATCGCGAGGTGATTCAAGCGAACCTCTAGTTTTCACGGCTCCAGTTCTCACACCGATCGTTCTTCAGGAAAGACGTGAGTTAGACGATCGTGATCAATTCATAGACCAATCCATAGAGTATTGTGTGAAGAGTCATTGGTTCAGTGGCTCTTTTTCATTGCAGATTTCTTGCAGATTTCTTGCAAATTAATTTGATTGCAGAGTGTTGTAGTTCTGCGGGATAGACCCAGGGTAGACCTATGGTGGTTAGCAATTCCGTCGCAAGTAGAGTGGTTCGGTGGTTCAAGCCTTCGGGCACAGATAGTTTATCGGTGCGTCTGATGCAGATTGGGGCTGTGATGACGCTGTTTTTTATCACGATCGCGCTACTGGCTCCGTTATTGCAAGCGATCGGGTTGCTACAAGATCCCACGGAATTTTTAGATAATCCCCCCCAGGCTGCCCCCTCCTGGAACCATTGGTTCGGCACAACTCGCCTCGGCTATGACGTGTTTTCCCGCACGGTGTTTGGTTCCCAAGCAGCTTTACAGGTGGTCGTTTTAGCGATTTTCTTTAGCCTGCTTCTAGGCGTGCCCCTGGGCATGGTCAGCGGTTACCTGGGCGGCTGGTTCGATCGGGTGCTGCTCTTTTGCATGGATACGGTCTACACCCTACCAGGGTTGCTGCTATCTGTGACGCTGGCGTTTGTCGTGGGACGGGGGGTGCTGAATGCGGCCATTGCCCTCGCGATCGCCTACATTCCCCAGTACTACCGAGTGGTACGCAACCAAACCGTCAGTGTCAAAACCGAAGTTTACATCGAAGCGGCCCAGGCGATGGGCGCTTCCACCTGGCGTGTGCTGACGAAATATCTGGGACTGAATGTAATTCAAAGCGTTCCCGTGATTCTCACCCTGAATGCCGCCGATGCCATTCTGACCCTGGGCGGTTTGGGCTTTTTGGGATTGGGACTGCCGGAGGAAACACCGGAATGGGGGCAGGATTTGCGGCAAGCTTTGGATGCCCTGGCCACGGGCGGTATTTGGTGGACAGCCCTGTTTCCGGGATTGGCGATGACGTTGATGGTGGTTGGATTGTCGTTTCTGGGAGAGGGGTTGAATGCGTTGACGGAGAAGAAGGGGCGGTAGAGGGTAGGAGGGTAGGGAGTAGGAAAGTAGGGAGTAGGGAATGGGTTATAAATCTTCTAGGAGCCATTCCGAGGCCCGATCGCCCAAATCAACAGGAATACTGACGGCTTTGCCAATGCGGGGTTTTTCGCGGGTTTTCTCGACATAACTTGATACCTGCTCCACCACACCCCAAGCTTCTAAATGACTCAGTACCCAGTTGAGGTGAGCAACATACTCCTCCTCCGTCGCCCCAAAGGATGCCTGTTCCAAGTACTTCCACATCACTTGAACAAAAATTTTGCCTTTGACTTGGCGCAGTTGAATATCGTAGGAAAAACCCCACTTATTAATCAGAATTTCTTGAAGGTCTTGTCCTGTCATAGCGAAGGTCGATCGTCTTCCACTACCCTACCACTCTCCCACCCTCCTACCCTGTATCCCTAGACAACCTCCCCTGGATTCAATCGGTAGCCTGAGAAATCTGAACCCCTTCACGCTTAGAACAATTTCATGAACGGGATCTCCTAGATGAGTAATCTCAGGCTCCATGTTAATTCGGCGTTAAAGTCTGTAATAATACAATGTTGGAAAGGCTGTATGCTGCGCCTATCAATGGCTTGATGAGGTGTTATCAACTGTAAAACGTTGGATAAACGTTGTGCATGGATCAACGATCGCAGCATCAATACTCTTCTTTTGTAAAGAGATATTAAGACAAAGCGTTAAGAATTCGTTTTGCTCTTTAATTGCCTTCTGTCGTCCGAAGTCACTCCCGAACCATCTAGTGTAGTCATGGCTCAAGTCTCCAGTTCCGCAGACGTTCCCAGCATGGGTCGTCGCCAATTCATGAACCTACTCACCTTCGGTACTGTGACCGGAGTTGCGCTGGGTGCGCTGTATCCTGTGGTGAACTATTTCATCCCACCCTCGACCGGGGGTAGTGGTGGTGGTGCTACCGCTAAGGATGCATTGGGTAACGATATCGTTGTCAGTGAGTATCTCACAACCCACTTGCCGGGTGATCGCTCTCTGGCTCAGGGCTTGAAGGGTGATCCGACCTACGTGGTGGTGCAAGATGATGGCACGATCGCAAGCTATGGGATTAATGCTGTCTGCACACACTTAGGCTGTGTTGTGCCCTGGAATGCGAGCGAAAACAAATTCATGTGCCCCTGCCACGGCTCTCAGTACGACGCAACGGGCAAAGTTGTCCGGGGGCCTGCACCCCAATCTTTGGCGCTGGCCCATGCCACCATTGAGAACGATCGCATCAACTTCACCCAATGGACGGAAGAAGATTTCCGTACCGGTGAAGATCCTTGGTGGGCTTAGGGTTTAAGCGTTTTCCCATCGTCTTTTTTTATTGCGTTTTGTTATTGCGTTGACTGGGTATTCATGAAAACGGTTAATGTTTCTGCAAACTGGCTGAAGGCCATTCTCCGCAGAGCAGTCCTGGCAGTTACGATCGCTTGCGTCTTTTTGACCGCAAGTCTGTCCCTGTCTAAGCCTGCCTCTGCCTATCCGATCTTTGCGCAGCAGCAGTACGAAAATCCCCGGGAAGCAACGGGGCGTCTGGCCTGTGCTAACTGCCACTTGGCGAAGAAGCCCACCGAGGTCGAAGTCCCTCAGTCCGTTCTACCGGATACGGTGTTTGAAGCCGTGGTGAAGGTTCCCTACGATAAGAGCATCCAACAGGTTGCTGGGGACGGTAGCAAGACGGGGCTGAATGTGGGTGCGGTTGTGGTGTTGCCGGAAGGTTTTACTCTGGCTCCCGAAGATCGCTTGACCGATGAACAACGGGAAGAAGTGAACTCCATGTTCATTCAACCCTACAGCGAAGACAAGCCCAACATTCTGGTTGTGGGGCCTCTGCCTGGAGACCAGTACGAGGAACTGAAGTTCCCCATCCTGGCTCCCGATCCGAACGAAGATGACGCCATTGAATTTGGGAAGTACCAAATCCATGTGGGTGGTAACCGGGGTCGGGGTCAGGTGTATCCCACCGGGGAAAAGAGCAATAACACCGTTTACACTGCGTCCCAAGCTGGCACGATCGCTGCGATCGCGCAAACCGAAGATGGCGGTTATAGCGTAACGATCCAAGGGGAAAAGGGCACCGCTGAAGATGTGATTCCGCCTGGTCCTTCCTTGATTGTGGCAGAAGGGGATGAAGTGGCAGCCGGTGCTGCGTTGACGAATAACCCCAACGTGGGTGGATTTGGTCAAGCGGATGTGGAAATCGTTCTGCAAGACCCCAACCGGATTCTGGGTCTGTTGGCATTCTTCGCGATCGCGACGTTGGCGCAAATTCTGCTAGTCCTGAAGAAGAAGCAGGTTGAGCGTGTTCAGGCTGCTGAAATGAACTTCTAACATTCGCAAGGCTAGGAAGTTGATGTAACTTTCTAGCCCTGGTTGAAAATATCCTAAATGTTGCGATAGTGAGGGTCTGGTTTGTCCAGGCCCTTTTTATTTGCGAAGGCTCTGATGGGTTGGCGAAGGCTTTGATTGCTACAGGCTTTATCTTAATAAGGCGCGATCGGGCAGAGGTGAGGAGTCTTGCTTTTCTTTAGCCGCTTCCCGGAGGGATTGTGCTGTCACCTTCACGACCTTAGGGCTGGCTGCGATCGTTCCTTTCTGCAGGGGAGGAGGCGCGATCGTTATCGTTTTTTCAGCTTGTAGATAGACATTCCCATCTGCGCCCACCTGGAGCAAAGAATTGCCATTTTCGCTGGATCCTAGCTTGGTATCTAATTCCAAACTGCGATCGAGGGGGGCTGTGGTGGCTAGAAATAAGACGGTTTGTTCTGGCTCAAACTCCGAGGGGGCTTGGGTTGAATTGAGCTGCCAAACCTCTTGCGGCAGACCCTTAGCATTCGTTGGCGTCAAATTGAGCTGAGTTTTCCAACTGCCATTACTCACCTCTGCCTGCTGCTTGGCAATCACGGCATAGATGGGATCGGTATTGGTTAGACGGCGGGCATTGCTACGAGGCTGAAACCGTCGAATGGCTTGGACGGTTACCACCAATGGTTTTTCCCGACCTTCCACTTGGGGGGTAGGCAAATTAGTTTGACCTTCAACTTTATAGGTTCCATCACCGCCCCCTGAGACTTGTAAAGATAGCTCTGGCTTGAGGGGTGGATTCTTGGTGCAGCCGATCGTCATCAGCACAAGGCTCAAAATGGCTAGGTGCTTGAATGGCTTGAGGGGGCTGCTGTGAAGATTGGCGATGGCAGCGGAGTCCATCAAAGTGCGTGGGAATGAATCTGAGTTTCCGTAGGACATGTTTCCGTCATCTAGGGTGAGTGGGAAAGGGGCCGTGAGATTGCAAACCAATACTGTTCTCTTCTTAGCGGTGGGTCGGCTTCCTGACTCGTTTGCACCGAGTGCATCAGTAACCGAGTGCACCCATAACCAAGTGCACCAATACCGTTCTATACCAACATCGTTCTACACCAACATCGTTCTACACTAACATCGTCAGATTTTGACAAGTCTGTAAACACATAGAGAATTTAATCAATGTCAAGAGGATTTATCCGGGCTTTTAGGTTAAAACGTAGTAGGGATTTAACAGCAGTATCCGTTGATTTACGGATAAGTCATCCCTAAAAATCCTCCGATTATTGAAAAATCGCTTTCTAAGGGTCTTGTGCAGCGGGTCTTGTGTGGCGCGGTAAAGTCTTGGAGCAAGTTTTATAGGAGGATCCAGAGTGTACATTCGCAGTTCTAAGGGATAAATCGACTTGCTTGCAGAAATTAGCCATTCAATCACCAAAAGGTGGTGCGATCGCGAAGATCCCAGGCAAAATTGAGTCAAACCTTGGCGAGCGCAGATTAAAGCCGCGCGGGTTAGAGTGCAGAACAAATCCATTGATGTAGATCTAGATACGGTGTGAGGCAGGCAATCATGGCAGATGTATCCAAATTATTCCTTTTCAAAATTGCTCGAGGGGTACACCCCGATCGAAGACGTTTGCGAGGCCGTGCCCTCTTGGCTGGACTGATGCTCTTCACCTATACGGATATCCTGCCCACCCAAGCTAGTCCACTGCACGTCTCGCACCCCGATCGATCGCAATCCACTCAGGTGGCCCTGCTCCCCCAATCTCCATCAACCTCTGTAACTCTATCCCAAGCAACCACTCCAACATCACCTCAGCTCGAGACTCAAGCTCGATCCACACAATCTCTTCAGCCAGTGGATTCTCAGCAACTGGTTATCGACTCTGCTGCTCCTGCCCCCCATCCTGGCTCCCAGATTGCGAAAGTGTTCCGGCCTAGTGGGTTGGGATCGCAGCCACAGCCCTCAGTGCCAATGTCCCAAGCAGCCCTGAGTGAAGCCAGTTTCGTTTCTAGCTTGGCAGGTCAATTGACCCTTGCCCAGGATTTGGGGACTAGAGAACGCGCCCTTGCTCCCGTAGAACCGGCCTTTTTAGTTGTTAACCGACCCGCTAATGTGCAGGCCGTTAACCTAACCACGACACCTCAACCTTTGCTCGTGGCTCAGGCGATCGGTCAACCGTCTCCAACACCCATGCCTCCTGCTAACGGGCGTTACGCTCTGCCGAATCCCATTCTGCCCAGCGTCAATCCTGGCTTGCCCATGGGCGGCTATTCCTATCCAACCGGTGTCCCTGCCTATCCCTATGGCCAACCGATGGGTTATGGCCAACCGATGGGTTACGGTCAGCCGATGGGTTACGGTCAGCCAATGGGTTACGGTCAGCCAATGGGTTACGGCCAACCGACGGGTTACGGTCAGCCAATGGGTTACGGCCAACCGACGGGTTACGGTCAGCCAATGGGCGATCGCTCTTTCTCGCCCTATCCCGCTGCCCAGCCCTATCCCCAGACCCCCTATTCCCAACCCAACCCCTACGTCCAAACTGCTGGAGCCCTCAATGTAAATCGCTTGCCTGTGCCCGCGACGCCTATTCCTTCTGGGGTTGCCTCATCTTTGCCCAGCGGCTATGCCTATCCAGCCCCCATGGGTGGCCCAGCAACGGCAATTGCACCGAATCCGATCGCGCCGAATCTTGCCCAAGTCCCCATGGGTTATCCCTATGGAGCCATGCCAGGGAACTATGCGCCATCAGCCTATGCACCACCAGCCTATGCGCCACCAGCCTATGCCGCTGCCCCCGCTGCCCCTCCCAATCCCTACGGCTATCCGGTAGGAGCCTATCCCGTGGGCACCCCCCCGTATCCGACGGCTCCATTAGGGCTTGCTCAGAATGCTTACCCCATGGGGATGCCTCCCAGTGGTTATCCCCTGTATCCCGGTGTGCCTGGTGCCTATCCCGCCCCAGGTTATGGCTATCCAGCGATGGCAAATCCCTACCTCATGCAATCGCCACCTGTCATGCCAATGGCTCCGGCAATACCGATGGCACCAGGAGCACCGATGGCACCAGGAGCACCGGTGACTACCGCCTATCCGGTCATTCCACAAATGGGCTATGTCCAACCCATGCCGTCGATCGGGATCATTTCGCCCCTTTCTGCGCCCGTGAATGTGCAGCAGGTCAATCCAGGCATTTACGGGGCTCCCGCCTTGGCCCAGCAGGGAACAATCACGAACCAACCGCTGCGCGCACCCGTCGATCGGGAAGGGGTGCTGCTGGAACCGGGGGCGGCCCAGAAATTGCAAACGGCCAATCGCCCCCTATTCCGCAGTACGGCGTTGACGCAACCCAAACTGACACTGCAAGGAACGTATCTCTTTCAAGCGGATGAAAGTTCTGCGCGCGCCCGTTTACAAGGGATCTATCCCCTGAGTTCGCGGGTGTTGTTTGGGGCCAGCCTTGACCTCAGCACCGGCAATGCCTTCACGGATACCCCCAATGATGGGTTTAACGTGAATGAACTGTTTCTAGCAACTTCCCTGCCGGAAATTCCTAATCTACGGTTTTCCGTGGGTCAACTGGATTTAACTTCCTATTTCGATCGCAACAGCTTTGCGAAAGATGGCGCATCCCATTTCTTTAACTCAATTTTCCAAACCAATCCCGCCCTGTCTGCGGTGGGGTTGTCTTCCCGCCCAGGTCTATTGGTGAACTGGAACTTGACCGACAATATCGAAGCGAAGGCGGCGGCCTTTTCGTCAGCTAGGGGCTTAGGTGACTTTACCTTTGACGGTTTCGCCGGGGAATTGGGGCTGCGCTATGGCAATACGATTATTCGCGGAACCTATGCCACGGGCCGGGAAGCGGGATCCAAGGATGGGCCAGCGGGTATTTTTGAACTGCCGAGAGATAATGGCCAAAGCGGCGTGATTCGCGGCGATCGCGAGGAAGCCTACGGCGTGAACGCAGAAATTTTCTTCCCCGGCAGCAAGATGGGAGCCTTTGCCCGCTACGGACGTTACAACAACATCGATCTGGGCGAAGGGGGCGACACCTTTAGCGGTGGAATTAGCTTCCTGGATGTCTTTTCCCAGGACGATCGGCTAGGGGTGGCCTACGGTCGTGGGCTCTCGAACGAAAAACTTCGAGCCAAAGCTGGTGAACGTAAACCGGATGCCCTAGAGGTGTTTTACGACTTCCGTTTCTTGCCCAACCTACGCCTAGGCTTCTCGTTGCAAGGGCGCAATGATTTTTCCGACATCGTGGCTGGGTTCCGGCTGAAAACGGAATTTGATATCACCCCAAAAGGTTTAGTCAATCAACCGTAATGCTCTAGCTGGAATGCTCTAGCTGGAATGCTCTAGTTGTAGTACGACGCCATCCGCCGATTACCGCCTCTATAGCAATACGCCAAAGCAATACGCCAACTGTCACCCAACCCCTGATGCCCATTCTGGTTAACTGAGATAATTTTTTTGACTTAAGCGCTAGTCAAGACGAGGGCAGTCAATACTCTCAAGCAGTGAAGACTCTGGGTGGGCACATGGGCTGGCTTTCCTTCAATAACTGACCTTAAGAGATTTAGGCTAGGGATTCGATGACACTTTCCCATTCCACAGGGCAGCCCCCGGGGCAGAGCCACCGGGTTTCCTGGACAACCTCATGTTTGGCAATTCTGGTTGGATTGCCGCTCCTGCCATGCCTGACCATTAGCTCCGCGATCGCGCAAACCACCAATGCTTCATCCAAAGCACCGGCTGCGGAAACCGTTGTCGCCCAATCAGAAGCCGTTCCCACTGAAGTGCGGCAGGGCTATACCCAACTGAGTCAAGGCTTGGTCGATCAGGCGATCGCCACCTTTCAACAGGCCATTCAGCGCTATCCCAATTCCACCGAGGCTAAGTTAGGACTGGCGATCGCCTACCGGCGGGCGGGCAAGGATGTCCAAGCCTTTGCGGCCTACCAAAAGGTCTTGGATCAAGATCCGAAAAACGTTTTGGCGCTGCGCAGTATCGGGATTTTGGGAGGATTCAAGCCGGAGTGGCAAGCCAAGGGGATCGAAGCCCTGACCCAACTGCTGGCCCTGCAACCCAACGATCTGGAAGCTCGGGCCCAGCGGGCGTTGCTCTACGGTTACCAGGGAAAATTTAGTGAATCCCTGGCGGACTATGAGCAGGTGTTGCGGGCGGGTAAACCGACGGCGGATGTGTTGCTGGGGGCGGCGCAAATTTACACCTACAGCGGTAATTCCCAACGGGGGCTGGAACTGTTTGAGCAATATCGCCAGGTGTCCGGTAAGGCCATTACGGGGAACGCCACGATCGCCTATGGGCGAGCCCTGCGGGAAACGGGCAATCCCAGCAAAGCCGTGCAAGTCCTGGAGGCTCAGTTACCGAAACAGTTGAATGACTACGCCATCCAAGTGCGATCGGAACTGGCCCAAGCCTATCTCGCCAACCAGCAAGCGGCGCAGGCATTAGCGACCTTAGATCCCCTGCGAGGCCGCGACGAAGCCCGTCTTCCCCTAGCCCGAGCCTTAAACGAAATTGGTCGGCAGCAGGCCCGTCCTGACTTGCAAGCGGAGGCTGCAACTCTTTACCAGCAGGTGTTGCAAGCGACCCCCAATCCTTCCCCGTCGTTAATTCGGGAAGTGGCGGATGTGCTGAGCGGCATTCGGGGGCAGGAGCAGACGGCGCTGGCGCTGTTCCGACAACTGGTGCAGCAAAATCCCAACGATCGGATATTGAACCTGCAACTGCTGGCCTTGGAAAGCCGCTTGGGTAGCCTGCCCAAAGCGGAAGTGAGCCAACGGTTGAGAGGGCTGCTCAATCCCTTGCCCAGTGACCCGGCCCAACTGTTGGCGATCGCCCAAGCGCTGACCCGCATTGAACCCGATCCAGAGTTGTTACCGGTCTATCAGTCCCTGCTGCAAGCGGGTGTGAACGAGCCCTTTCTCCACTTCCGCATGGCGCAACTGTTGATCGATCGGGGGGACTATGCCAATGCCCGCGCCGCCTTAGCAACCTACCGCGCCACCCCCCAAGGAGCCCAGGATCTCGCCGTTGAACTTCTGCTAGCGGACATCGATCGCCGGGAGGGCAACTTGGAATTCGCGGCCCAGCGGTACCAAGCCTTACTCGCCAGCGGCACCCAGGATGTTGATTTGATCAACGGAGCGATGCGGGGACTGGCGGGCATTCGACTGGCCCAAAATCGGCCCCAGGAAGCATTGTACTTCTACGACCAACTAGTGGCGCGCAATCCCAATGACTGGTCAATTCGTCTGGGACGCACCGCGATCGCCTACCAGGCCAAGCTGATCAGCGAGTTTGACGCCGATGCCGTGATTAACCAATTCCTGCAATTCCGCCCCGCCAATACGCCCCAGGAGTTATACACCCTCGTGGGTTTACTACCCGCCCGCGCCTACCGCGAGCCGCTCTATGCGGCCTTGGTCGCGGCCAATCCCAGTAATGCCGATGTGCAGGTGCGCTGGATTCAGGTCATGGCGGCGCGCAATCCTGTCCAGGCGCAGATCATGGCTAATCGGCTCCTGGCCCAGATGCAAAGCGGCAACCTGGTCAGTAACTTGTTTCTGCGCGGTCGGCTCGCAGAAGCCCTCGGCAACTTAGACCAAGCCGATCAAGCCTATGCGGCGGTGCTGAACCTGCAACCGGAGAATATTGACGCCATCTCGGCCCTGGGGGGGGTGCGCTTCCAGCAGCGCCAGTTTGCCTCCGCCGAACGCCTGTACACCCTGGTGCAGGTGCTGCAACCGGAAAATACGACCGTGCAGCGAACCCTGGCGGATTTGAGTGCGGCTTCGGGAAAACCGTTGCAGGCCCTCGATCGGCTGGAGGCGCTGAAGGTGCAACAGCAAATGACCCAAGGCAGCCTGACCGATCCCAGCTTGGTGCGTCGCCAACAGGAAATCCAGGAAGGCTATCTCCAGCAGCGGGGCTTCCAACCACCCTGGGAAAGGTACTAACCATGCGTCCTGTTGTCCTGTTCACGATTCTCTTAGTGATGCCTTGGTTTGGTCTGGCTGGCTGCGATCGATCGCCCTCGATACCCAGTAAACCGACCCTCAAACCAGTGCCCCATACGGCGATTACGGTGAGTCCTGCGCCCAATAGCCGTAATCTTCTCCAGGAAAGCTGGGAATCCTATCGCAAACGCTTTATCCAGGGAGATGGCCGTGTGATCGATTGGGAAGGGGACGAAAAATCCACCTCCGAAGGTCAAGCCTACGCCCTCTGGCGATCGGTCTTCGCCAATGATCCCACCACCTTTGAGCAAACTCTGCGCTGGGCCGAGCAAAATCTCCGGCGCGAAACCCCGCAAAAGCAACCCCTCGATTCCCTCTGGGCTTGGAAATGGGGCCAACAGAAGGATGGGCAATGGACACAGTTGGATCCCAACTTTGCGGTGGATGCCGATATTGATGCCTGCTTTGCCCTAATTCTGGCGGCCCAACGCTGGCAAAAACCGGAATATTTAGCCCTTGCGAAAACGAAGCTACAGGACATTTGGCTGCACTCAACCACGGTGGTTAAAGGCAAACGCTATTTGCTGCCGGGGCCGATGATTGCCTTTCGCCAGGGAAATTTGGTGCGACTGAATCCCTCCTACCTTGCGCCCTATGCCTTTCGCCTATTCGCTGAGGTGGATAAGTCACGGGATTGGTTAGCGCTTGTGGAGACTAGTTATGAAATCTTGGAAGCCTCCACCGCAGTTTCTAGCGCGGGCTTACCCAGTGATTGGATCGCCCTCGATGCGGAAACCGGGCAATACCAAGCCTTGGTTAAACCCAGCCCGGTGCTGAGCCTATACGGTTTTGATGCCAGTCGAGTTTGGTGGCGGGTGGCGCTGGATGGGTTCCTGTACAACGAACCAAGGGCCACGCAATATTTGCAAAGCCATCTGGCGACGATCGAATCCCTCTGGCGATCGCAAAAGAAGATCCCTGCCCAGCTTGATCTTCAGGGAAATCCCTTGGTCAAGTACGATGCGACCTCCCAGTACGGCATGCTCTATGCGGCGTTTCAGTTAGTCAATCCCACCATAGCACAGGAGATTTATCAACAAAAATTGCTGCCCCGTTACCGAGGTGGCTTTTGGGACAACGATAAAGCGTACTATACCCAAAATTTAGTGTGGTTTGGGCTATTGCCGCCCCAGGCGATCGCCCAGGCACTCCAGGGCCAATTTACTGAATTGTCAGGTGTGCCATGACCGCCATCCAGCCCTTGAAAATTCTGACTCGTAGACCCTGCTAGAACCCATACCTGAGTCAATTCCAGAGTCCAACCCGCTTGCAACCAGACTGAGTCGTTATGAAAAAGCGCTATCCCAATCTTTCTCCATCCCACCGACGATCGCTGTTCCGCCGTCTTCGTACTTGGAATCCCCTCGTTTTACGATCGTGCCTCCTCGGCGGCCTGGGCCTGCTCACAGGACTGGTCGTACTGCTATCCCACAGTGATCCCAGCGGAGTTGCCTTCAGCCAAGGCATTCAACAGCAGGAAGATCAGGTAATTCGGAATTACAAACTACCCTCCGCTCCACCGCCTGCCCCTGTCTACCAGCCGGCTCCAGAACCCGCCCCTGCCGAGCCGGTTCCGGCTCCGGCCCAGGACAGTACGCCGGTGGAAAGTCGCCCGATCGAATCCGCTCCAACCCAGCCCGATGCCACCGATAAACCGGAATCGGACAAACCGACCGATGCTAATAAGGACACGAAGGACAAACTGGAAGACGACAAAGCCACGACAGAAGTTGCCAGTCTAAGCGGTCTGAATCGCTATGTTTTGGAATTTAACCGCAGCCCTGTGATTGGGAACCGCTTTCGTCTCCAAGGGGTTTACGCGGAATCTCGCCTGGGGTTTACGCGACCCCGCACCTGGCAGGTTAGAACCGCCAAGGTTCTCGTGCGGTTTCGCCACTCGCCTGACTTGGCCGCTGGGAAATCCAACTTGATTGTGCGGGTCAATGACACCAGCGTGGGCAGCATCCCCCTCAACTTGAAGCCAGCCCAAATTGGCGAATCGATCGTTGAAATTCCCGCCAATCTGTTGCAGGATTACAACGAAATCACCCTCGTAGCCCAGCAGCAAAACAATACCAATTGTTCCAGTGCGCAAGACGACAAGCTCTGGACAGAAGTTTTGCCCGATTCCAAGGTCGTCATGGACTACCAAACCAAGGGATTTCCCCTGGACTTCAGCCGCTATCCCTATCCCTTTTTTGATAACCTGGCTCTGGATTCCGCCCGGATTAACTACCTGATGCCGAGCCAGACTAACCCAGAATGGTTGCAAGCAGCCAGCCGCTTTCACAGCTATATGGGTCGCCTTGCGGACTTCCGCCCGATGGAAACCGCCCTGGTCAAGGAAGCGAAAAATTTCAAATGGAACGATCGCTTAGTCGTCATTGGTACGCCGGAAGAACAACCGTTACTGAAGTCCTTAAAGCTGCCCTTAGCGGTTTCCGGCAAGCAATTCCTGCAAGCGGACAAAGCGCCCCTGCCGGATGATGTCGGAATCCTCGCCCTCAGCACACTGAAAAATGGCAGTGTTCCAGTGCTGGTCATTTCCGGCAACAGTCCTGCTGGCGTCACGAAAGCCGCTCAGTTTTTGGTGCAAACCCAGGACAGTCAGATCGGCACCGGACAGTTCATCCTCGTCACCAGCGATAAGATTCCCGAATTGCCTGCTCCCGCTGTGCGCGATTGGCCGAAATATCTCCCTGGTCGGAGCCAGTTTAATCTCAGCGATTTGCGGGGCAATGATGGTAAACCCTTTCAAGATGTAACGGTGCGTGGGTCTTCGGCTCCCCGGGTTGATTTTGATTTTCGCGCCTTGCCCGACGATCGCTTTATTCGCGGCAGTACAATGACCGTCCGCTACAGCTATGGTGGCCAAGTTGATACCAGTAAATCAACCGTCTCTATTTTTGTAGATGGCATTGGCATCGGTAGTAAAAAACTGACGAATGATAATGGGGCGAGTCAGGAAACCTTTGTGGTCGATCTCCCCGCAGAGTTGATCACGCCGACTTCCAGAATTGGGGTGGATTTTAAACTCGTGCCGAAAGTCCCTGAGCAGTGCGGCCAAATTACCGATCAACAACTGTGGGGTACCCTGCACAAAGATAGTAGTTTTAATCTCAACCGCGAGATTTCCGTGCAACTGCCGGATCTGAAGCTATTCACCACGGGTTATCCCTTTGCCTCGCCCCAGGATTTATCCCGCATGGCGATCGTGCTGCCGGATAAGCCTTCGGAAACGGAAGTGATGACGCTGCTCAAACTGAGTGAACGCATGGGGCGTATCAGCCAAGCGAAATCGGTGAAGCAGGAAGTGTATACCACTAGCAAACTTCAGGACTCCACCAAAAAATTCAAACATCTGGTCGGGATTGGCACCCGCGATCGCTTCCCGCTCCCGGAAGTGTTTCAGGAAAAAGGCGGCTTCAAGTTACTGGACGCCTTCACCCGCCAATTTAAGCAAACCCAAATCCAAACCTTGCCAGATAGCGGTGGCGTCGTTCAAAGTGTGCTGTCTCCCTGGAATGACGATCGGGTTGTGCTGGCGCTGACGGCCCAAACCGAAGGCGGCCTCAAACAGGTGCAGGATGTCCTGAGCAATGACAGTTGGTTCTACCAATTGCAAGACGACACCGCCCTGATTGCGGCCAATCCCAATACCTCCCCCTACGACAGCAATGGCTACCAGTTCCAGTTCTTCCGGCAATCGGAACAACGGAGCTTAGAGAACCTTAACCCCATTAGCCGGATGCGACGAGTCTTCCAAAATAATTGGTGGTTGCTGCCCTCGGGCATTATTGGACTATCGATTCTGCTGTATGGCGTTGCCCAACTGTACCTCAAGCGTGTTGCGGGAGAGTCTTCATGAGTTCCATGTCTAATCCTTCGCCGAAACGCCCCCAGAGCAAAAGTGCCCAGGTGGTTGAGTGGTTGGTGGATTTAATTCCCAATTTCTTCGATCGGGTGTTTGGTCGCTTTGGCCGCAGTCAACTGGTCTGGCTAATGGGCTTTATCGCGCTATTTTCCCTGCCGCTGGTGATTACGCCGTTGACGATTCCGCAGCAGGGCATTGTGGCGGTCATCCTTGTCGTGTTGGCTTGGGTCGTGACTGCGGTAGAGCAAAAGCAGGCTGCTGGACGCACCAGTGAATATCTCCATCTTTTCCTCGTCTGGCTAAGTCTGATTACCACCTTTCGCTATCTCTACTACCGCACAAACTACACCCTCAACCTCACAGGCGGCTGGGTGGATGCGGTGTTTAGTATTCTGCTCTATGTAGCGGAACTGTATGCCATTCTCACCCTAGGCTTATCCTATTTCCAAACCCTGAAACTCAAGGAACGTAAGCCCATTGATATTTCGGGTATCCCTGAAGATCGGTTGCCTTTGGTGGATATTTACATTCCCACCTACAGCGAAGATGTGGAGATTGTCCGCAAGACAACCCTAGGGGCTTTGGCGATCGAATATCCCAAAAAGAACATTTATATCCTGGATGATGGACGGGCAGAGAAATTCAAAGCCCGCCGGGAAGAGCTGCGGAAAATGTGCACCGAGTTAGGCTGTACGCTGCTGACCCGAGATAACAACGACCACGCCAAGGCTGGCAACATCAACACGGCTCTGCGGCGCACACCGGGAGAACTGGTGTTGATTCTGGACTGTGACCACATTCCCACCCGCAACATTCTCAAGGAAACCGTGGGCTTTTTCAGCAGACCTAAGGTTTCCCTCGTCCAGACGCCCCACTGGTTTTATAACCCCGACCCCTTTGAGCGGAACTTACAAACCGGCGGTAAGATTCCCGTCGGCAACGAGTTGTTCTACAAAGTGCTGCAAAAGGGTAACGACTTTTGGAATGCGGCCTTTTTCTGTGGCTCAGCGGCGATCGTGCGCAAGTCCCATTTGCTGGAGGTGGGGGGCATTGCAGTGGAAACCGTGACGGAGGACTGTCACACCTCTCTGCGGCTGCACGCCCTCGGTTATGAATCCGTCTACTACGACAAAATCATGGTGGCGGGACTGGCTCCGGAGAAGTTTTCCGCCTATGTCGGTCAGCAGGTGCGGTGGGCGCGGGGAATGGCGCAAATTTTGCGGATTGAAAATCCCCTGTTCAATCCCAAGTTGAAACTGTCCATCCCCCAACGGATTTGCTATTTCAGTGCCACGTCCCACTTTTTCTTTGGCTTTCCCCGGTTGATGTATGCGATCGCACCGGCCCTGTTCTTGGTGTTTGGCATCAACCCGATTCGCGGGTTGGGACTGGAAACCTTGGCCTATGCGTTGCCCCACTTCATCATCTCTACCTACGCCAACTTTATTACCTATAAACATGTGCGATTTTCCTTCTGGAATGAGATCTATGAATTCGCCATGTCCTTCCATGCGGGTATTGTGACCTTGCTGGCGTTGATTAACCCGAAATTGGGATCGTTCAACGTGACTGATAAGGGGTTGACCGTGACGAAACGCAGCTTTGACTGGCAGTCGTCGCGGGGTTTGGTGTTTGCCGCAGCTTTGGTCGTTGCCTCGATCGTTGCGGCTCCCTTTTGGCTATGGTTGCGGCCCGACACCGCAGAAGCGGTTTTGGTGAACTTGTTCTGGAGCTTCTTTAACTTGATTCTGATTGTGGCATCGGTGCTAGTGGCTTTTGAGCAACCGCAATTACGCCGATCGCACCGTCTCGATCGCAAGCTAGCGGCTGTGATCTACAGTCAGGACAACACCCTCAAAGGCAATACCTTGAATGTGAGTGAAACCGGCTGCCAAGTTGTGTTGGATTCCTGGGCGGATTTGCTGGATGTGGTGGAAGTGGAATTGGTGGGGGACTACGGGACCCGGACTTTTCTGAAGGGGCAAGTTGTCCGAGCCTTGCCGGTGACCGACACCCAACTGGTGGTGACGTTAGATTTTGTCAACCCGACCCAAGCGCAACTGGATGCTTTGGCGATCGTCATCTACTCCGACGTGAAGGAGTGGTATTCGCAACGGCGGGAACAGTCCGATGATCCGCTAGCTTCGATTCGATTCATCACCACCAGTCTCCAGCGAGCTTTCCAAGTCCGTCTGCCCGAAACCAGCCGGATGCGGGTACGCAAATCGATCAATGCCTTTGCCCAGTTGTATTGGAAAGGTGCGTTCTACGGTGCGCGGGCGGTGGAAATTGGCGGACGGAGTCTGCGCTTGGAACTGCCTGCCAACAGTCTGCACAATAGTCTGACGGATATTGAAGAACTCAACCTGGGGCAACCCTTAGTGGGGCTCTTGATCAGTCAAGAATCCAGTGACGTACAACCCCGACGGCTGTTAGCCCAAGTTGACCGCGTGGGTTATGGTGATGGGAGCGATCGGGGGACAGTGACGATCGATCTCATTTTCCCGGAGGAAGTGATGGACAAGCAGGAATCGAAGATTAAACAGTTGGTCAAAACGTTGAACTAACGCCCTAAGACGCATTCTGGCCAGTCCAGTCTTCCGACTAATCCATTCCTATTAATCAATATTGCTACTAAATTGCTACCGATGAGAGGCTGTAAACCGGTCTCTCTTTTTTGTTGTCAACACGCAGTTCTATTGTCAACACGCAGTTCTATTGCCAACATACAGTTCTATTGCCAACATACAGTTCTATTGCCAACATACAGTGATCCCCCGCTCTCCTATGCTCCACTCTCATTTACGAAGAATTCCCGGAGTTTCCTGCCGCAGTGGTGTATCAGTCCTGTAATTGCAGCAATCTTCGACCGGAAGATCCCCGATCACTTTAGCAGCTTGCTCTGCAAAGTTTGATCAGAGATTTTTTGGGCGAGATGGGCTCTGCGCGATTACGTGTGATCGCGGAATTTGTTTGTACCCTTAACTCTGCCTTGGTCAAGGGTCTCAGTAAAACCCCATGCTCAGGAAATCTGCTGATACGTTAGTTTTCTCAATACGGATGTCCATACTGATCTCAGGAAATCTCGATCGTTCTCACGACCCTTCCACACTCTATTCGTATTAGTGATTTGAGGCCACAGATTACGCTTGCTGAGCCGATTCATTCCTCCCGTAGCTGAATTACTTTGCTGAGCCACTTTGCTGAGTAATTTTTCAGTGAACGGTTACCGCCTTGGAGACTGGTTAGCAGAAAACTCATAATCGATCGCAGTCCTGAGCCTCCAAACCCCCCGCTCTCAACGCTACGCTCTAAACTATTAGTATTGCGCCGTGCACACTTTGTTGATCCCCATGACCGAACCCAACAGCAATCTTCTGAATAACCGCTATCAACTGCTGGAGTTGATAGGCAAGGGGGCCATGGGACGGGTTTACAAAGCCAAAGATACGCGCCTAGGAGCCGTCGTTGCGGTTAAATTTTTGGCGCAGACTTTACTGAATCGTAGAATGCGCGATCGCTTTTGGACGGAGGCGAGTATCTGTGCCCAATTGGGACAGAAAAGCATTCACATTGTGCGGGTGACGGACTATGACGTCAACCATGAGGATGTTCCGTATTACGTCATGGAATATTTGCAGGGAGAAAGCCTCAGCGACATTATCCGACGACAACCCCTGCCCCTACCCCGATTCCTCTCTTTAATTCGGCAAATTGTCCTAGGATTGCAGGCCGCCCATCAAGGCATTGATATTGACGGAACCATTTGTCCAATCATTCACCGAGACATTAAACCCAGCAATATGCTGGTGACGCAGGATCAGAGTTTAGGTGAATTGGTCAAGGTACTCGATTTTGGCATTTCTAAACTGTTGCAGGAGGATAGCAACCAGACCAGTACCTACATGGGGACGATGGTGTATTCCTCACCAGAACAAATGGAAGGCCGGGAATTAGATGTCAGATCGGATATCTATAGCTTGGGCGTCATGATGTTTGAAATGTTGACGGGGAAATTGCCGATCCATGCGGATACCCATTCCTTTGCAGGATGGTATCGCGCCCATACGTCCCATGCCCCTCGCACCTTAACGGAGGTTGCACCGGGAACCACCTTTCCCAAGAATTTGGAAGCCCTGGTCATGGGTTGCTTGGCCAAAAATCCTAAGGATCGGCCCCAAACCGCGATCGAGATTCTGAAAGTCCTGGAACCTCTGGAAGAACGCTATGAGGCCAATCGCTCTCTGACCGATCGGATTAATGGGGCATTGATGCGGCAATCTTTGCTGGTGGGAGCCGATGGGGTCGATCGTCGCAGCACGTCTCGCGGTCGGGGTACGACTTCTGTTTTGGATGAGTTGTATCGCGTGGCGACTTGGCCCCAGGACAAACCGATCGGGGCGATTACGTTTCTGCGTAATTTGGAAATCTACCAAAAGCAAGTGCCTTTGGTTTGGGCGATGTTGCCCTATGAGGAAATCAAAGAACTCAAGTTGCACCAGCTCTACAATCGCATCTACAAGAATGTACTCTGTTTGCCATCCCCCTACCCCTTAGCCATTTGGACGACGGCGATCTACAATCGAGCCTGTCACCTGGGTCGGGATCCCCGTTGGTTTTCCCATTTTCTGGATTTGCGAACGGGCCAAGGGCGAGAAACCCTCCATTTGCTAGGAGCCCAAGGGAAGTATTATGTGTTGCTGTTTGCCCAGGAAGCGCCCCAAAAATGTGCGTTGATTCTGGAAATGCCGATTAATGCACAATTGCAATCACGCTTGCAGGAGTGGGCCGTCATGAGTCCGACTTGGTGACCTGTTGGCGACCCAGGCTTGAGCAAAAATATTCTTAAGAATGAGTTGGATAAAGTCAAAGTTAAAGTCAATCAAGAATTTACAAGTTAATTGCAAAGTTAGTTAACTGCAAATTTAGTTGGCTACAAACTTAGTTAATTGCAAACTGACAAGTTAATTACAGGTTCAATATGCGATCGACTTAATTGGAGGATTGATCAAACAATAACTCTAACAGTGCATTCGATAACCTGTAAGATCATGACTTAGCCATCACAAAAAGGCACTATTTTCCACGTACTGTCTTTCCACGTACTGTCTGAGAAATAGTGCCTGAGTAGTAGTGCCTGAGAAACGATGCAGAAGAAGATATCCGGATTAGCTGACCCGCGCGATCGGCATTGTAAAGTGAAACTGACTGCCCCGATCCTTGCCTGCTGACTCCGCCCAGATTTTGCCACCCCAGCCTGCAATAATTTGCCGACAAATGGCCAAACCGAGACCCGTGCCCCCAGTACTGCGGCGCAGTGCCCCTTCTTCTTGGTAAAAGCGTTCAAAAACCCGTTCCAGACGATTGGGTTCAATGCCTCGGCCTGTATCCGACACGATCACTTCCAGCATCTGCCGATCGGTGCCATTTTGTGCCTGAACATGAATTTCTCCATTGGCATCGGTAAATTTACAAGCGTTATCCAACAGTTTAGACAACACTTCCACCAACCATTCTCCATCCACCCGCACCATGGGTAATTCATCGGGAAGTTCAACACTAATTTGGGGCAAATTACTGCCATAGCGGGTTTTCAAACTACTGAGGGCTAAATCTACGCATTCCTGGAGGGGTTGGGGTTCCATGCGCCATTCCACCCGCCCACTTTCTAACCGGGAGAGGGTGAGAAAATCTTGAATGAGCTTGCGCATCCGCTCTGCATCGGAGAGGGCCGAACTGAGCATCACCTGTCGCAACTCCGCAGGCATTGTGGGGTCGGTGGATAAGCTCTCTAGGCAAACTTGGATGGTGGACAGCGGGGTCCGCAGTTCATGGCCGGTGATGGCAATCAGGTTACTGCGGGTGCGTTCCAACGCTTCCAGTTGCTGGTTGAGATCTTCCAAGTTGGCAAAGGCTTCCGCTTGAATCAGGGCAATCCCAATTTGGGCCGCGATCGCATCGACCAATTCCAGTTCGTGTTTTTGCAGTAAGTGGGAGTCGCAATAATGCAACTCAACAATGCCCAAGAGGCGATCCTGATACAGCACTGGCACCATTAGCCACGATCGAATCTTGCCTGTCTGCAACAGATATTGCAAAGTACTGGCGGCATTGCCGGTCGTCACTAAGAGCGGATGGGACAGGGTATCTTCAACGTATAGCGATTCCTGGGCTTGGGCCACTTGCTGAAATAGGGGATTCATGGCCAAATCCCAGACCATGCCCCGCAGGGAGGGAATGGAACTGTCATCCACCGTTTCCGATTCGGTTGAGCCCGGATCCAAAAATTCATGTTCCAGGCGTACCACCGTATCCGCAGCCTTACAGCGATAAATCAAACAGCGATCGGGCTTCAGGACTTGGCCGAGTTCCAATGTGGCAACTTGCAAGACTTCAGCGGGATCCAGCGATCGGCGAATCGCGGTGGTCATCAAGTTGACTAAGCGTTCTTTGCGTTCCTTTTCTGCGATCGCGCGATAGGCTTTAGAGAGCTTGTATTGCCCCACTTGCAAGTAGGTGACCAACCGTTCTGCAAAGGGATCGGACACCGGCGGTTTGAAGCCTTTGGCAGTTTCCTTGCTCAACTTACCCAGCGCCCTACCTGCTTTTGTGGCCAGTTCCGGTCGATAGGCAATGATGCGTTGCAGGAGTAGTTCCGCTGACTTACAAACAATTTCCCGATCGAAGCTCCAAATCCCCTCAAAGCGCCGGGATTGATCCACATGCAGCTCAAACTGCCGAACTTTTGGATCGGTGAGAAACTTTTCTTTACAGATTAAACAACAGGCGTATTGCCGTCCCAGCACCACCAAATGCCACTCTTGGCTCAATGGATCGCTCGGATCAAAGGCAACCATTTCGTAATCAATCGATCGATTCGCAAAATCCGTTTCTGGCGCTGCTAGGACGTAGACCTGATTGGTTCGCTCGGCGATGCGGGCATAGCGATGGGCTTCTTGTTTATAAAATCGTTCGCGCTGGAAGCTAGCGATGACTAAGGGCTTATCACTACCTGCCAGAACTTGGTCTTCCATGGCATGGGACAAAGCCGTCAAGGAAGACTTGAAATACATCTGTGGTCGCACCTGAGGCAGAGCGGCAAATAGATCATCCAGTACTGAGTTTGGAATAATCATTCAAACGACGAAGACAGTCTGTTGGGTGCTTGGTATTCCGTCTAAAGGACGGAGTCATACCTTCTTCAGTGTATCTGCTGAGTTGCGATCGCACAGCGTTTCCCTAGAGGAAGCGTTACATTTCGAAATATATGAGCCAATTCTGTGTAACTTTGAACATGATTGAAATAATCAAAGTTCAAATCTTCATACCATAGAACTACCACTCTAAACACAATCTAATGCGGTCGCTAAAGCAAGGCTATCCACTAAATCTATTCTTTGCAAATCTTGCGCCATGAGAATTAGTGAAGATTGGGTTCAATCTTCACTCCGAACTTGAGAATCCTTACCCAATAAATCTCGGCGTTTTTCTATTCTCTCTTCAGAACGCTTATTTGTACCATACACAAACACACCTACAAGGGAAACCAAGACCCCTCCCCCTAAAATACTGCCACTAACTTCCTTGCCATTGCGAATTAAGTCATAACTTCCTACAAACCCTAAACAGGCAAGAACAAACCCAGCTACCAGCCCCGCCCAAGCTCGTTTATCATCCCCTGTAATTACAGTTTTTTCCAGGTTCATTCGGTGATGGGCTTGCTTTTCTGCAAGAGAAACAATTCGATTCGCTAATCCTGGTTCTACTAGGTCATACGCCTTAAGAATTGAAGGAGGAGGTAAAGGCCCCTGAAAACCATATACTTCCATTGATTCTCTAGATGGCCTATTTTGCGGAGAAACCTTCACAGGATCCAAAGGCGCTATCTTTTGTGCCGAAGCAGCAGTACTATCTTGTGAATCTTCAACACTTGAATCTACTTGCGCAGGGTCGTTAATCATAAGGTTTTATTATCTAACCGAGTTATTCTTGATCAAGATAGTACTGCTCCATGATTAGAGCCTTTTGCGCCTCTTCAATGAGCTGATCTGAAACTTGAGAGTAAGCAGTTTTGTAGGCATCAATTGCGTTGTTTAAATCTTCTCCAATAACTCTCCAATCGGCAGTTAAAGCAAGCTCATCAGCCTGATGATCAGTTAATGAAGAATTGTACTCTTGAAGAGTTCCGCCTATATCTAAAAGACGAGCGATCCCTTCAACAAAAGATGGTTGGGCATAGAGGAAAGAGCTTAGGGGGTTCATGATTTTATCTTCCTGCAAATAATTCATCTAACTTTATAGAATATTTAAACGATACAGAACTTTATGCTCAGACAGAGATTTTGCGACAATTACACTTCCATTCTATAAGCTGGCTTTCATAGTAAAAAGGGGGAGTTGGAATCCTCCCCCTATAATGAATGATCTTTAGGCTGATATATCCTTTTTAGATCAGTTTCAAATTTTGCTCACTTGTGTTTGGTGAACTCGCGTTTGGTTAACTAGGCGAGCAATGCCTTCGCACGGTTGTAAACGTTGTCCACGGTGAAGCCGAATTTCTCCATGGCGATGCCACCGGGAGCCGAAACCCCGAAGCGATCGATGCTGATGATGTCGCCTTCGTCCCCAGCGTACTTGTGCCAACCGAAGCTAGAAGCAGCTTCCACGACGAGGCGCTTCTTGGTTTCCTTCGGCAGAATCGCATTGCGGTAAGCAGCGTCTTGCTCTTCAAACAGATCCACACAGGGCATGGAAATCACACGCACCTTGTGGCCTTCACCGCGCAGTTTGTTGGCAGCTTCAACACAAAGGCTGACTTCGCTACCCGTTGCGATCAGGATGATATCGGGTAGGTCGCCGCTGTCAGACAGGATGTAGCCACCGCGTGCCACGCCTTCGATGCTGGAGCCAGCCAGTTGGGGCAGGGCTTGACGGGACATGGCCATGACCGAAGAGGTCGTCCGACGCTCCACAGCCACCTTGTAGGCTCCAGAGGTTTCGTTGCCATCTGCCGGACGGAAGGTCAGCAGATTCGGGATGGCACGCAGGGACGCCAGGGTTTCTACGGGCTGGTGGGTGGGGCCGTCTTCACCCAGGGCGATCGAATCGTGGGTCAGGACGTAGATAACTTGGGTTTCTGCCAGGGCGGACAGACGCACAGCACCGCGCATGTAGTCTACGAACACCAGGAAGGTTGCACCGTAGGGAATCAAGCCGGTCTTGTGCAGGTAGATGCCGTTACAGATGGCTGCCATGCCGTGTTCCCGGACGCCAAAGCGCAGGTTACGACCGTGGTAGGAACCCTTCTGGAAGTCGGCAAAGCCCTTCAGTTGGGTCAGGTTGGAGTGGGTCAGGTCAGCGGAACCGCCGATCAGTTCGGGGACTGCATTGGCGATCGCGTTGAGGGTTTTTTCCGAAGTTTGGCGGGTGGCCAGGGGTTTGTCTTCGGGGGTGTAGGTGGGCAGGCATTTTTCCCAACCGTCGGGCAGGCGGTAGTTGATCTGACGATCGAACTGCGCCGCTTCTTCGGGATAGCTGCTCTTGTAGCTTTCCCAGACTTTCTGCCATTCAGCTTCAGCCGCAGCACCGCGCTCGATCGACTTGTTGAAGTGGGCGCGAGCGTCTTCGGGCACGACAAACGGATCGTAGTTCCAACCCAGGTTTTCGCGGGTCAGTTTGACTTCGTCGCCACCCAGGGCAGCCCCGTGGACGCCAGCGGTGTTGGCTTTGTTGGGGGAGCCGAAGCCGATCGTGGTGCGGACTTTGATCATGGTCGGCTTGTCGGTGCAAGCTTTGGCTTCTTCGATGGCCTTGGCGATCGCGTCGAGGTTGGTGTCGCCATCGGGCACAACCAGAACTTGCCAGCCGTAAGCTTCAAAGCGCTTGCCTACGTCTTCGGTGAAGGAAACGGAGGTGTCGCCGTCGATGGAGATGTGGTTGTCGTCGTAGAGGGCGATCAGTTTACCCAGACCCAGGTGACCTGCCAAGGAGCAAGCTTCGCCGGAGACGCCTTCCATGTTGCAACCGTCGCCCAGGATGACGTAGGTGTAGTGGTCGATCAGGGTGCAGTCGGGCTTGTTGTAGGTTGCTGCCAGGTGCGCTTCGGCCATGGCCAAGCCGACGCCGTTACAAATCCCTTGACCCAGGGGGCCGGTGGTGACTTCAATCCCAGCGGTTTCAAAGTTTTCGGGGTGACCGGGGGTCTTGGATCCCCACTGACGGAACTGTTTGATATCTTCGATCGAGACGCTGTCGTAGCCAAACAGGTGCAGCAACGCATATTGCAGCATGGAACCGTGACCGGCGGACAGGACGAAACGATCGCGGTTGACCCAGCTAGGATTCTTGGGATTGAACTTCAGGAACTTATCCCACAGTGTAAAAGCCATCGGAGCGGCACCCATGGGCAATCCAGGGTGACCAGATTTTGCTTTTTCAACCGCATCGATCGCCAAAAAGCGGATCGAATTAATACACAGTTCTTCCAGAGATTGGGTTGCAACGACCATGATGTTTTGGGTACTTAACGCTTAACGACGGCTATCCACGAAGTCGAACTTGAGTCGAACTTTAGGGTCGGACTTGAGTCAAACAGAGGGTGTGACCAGATTTTTTCCGATCAAAAGTAGCATACCGAACAGTTACGACCGAAATCCTGTCCGAAAATGGAACCGATTTGGCGTAGGTTGGTGATGTCGTGACACTTCTGACAGGCCCCAGCCAAATACCTAATATTCTTCGCCCAGAGAGACGAGTAGGTATTCATACTTATGATTCAGTATGACAGAGATGGTCATATTTCTTCATGAGTGTCGCAACTATTTTAGGGAATAAGGGGGACAGGTTGACAGGAATCTGTAAAGGGTTTCTAAAATCCGCCCGATGGCTGAGGAGGTTGTCTGGATTCCCTAACAAATTTGGTGCATCAGGTGACTTTGGGGAGTCTAGGGATCTTCTCCTGCTTGGAGTTTGATTTGCTGGATTAAGCTTTCACTCAAATAAAGTCCTGCACTTTGCAGTGCAGAAATTCCAGGGGTAACCGAAGTAATGATGCCCCGCTGTTTAGCTAGAACCAAGACGCCACAAGTGCCCAACACTCGAATCCCTAAAGTACGAGCACACCGTCGAGCGGCGGCATCATCAAGCACGGCACGGTAGGTAGGATGGCGTAACGCAAAGCTGAGCACAGCAGATTCACCTGGATCAATGCCCCATGCTAGAACTTCTGGAGCGAGGTCAATGGGAGTTGGTGTAGCCCAAGGCATTGTGGGGAGTTGTTGCGCTGCGATGTCAGCAGAGCCTGCCCGAATGACTTCTGTCCAAACGGTGGTTGGAATAATAATGTCTGGGAAAAGAGCAGGGAGGAGATGGGCTTGATGACTTTTGAAGAGTGTGATTAAAGGAGAGGCATTGATAACGACTTGGCTAATTTGCATCTGCCAGTTCCTCGGCGAGATCTTGAGGGGTGTATTGGAAGGGAGAAACTTGGAAGCGGCTCAGTTGGGTGATGAATTCGGCGCGGCTGAGTCCGGCGATTTCGGCTGCTTGGCCTTGGGAAATTTCTCCCATTTCGTACCATTTGACGGCAGCGGTTAGGCGGAGGGCTTGGGCGAATTCGTCGGGGGTTTTGCGGGTGGCGGCGAAGGCGGTTTCCGGAATTTGGAGGGAGAGGGTATGCATGGTGGGGTGCCTCAAGATTAAACCCGATCGAGTCGATATTATGGTTTGACTATCGCGATTCTAAGACTTGAAAAAGACTTTTTGCAGCAAACAATCACCGGATGAAGTTAGCGGGGAACTAATGAGCGATTGGAGGAACGATCGACCATTCCAGGAAACTTATAATTAAGAGACACGATCGTCCCAGCATTTTTAATGAGCACTGTCCAAACTCGCAGGGATCTCACGGGTAGACTTTCTGAACCGCCTCGATCTCTGTCAAGTTTCGCCTTTTTCTGCCAATCCCGACGAATTGGCACAAGATATTCAAAATGCCTGATCGCCTAGTTATTACGAATACATCCCCTTTATTTTATCTCCATCAAATCGATCGCCTCGACTTGCTTCAAAACCCCTACAGCACAATTACGGTTCCTGCCGCTGTTCAAAACGATCGAATCTCTTCTTCTAGCGCCGATCGTTCTGGCTGTGTCAGGTTTTAATTTATTAAGCCAAAATTACAAACTATCTCAGTACGGTTGACAGGGCTAGTCCTTTACTCGTAAGCTTGCTTCTCACAGCTGAGTACAACCGTGTTTAACTTCCCGATTCGATCAGCTGGTATACGCTCCCGAAAATTAAGGCGCTACCCAACGTTGCTGAGAACAACGGAGGGCAGCTAAACCCCCAAGCTGGTCATAGCAGCTAGGCGGTCTGACACGGATTGTAACATTCGATCGGGCCACCCTACTTGTCCTGCGCAAAAGGGTGGCTTTAATTTTTGGGATTTCTTCCCGTCTCAACAATTTGGAGAAATCCCCATGGTGATTAACTTTGGTAATTCCGATCGCGCGATCGATCCGGAATTCAAACCGTTGCAATTTTATCTTGTCGGCACCCGCGAAGAAGTTCACGCTACGATTAACCAACTGCATGTGCTTCGGTTTAGCGATCGTATTCGCTGGGGTGTTCCTGTTCCCGTTCCCGGTTCTGATTGGCAATACGTGAGCATCATGCAGCGCGATCGGGCTAGCCAATTAGATTGATCGGTTTTCCCAAAGGTTGTAGATCCCCCCTAGCCCCCCTTAATAAAGGGGGAACCGGAGGAAATAGGAGAAAAGTTGCTATATTTCTACTTTTTGCTTAATTAACTCAAATTCCCCCTTATTAAGGGGGATTTAGGGGGATCGAATCCGCGCGATTGACCTATAAAAACTCACTTAAAAACTCACTTGCTGACGATCGAGGCTTCTGGACTGATTGGGTTTGCGGAATGGGTCGGTTTTTGGGTGAAGTTGCCATAATGGAGTTGGTAAAGTCTCTGGTAGGAGAAATCGCGATGACGGAACCCATTACGGCGGCAGTAATTCTCGGGTTGGCGGCGCAGAAGTTTGCGGAGGGTGCGGCGGGCAAGGCGGCGGAGAAGTTGATCGAACGGTTATGGGAGTCGATCGCGGCGCGGTTTGCGGGACGGAAGAAGACCGCGGAGAATTTGGCGACGATCGCGGCGGAAAAGGGCGAGGCTCCGGCGGCACTGAAACAGGTGGAGACGGTGTTGGAGGCGGAGTTTGTGGAGGATGAGGAGTTCCAGCAAGCGTTGCAAGGGCTGGCGCAGCAGATCATCCAAATTCAAAACCAGTCGCAAAGTCAATCGAACTATACCAACTACGGGCGAGATCAAATTGTGATCAATCAGCCGACTGGAGATTTGAAGATTGGTGGTTCATGATGCTGAGACGCGAATAAATTTTGTGCTAACAGATGTAGGCTTTTCAGGACTAAAGGTATAGTTGGGCTGGAAGTCCTGCAAGGTCTTGCCTGTGTCAACGGAATCGATGCTGAATTCCAATCATGACGTACCATAACGCTGGACGAGACCAAATCATTATCAATGATCCCAAGGGTGGTATTTCGATTGCTCCGAATTCATTCCATCCTATTGATGTGTCGGGGGTGGGGGAGAATCCACCCAATTATGAGCGCTATTGGGTCGATCGGGCGGACTATCAAGCACAGTTGACGGATTGTTTGATGCGGGTTCCGGTGACGCAGATTGTGGCGCAGGGCGGCTTTGGTAAGTCTTCGTTGGCGGCGTGGGGCTACCGCGGGTATGAGCGGGCTGGGTTTGAGAAGCGGGTGTGGGTGAGTTTTCGGCAATCGCTGTCGTTCGATCGGTTTGCGCGGTTTGTGTTGCAGGAGTTGAGGCGTCCGGTATGGGATCCCCAGGCGACTGAGGCGTCGTTGTTGCGGGATTTGCTGCTGCTGCTGGATGACCCGAATGGTGGGGCGCGGATGTTGATTGTGATCGATCAGGCGGAGGCGGGACTGGTGCAGGCGGATTGGGATTGGTATGAGCAGTTTTTGCGGAAGTGGGCGGCGCAGGGTCGGCGGAGTGCGGTGTTGGTGACGAGCCGATCGCCGCTGCCAGCGAGTGAGACGATCGCATTAGGGGGCTTGACGGAGGAAGAGGGGCTGGCGTTTTTCGATCGGGAGGGGGTGACGGGAGAGGCTCGATTGCGGTTGGTGGCGTTGGCGGAGGGGCATCCGTTGTTGTTGAAGTTGGCGGCGGCTTGGACAACGGAAACCTATGGAGCGCGGGTGGATGAACGGGCGATCGATTTCTTTAGCAAGTTGTTTGCAAATTATCAAGGCGATCCGGAAGCGAGTGTTTCAGCAATCTTTGATGTGATTTTTGAAGCGTTGCCGATCGAGTTGCAGGCGTTGTTGCTGAAGGTGTCGGTGTATCGGTTGCCGATCGATGTGGAAATGGCCCAGGCAATGCGATCGGAGGCGACAGAGGCGGAGTTGGCGGAGTTGGAGTCTCAGGGGTTGCTGTTGCGGCAGGATGAGCGGTTTGTTTTGCATCCGTTGGTGGAGCAGTTTGTCCGATCGCGGTTGACGGAGGAGATCACAGCAGTAGCTCACGAAGCGGCGATCGCCTACTACTCAGCGCATTATCAGGACTGGGATGGAACGATCGAGAGTTGTCGAGAAGAGTTGGAAAATTTTTACCATGCCTGTGAGTTGGGGCAGTATGGACGGGCTGATGAGTTCATCGATCGATGCTTTAACTCGCTAGATCTGGCGGGGCAATGGCAATTGTTGTTACCGTTGTATGAACGATTGACCTCCGAATGGGTTGCTGCCGATGATGCCGAAACTAAAAAGCTCGGCTGGGCTTGGACAAGTCTGGGGTGCTTGCATCAATTTTTGGGACGTTACCAGAAAGCGATCGCATTTCACCAGAAAGCCCACGTTCTTTTCAATACCCTTAATTTTTCTGAGGGTGAAGCAGCTTCCTTAGGCAATCTGGGGGCTGCGTACAACGCTCTCGGCCAATACAACGGGCGATCGAATTTCTCCAACAATCTCTGGAAATTACACGCGATATCAGCGACCGCAACGGCGAGGCAAACTCCTTAAACAATCTGGGGGCTGCATATAAATCCCTCGGCCAATACCAACAGGCGATCGAGTACTACCAACAATCTCTGAAAATTACACGCGATATCGGTGACCGCAACGGCGAGGCAAACTCCTTAAACAATCTGGGGGCTGCATACAAATCCCTCGGCCAATTCCAACGCGCGATCGAGTACTACCAACAATCTCTGGAAATTCAACGCGATATTGGCGACCGCAATGGCGAAGCAGCTTCCTTGGGCAATCTAGGGAATGCGTACGACTCCCTCGGCCAACATCAACGCGCGATTGAATACTACCAACAATCCCTGGAAATTCAACGCGATATCGGCTATCGCAACGGCAAAGCAAGCTCCTTATGCAATCTGGGGTCTACGTACGGCTCCCTCGGCCAATTCCAACGCGCGATCGAGTTCTTCCAACAATCCCTGGAAATTCAACGCGATATCGGCGATCGCAACGGCGAAGCAGTTTCTTTATACAATTCAGGACATGCCCATGCCAAATTAGATAACCACGGTCAAGCCCTCCTCAACTTCCAACAAGCCAAAGCTATCTACGAAGACCTCAAACTCGATCACAAAGTCGAAGAATGCGACGAAGCCATTCGTAACTGCACCCAAATCATCGCTGCCGAACGCCGCACCCCACCCACGATCGGCAAAGCACCCGCCCAAGAATCCCTCATCGACTGGTACGAACGCGAACGCCAAGCCAACCAACCCAAAACCTACACCCGCGCCCAACGCCGCGCCATGAACCAACAGTTTTATCTCTGGTTTGCCGTCGGACTCGCGATCGTTTTTTTGCTGTGGTGGCTGAAGCGGTAGACAGGGTAGGAGAGTAGGGGGGGGCTGGGTTGATCGATCGCTTGGAATATTTGGAATCGGTGCTGGGGGCGTGCCGGGTGTTACGCGGGGCCTGTAGTGATTTTGGGTGGAGGGATTGTGGGGACTGAGGCTACGACGATGGCTGTGGGCTGGGCTAGGGTTAGGACGTGTACTGCGCTGCTTCAGTGGGTTGTGCTGATTAGCTCGAGGTCGATCGGGGGAGGTTTTGCACAATATAGATAACGTAGAGGGACAAAATCGCGGCCCAAAAACACCACACAGAAACAAAGGCATAGTTAAACCAGTAAGCAGTTGCAAGCAATGCTAGGGCAATAAGTCCAGCAAAAATTTTGATGCGATCGACATTCATGAGACATAACGGACTCAAGACAATGAGCAAATAAATGAGACGCAAAATATCGCGGGATAGGAAACCGTCGTAGATCATCTGGGTTTGGTAGTCGATCGACCCCTGCCGGACGACGATGGTCAGCCAATCGGGATAAATCCAAAGTGGAACGTAAATGGAGGCACTAAACAACAGACCGATCAGGGCGATCGTGAGGAATCGCGGTTTTGCTTCAGTACGCTGTTCTAAGATGAACATCCCCAGGGCAGGACAAACGAGCCAGAATCCATAGGCAAAAAATAAAAAACCTAAAGCCCCGAAGCGAATCAGGTCGGTTTGATGGCTGTGGATATTCAGCCATTCCATCCCTTCAATGCCTTGCTGGATGCCAAAAAATAAGGGAATGGTGGCTAGAGGGACATATCGAGAATCTCTATGCCATGCAGTGGTGCTCGCATAAAGTCCTAGGGGAATGAGTAAGGCAGTGGCAGTGAAACTTGCAGTGGCTGAAAAACACATTAGTTTAACTCCAAGCTAACTCAAGGGGTTGGTGTTTAACCCGAAGATTTAATATCTGGCCATAGTCTATCAGGAAATTCCTAACGATCGCGCCTTAATCGATATTTTCAAGATCGTAGTGAGTTATTCCAGCTCCCCAAAATTAACATTACCCGATCGCCTCGGCGACCCTAACCGCAGATGCGATCGCCCCTTCATGGAGGCCGTCCCCTAAATAGGCTCCGGCATAGTAGGTGTTGTACTCTCCATTCCTGGCAATGATGTCGTTGCGGTTGCGAAAAGCTTCGACGGTGTACAGCGGGGTCTGATGTTTTTGGTGATGGATAATGTGTTCAGGATTGAGGTGCTGCTTCAGGTTAAACGCAAGGCTATACTGCCGATCGTGGCTCGTGCCACAAAGCTGATTCAACGCTGCGTTATACCCCCAGTCATCCTGACCTGTTTGGAAAAAGTCAAATTCTGAACCCTGTTTGATTCCATATTTCTCATACATGGTCATTTCCGTATGGATGATCGTTTCAGCTTCATTGGCTTGCCAATGCTCAAATCGTCGGACTTCATCGCTATGGGCATCCGCCAAGAGTTTGAGGACTTGATCGGGAGGCGTTGCCAAAACGAGTTTGTCAAACCAGTGGGATGTCCCCTCGGCTAGCAACACTTCCACCGCCTGGGGATGCCTGAAAACACTTCTGACTTGAGCATTGAGGATAATTTCACCCTGGAAGCGATCGAGAATCTTCTCAATGTAAGAATATACCCCACCTTGAATCCTGACCCAATTGGTAAACACATAGCGTCGTAGGGCGGGAATAGCTAACTCTGCGGGGAATGGATTCATCAAGCCATAGGCCATGGAGTAGCTGTACATAGTTAGTAGCTTGACCCAAGTAGTGCGCGGGCATTCCACACCTAAAAACTTCGATAAGGGTTGATTCTGGAGTTCCGCCAGGGAAGCTAGGTGCGTCTTCAGCCAGAGCCCCACCGATCGGGCATAGAGTCCATCAATCTGCAAAACTTCCTTCCACTTCCGCCAGCCTGAAAAATTTTTCTCGATCGAGACAGGCGACAGAAAATGCCGCCCATCTTGATAAAATAGCCCTGACCCAACCGGTACAGGCTCCAATTCCACACCTAAATCCTGCATCAGATGGAGAAATTGACTAAACTCCACCGGAAATTCCAACACACCCGCTTCTAAATATTCACCACAGGGTTGAACATTCGGCTGAATGTTTTTATTCAACGTTCGAATGTGGCCACCGAGAATATTTTGCCGTTCAAACACGGTCACTTGATGGCCCTGTCGATCGAGCAAATAGGCCGCCACCAGACCACTTGCACCACCACCAATGACTGCAATCTTCATAGGTCACCTCGGGATTGTTGTTACGCTGTAGTCAGAATTGGGTCGCCGGATAGTCGTTGATAGAGAATCGCACCGGTCCAAAAAGTTGCAGCAAAACCGGGATAGCCAGAGGAAGCATTACAGAAATAGAAATGGTTGAGGGAGGTTTGGTGATTTAAGCGTCCTAAACCCATATTGCGCGGAGTTAAGCTCGAACCGTAGGAATTGCCCTGCGGACACCAGCAGAATCGCTCATTGGTTGTAGGACTTCCTGTAATCTTGAACACAATATGTTTCCGTAGATTGGGGATATATTGCCGTTCCATAATGTCCAAAATCGTCTCTAAAATCGCTTCTTTCTTGCGGTGGTAAGCTTGCTTATCAGTTTGCTGAAGTTGATGAAAGTAGTCGTAATTGGCAACAGTTAAGAATTCAATAATTTGACAATCTTCAGGACAATCCCGTTCCGCAGAAGTTAATAGGGTTGGAGTCGTAATTGCAAAGCTAGGACGGGAAAAATCATGCTGCTCATACATCCGCCGAAATGCCTGATTTAAATCTGGATCTTCCGTATGGAAAACATTCCACGCGCCAAACCCATAGTCCCGTAAATCTAAATCCTTAACCACGCAATAGGCCATGTAATTGGATGGTGAATAGTCGTAATCCAAACGTCGCTGTACTTGCGGTGTAAACTTTTCGAGGCCAATCATCTGCGCGGCTTTCTTCGGGTCAAGGTTGCAAATGACGGTGTCGCCATAGTATTCCTGGGATTGGTGAGTTAGCCGATCGACGACCCGTGCGCCCTTCACCGTTTTGCCATCCAGGATGAACGCCTGCACTTCTTGATTCAAATGGACCGTTCCACCATGGGATTGGATCACTTGCACCAAACTATTAATTACATGCTCAAAATGCCGCGTTGGATAAAATGCCCCTTCCTGATAGCCTGTGAACAAAATCACCCAAGCATAGAATGAAAGTTGTTCCGGAGGCAGGAGAAAATCCGGCCATTGCAGGGCTAGGAGGGTTTGGGCTGGTTTGGGCAGATTAAAGCGATCGAACACCTCCTGTAACGTGCTGTTGAGATAGCGAATTGCCGTCAGGACAGCGCCAAAATTTTGGAGCAGTAATTGAGGCCGAATCGGTGGCGATAGGCATTTCAATCCCTGCCGAACCTGCTGCACGGTGTGGAGAAACTGCCGAATTTCCTGGGTTCCTTCTGGACATTGCTGCGATAGCCGCTGAATCAACAGTTCCATCTCCCCCGGTACATCTAGCTTGTACCCCGGCATTCGCATGTGATCGAAGCCCTGCGGGTCATAGCGTTCAAAGGTGACGGTGCGATCGAGTCCTAAGCGTTGCAAAACTCGATTGACCGTATTCCCTTCACCACAATCCCACACATAGTGAAGCTGGGCATTAAACCGATATTTCTTGGCCATGGTAAACGTGTGCCCAAACCCTCCCGGATGTTCATGGGCTTCAAGGATTTCCACCCGTTTCCCCGCCTGGGCCATCAACGCCCCAAAAACCAAGGCCGAAAGACCACTGCCAACGATTAAATAATCGGTTCCCATCCTCCGTCCCTCCTAAAGTGCTATTTGGTTTTACCGTTCAGCTTAGAAGGGAATGTTGAGTATATTGTGAGGATGACCTGCAACGAGCTGTTGACAAGTCTCAAGTTGCGGGTATTTTGGGGTTTGGTGTATCTTGGCGAATAAAGAAATTGCCAATGAGATGACCCATGCCTAAACCAATTGCTCAACCAACTACCCAACGATCTGCTCAACGATCTGCTCAACGATCGATTATCCAGTTGGGGCATCCTACGCTGCGGCAACGGGCAAGCCAGGTACAGGATGTACGATCGCCAGAAATTCAGCAGTTGATTGATGAGTTAATTGCAACGGTGCAACAGGCAAATGGGGTGGGGATTGCGGCTCCGCAGGTCGATGAGTCCTATCAAATTATGATTGTGGCGTCTCGTCCAAATCCGCGTTATCCGTTCGCTCCGGAGATGGAACCGACGGCGATGATTAATCCAGTGATTTTGGCGCGATCGGAGGCGGTAGAAAAGGGCTGGGAGGGCTGTTTGAGTGTGCCGGGGGTGCGGGGATGGGTGCCGCGCCATTGCGAGATTACGGTGGAATATCAGGATCGATTTGGCCAGCTTCAACAGACCTCATTAACGGGGTTTGTGGCACGGATTTTCCAGCATGAGTATGACCATTTTCAGGGGTTAGTGTTTCTCGATCGGGTGGAAAGTGAAGCAGATTTACTGGATGAAGCCGCTTACCAAGCGATGATGAATCCAAGCGATGATGCATCAAAAGCCATCGAGAACTGATCCAAACGTCAACGCCAGAATTCAATACCGGAATCCAACGGTTGTACCCAGAAATCCTATGAAACTTCGATCGCTTTCCCTGGTGCTCTGCTGCACCATTACTGCTTGCCAAACAGCTTTCCCAGATTCGACCGTTGCAGCCAATGCGCCTACTGTAAAAACGTCCTCTAGGATCACGCCTACCACGGCCTATCGCTCAGAATCGATCGCTGGCTTTACAGTTCTCTTTAATCCCGAAGTTCTCAAGCATCCCAGGGAATCCAAAGCCCTGCGGAAAGAACTGCAATCCCAACTATTGGCCATTACCCGGGTGGTTCCTAACAAACCCCTTGCCAAGTTGAAAAAAGTCCGGATTTGGGTGGAATGGCAGAAAAGAGCCAACGGGGCGGCGGAATTTCATCCCTCGGCTGATTGGCTCCGACAGAATGGTTATAATCCCGACAAAGCAGGCGATGTTGAACTGTCCAATACCCGTAATTTTGTTCAATGGTCACAAAGGGATCAACCCTGGATGGTATTGCACGAATTGGCCCACGCTTACCATTACCTTGTCTTGGGAGATCAGAATGCAGATATTCAAGCTGCCTATCAAAATGCGAT
Organism: Alkalinema sp. FACHB-956; assembly: GCF_014697025.1. Lineage (NCBI taxonomy): Bacteria > Bacillati > Cyanobacteriota > Cyanophyceae > Leptolyngbyales > Leptolyngbyaceae > Alkalinema > Alkalinema sp. FACHB-956. Next base: position 2,445 of record NZ_JACJRC010000003.1, on the reverse strand, counting down.
CGATCGCCAATTATATAAATCAGTGGCCTACGTGCAGGGTGGAAAGAAGCCTGCCTATGCTTTGACTAATAACAAAGAGTATTTTGCCGAAACGTCCGAAGCCTACTTTGGCAAAAATGATTTCTATCCCTTTAATCGTGCTGACCTGAAACAATACGATCCCATGGGCTATCAACTCATGGAAAAAACTTGGAAACGATAAATCCCGATCGTCCCCGTCCTCACCCAACGCTATAATCCTTGCATCGTGAAGAAGTCTGGTTCAAGCAATGCAAAGTAGTATGACACTGAGCAGCACGGTTGCCTTGTTCAGTGCAATGACCATCTTAGCGGCTATCCCCAGTGTCAGTGTCTTAACCGTAGTAACTCGATCGGCCAGCTTAGGATTTTTGCATGGCCTACTGACCAGTCTTGGGATTGTCGTTGGTGATGTGGTGTTTATTATCATTGCCATCTGGGGCTTAGCTTTCATTGTAGCTACCATGGGTGGCTTTTTTGTCTTAATTAAATATCTTGGAGGCGCTTATTTGATTTGGCTGGGCATCCAATTGTCTCAAGCTCAATCTAAACCAACTGGGACAGAAACGATTGCTGATGCTTCACTAATCTCTAGTTTTCTCGCAGGGCTATTCATTACCCTTGGCGATCAAAAAGCTGTTCTATTTTACTTAGGCTTTTTCCCAGCATTTCTCGATCTCCCCAAAATTTCTCCTCTCGATACTGCCATTGTTATTACGATCGCCATCCTGGCTGTGGGTGGCGTTAAGGTTACCTATGCATACATGGCAGATCGAACCAGACGCTTGATGAAGCATCCGTGGATTAACCATCCATTTAGCCAATTCCTAAATACGATCGCAGGGATTGTCATGATCGTAGTTGGTTTGTTTTTAATTTTAAGACCTTAGTTCAGTATACAGATATTCCAGCGTTTCAATTAATATTCGCTAACTTTGCGACCATAGCAGCTCGTGAAGAAACGCCCAACTTACGAAACATCCTTTTGAGAGCCTGTTTGACAGAATTTTCTGTAATCCACAATGTGGTACCGATTTCTGCGTTGGTTTTACCCAAGGCCACTAACTCGGCAATTTGTAATTCTCGTGCCGTTAAACACTGCCTGACTGCCTGAGAGCCTGTATTTATCCCTAGAACTGGTGCATCGGTATCGCAATTCTTGGTGGCCTCGACGATCGCCATCCATCCCGAAATATGTAAGCAAATCGCACTTAAATCAACCAGATTATCGTGATTAAATGCAGGCATTGATCGTGCTCGGGTACAGCCGATGGCCCTCACAATGTTCCCACGATGGACGATCGGCCCTGCCATCACATGCCAATGATCCGCACGAGGACAGATTAATTGCCATGTTTTCGGGGTTGTGACCATTGCTTCATGAACGGGGGCATGACGTTCTGCAAGATATCGTGCGACAGGATTCCGGTCGATCGACAAAGCTGTGTTCAGAATGGTTTGAAGGGTTGGATCATTCGCTAATAATTCATCGAAAAAGAAAACTGCCCGTCGAGTTGCGGAAAAATATTCACCGATTGATGGAATCACCTGCGATCGTAGCTCAGCTTTGCTGCGGGCTTGCTGAATGGCTGTAAATAACAAATCTAGGGACATGGACAACAAAACCCTAAAGTGTACCCGATCGGGGTCTGTCGGTATTCCAATATTCAACCTATATTAGCTGGAATCTTTATTCAGTGAAAGCAGTTTCCTGGCGAGCCAAATTAATGAATCAAACAACTATCTTCAGTCCCTTTTTGGCAATGATCCTACTGACTTTTTTAGTGTGGGTGTATATGTACATTCGCCGAATTCGTTTTATTACCCACAAAAAAATCCGTCCCCAGGATCTCGCAACCTCTAGCAGCTCTATGCAAAACTGGCCAATGGCCGTGACCACCCCCTCAAACAACCTGAAAAATTTATTTGAGATGCCCGTTCTGTTCTATGCGATCGTGCTCTATCTGTTTGTGACCCAGCAGGTTGATAGTCTTTACGTGAAGGCTGCCTGGTTTTTTGTGGGATTTCGTATTTTGCACAGCATTGTCCACTGCACGTTTAATCTCATTCTTCTTAGGTTTTATCTCTATCTCTTTTCCAGCATAGCTGTCTGGTTTATCGTAGGTCGTGCGGCGTTGAAACACCTTGCTTTCTAAACCTTGCTTTCTAAACCTTGCTTGTATCGTCATTGGCTGAAAGTCGTCTTTTCAAAAATTGTGCAAACACCAAAAGCCCCCACCGATAGATTCGATGAGGGCTTTTGACTGATCTATTGACTAATCTCAAGCTAAAACCGAAATCGGAATTAACCGTTGATTGCAGGTGCTTGCAGTGCTACAGGTGCAGACTCGCCAGCAGCCAAGTCCAGAGGGAAGTTGTGAGCGTTACGCTCGTGCATCACTTCCATCCCCAGATTAGCCCGGTTGA